>CAMLKW010000067.1 GCA_946480605.1 uncultured Roseateles sp. | reverse complement strand
GTCGACCCGATCGACGGGACACGGAGCTTCGTGCGCGGGTATCCGATGTTCTCGACCCAGGTGGCGCTCATGCACGAGGGGCGCATCGTGCTCGGCGTGAGCGCGGCCCCCTGGGCGGGCGAGACCGCGTGGGCGGCGCGCGGGCGCGGGGGCTGCTGAGCCTGGCCGCGGCCATCGTGGGGGGGGGGGCGGTCGTGTAATGCAGCACCAAGGCCGGCTGGGTGCTGCACGCCGGCAAGAAGCTGAGCTATGGCCAGCTGGCGGCCGAGGCCGCCAAGCTGGCCGCGCCGGCCGACATCCAGCTCAAGCCCGCCAAGGACTGGACGCTGGCGGGGCGCCCGATCAAGCGGCTGGACACCAAGGCCAAGCTCGACGGCTCGCAGATCTACGGCATGGACCTGCAACTGCCCGGCATGCTGAACGCGGCCATCAAGGACAGCCCGGTGTTCGGTGGCAAGGTCAAGAGCTTCGACGCGGCCGAGGTGGAGAAGCGCCCGGGCGTGAAGAAGGTCGTCAAGGTGGGCGAGACGGCGGTGGCCGTCATTGCCGACACCTGGTGGCGGGCCAAGACCGCGCTGGATGCGCTGACCATCGTCTGGGACGAGGGCCCCAACGCCAAGCTCAGCAGCGCCGACGTGGCCGCCACGCTGAAGGCGGGGCTGGACGCGCCGGAGGCAGCGCTGGGCAGCCGCAACGGCGACGTGGTGGAGGCGCTGGCCGGTGCGGCACGCAAGGTCGAGGCGGTCTACAGCTATCCGCACCAGAACCACGCCTGCATGGAGGTCATGAACGCGACGGCCAAATGGACGCCGGAGCGCTGCGAGGTCTGGACGCCCACGCAGAACGGCGAGGCGGCGCTGGCCGCCACGGCCGAGTCTGCCGGCCTGCCGCCGTCGCAATGCGAGGTGCACAAGCTGCACCTGGGCGGCGGCTTCGGCCGGCGCGGCGGCACGCAGGACTGGGTGCGCCAGGCGGTGGCCATCGCCAAGGAAATGCCCGGCACGCCGATCAAGCTGATCTGGAGCCGCGAGGAGGACATGGTGCAGGGGCGCTACCACCCGGTCACGCAGTGCAAGCTGACGGCGGGGCTGGACGCCGCCGGCAAGCTGACGGCGCTGCACATGCGCCTGTCGGGCCAGAGCATCGTGGCGGGCATGTTCCCGCAGAACATCCGCGACGGCCGCGACCCGGGCGTGTTCCAGGGCCTGAACGCGGGCGGCGCCGAGGGCGCGCTGGGCTATGCGGTGCCGAATCTGCTCATCGACCACGCGATGCGCAACCCGCCGGTGCCGCCGGGCTTCTGGCGTGGCGTGAACCTGAACCAGAACGCGATCTACCTGGAGTGCTTCCTCGACGAGGTGGCCCACGCCGCCAAGCGCGACCCGCTGGAGCTGCGCCGCGAGCTGCTGGCCAATTCGCCCAAGCATCTGGCCGTGCTGAACGCGGTGGCCGCCAAGGCGGGCTGGGGCAGGCCGCGCGCAAAAGGCAGGGAAGGGCGGCATCTGGGCCTGGCGCAGATCATGGGCTTCGGCAGCTATGTGGCGGCCTGCGCCGAGGTGTCCGTCAGCAAGAAGGGCGAGCTGAAGATCCATCGCATCGTGGCCGCCACCGACCCAGGCCACGCGGTCAATCCGCAGCAGATCGCGGCGCAGGTGGAGGGCAGCTTCGTCTACGGGCTGTCGGCCGCGCTGTTTGGCGAGATCACCATCAAGGACGGCCGTGTCGAGCAGCAGAACTTCGACACCTATCCGGTGCTGAAGATGGAGCACATGCCGGCGGTGGAAACCATCGTCCTGCCCTCGGGCGGCTTCTGGGGCGGCGTGGGCGAGCCCACCATCGCGGTGGCGGCGCCGGCCGTGCTGAACGCGATCTTCGCAGCGACGGGCAAGCGCATCCGTGACCTGCCGTTGGCCAAGCACAAGCTGGCGTGAAACCGGTGCTGCTGGCCTTGCTCTTCGCCGCCGGCGCGCATGCCGGTGACGTGGAGCGCGGCCGCGCGCTGGTGGCCGACCGCACGACCAGCTTGTGCCTGCTGTGCCATGCGTTGACGGCTGCGGGCGATGCCAATCAGGGCAACCTCGCGCCGCCGTTGGCAGCCGTGGCGCGGCTGCAGCCGGCGGAGCTGCGCGAGCGCATCGCCGACATGCGCCGCTTCAACCCTGCCACCGTCATGCCGCCCTTCCGCTCGACCGCGGGCCTGCGCGATGTGGCACCTGCATGGCAGGGTCGTACGGCGCTGACTGAGCAGCAACTGGACGACATCGTGGCCTATCTCGGCACGTTGGCGAAATGAAGCGCCGCGAGCTGGTCATGGCGGCGGCCGGGTTCGCGGCCTTGCCCGTCGCTCAGGCCAGCGACGACGCGATGCAGGCCGCCATCCGCAAGTGGGCCGGCAGCGATCCGGCGCCGGGGGCGCTGAGGATAGTGATCGCCGAGCTGGTGGAGAACGGCAATGCGGTGCCGGTGCAGGTGGCCGCCAGTGAGCCGGTCGTGGGCCTCGCGTTGTTCACGCCGCAGAACCCCGAGCCCGAGGTCGTGCACGTGACCTTCGGCGCCGCGATCGCCAAGCCGGAGTTCAGCACCCGCATGCGGCTGGCGCGCAGCCAGACCATCGTGGCCGTGGCGAAGGCAGCCGATGGTCGCTGCTGGCAGGCGGGTGTGGAGGTCATCGTGACCCTGGCTGCCTGCGTGGAACCCTGATGGCGGCGCGAGCGGTCATCACCTTGCCTGCCGCCATCAAGGCTGGCGAGGCTTTCGAGGTCCGCGCGACGGTGGCTCATGCCATGGAGACCGGCTACCGCACCGGCGACGACGGCGCCCGACTGCCGCGTGATCTGGTGCGGCGCTTCGAGTGCCGGCTGGACGGCGAGCTGGTGTTTGCTGCCGATTTGTACGCGGCCATCGCGGCCAATCCGTGGCTGAGCTTCTGGCTGCGTGTGGACAAGGCCGGCGAGCTGGCCTTCAGCTGGCGCGGTGACCGAGGCTTCGAGCATCGCGAGACGCGACGGCTGAACCTCGCATGAAGGCGGCCTGGCTGTTGCTGGTGGCGTTCGACCTTGCGGCCCAGGCCGATGACCCGCGCCGCTCCGGCCGCGACACGATGAGCCCGGCGCTGCGCACGCTGCAAGGTGATGACGGCCAGCATCCGGCGCAACTGGCGCTGGCGCTGGGCCGGGAGCTGTGGGGGCAGGGCGCCAAGTCCTGCGCCAGCTGCCACGGCGAGCCCGAGAAGCTGCGCGGCGCGGCGACGCGCTTTCCGACGTTTGACGACGGCCTGCTGAACCTGCCGGGCCGCATCCAGCGTTGCCGCGTGCGCCATCAGCAGCAGCCGGCCTGGGTACCCGAGGCCGAGCCACTGCTGGCGTTGACGGCGCTGGTCGCGCAGCAGTCGCGCGGCCTGCCGCTGGCGCCGCCACGCGGCCCCGAGCTGGACGCGGCTGCAGCGCGGGGCGAGCGCCTGTACGGCACGCGCCTGGGCGCGTTGAACCTGTCCTGCGCGCAATGCCACGACGAGCGCGCCGGCCTGCGCCTGGGTGGCAGCGCGATCCCTCAGGGCCATGTGGACGACTACCCGGTCTTCCGGCTGGAATGGCAGGCCTTGGGCAGCCTGCAGCGCCGCCTGCGCGGCTGCTTCAGCGGCGTGCGCGCCCGCGTGCCGGACTGGGACAGCGCCGAGCTGCTGGCGCTGGAGACCTACCTCGCGCGCCGCAGCGCCGGCCTGGCGATGCAGCCGCCGGGCGTGCGCCCCTGAGGCTCAGCGTTGCTGGATCTGGCGCTCGCCGAACAACACTTCGCGCGCCTTGTCATCCGTCAGCGGCTTGCGCGCGCCGGCCAGCACCTCCAGCCCGCGCTGCACGGCCGGGCGCTTGGCGATCTCGTCGAACCAGCCCTTCAGGTGCGGGTAGTCGGCCATGTCCACGCCCTGGTTCTTCCAGGACCGTAGCCACGGGAACACCGCGATGTCGGCGATGGAGTAGGCCGCGCCGCCCAGGTAGGTGGTGTGGGCCAGTCGCTTGTTGATGACCGAGTACAGCCGCTTGGCCTCGTTGCTGTAGCGGGCTATCGCGTAGGGCAGCTTCTCGGGCGCGTAGATGCGGAAATGGTGGGCCTGGCCCAGCATGGGCCCCACGCCGCCCATCTGGAACATCAGCCACTGCAGCACCTCGTACTTGCCGCGCACGTCGGCCGGCAGCAGCTTGCCCGTCTTGCCGGCCAGGTAGAGCAGGATGGCGCCGCTCTCGAACAGCGACATCGGTTGCCCATCCGGGCCGTCGGGGTCGGTGATGGCGGGGATCTTGTTGTTGGGGCTGATGGCCAGGAAGTCCGGCGCGAACTGGTCGCCGGCGCCGATGTCCACGGGATGCACCCGGTACGCGAGGCCGCATTCCTCCAGCATGATGTGCACCTTGTGCCCGTTGGGTGTGGGCCATGAATACACTTCGATCATTCGCTGCCTCCTTCCGCTGGGGCTTTCGCAATCAGCCCGATTCTGTCGACTCATGGTCGTAAAGCAAGTCAAGCACTGGCTCGTGACGCGTGCGAACGCGGCGCGCTGGCGCCCCATCCAGGACTGGGCGGAGGCGCGCGGCGCCGATTTCTCGCTGACGCGCGAGGGTCAGGGCTTCCTGATCGAGCAGCCCAAGGCACTGCCGGGGCCGCTGCGCATCGAATGGGGCGAGCCCCAGCGCAGCTACATGCCCGGCGCCGAGCTGCGCATGCGCTGCGAGATGCGGCTGCATTCCGACCTGCAGCTGATGGTGCTGTGCCGCACGCTGATGGAGGAGCTGGAGCGTGCCGTCTTCGAGGCCTACACGGACACGCTGAAGACCCGCGTGGACACCGACACGCCCGAGGAGATGCGCTGGCTGGTCATGTTCCCCAAGCTGACCAGCATGGCCTCGCCGCTGGTGCGTCAGCGCTATGGCGTCGTCGGCGTCACCAAGGATCTCGCGCACGACTGGCTGGACGGCGAGCTGAGCACGGCGCTGGCCCAGGCCAGCCAGGATCTGATTCCCGAAGGCCACCCCTTCGTGCTGATGAGCATGCGCGGCAACCTCTATCTGCGCACGCAGATGGATGAGCCGGACCTGCCCAAGTTGCAGGCCTTCGTGCGGCTGCTGGAGACTGCGGCGCGCGAGGCGCACCGGGCGGCCAACAAGATTTCGGACGGGGGCGCCTGGCCCACCACCACGTCCATCGCCTGGACACCGTCGGTCCGGCCCGACGCGAGCTGAGCCGAAGACCTTCGTCCTAGGCGTACCTTGGCCAACCTCCGCGGGAATGGCGATGCTCGCGGCGTCGAGCCGCAATCACATCGCCTGACGGGTCCGCTGGGGGGCGCTCAGGCCTTGTGCGCGAAGCTCCAGGCCAGCTCCGCCAGCGGCCTGGCGCTCTTGGCCGTCTCACGCGCCTGGGCGCTGGAGGCCGTGCCGTCTTCCACCCGCTTGGCAATGCCTTGCACGATGGCCGCGATGCGGAACATGTTGTAGGCCATGTAGAAGTTCCAGTCGGCCATGACGGCGCCCGCATCGGCGCGGCCGGTGCGTTCGCAGTAACGCTGCACGTAGTCGTGCTCGCTCGGGATGCCCAACGCGGAGAGGTCGACGCCACCCAGGCCACGCGCGGCGCCCGAGGTCTGGATGTGCCAGCTCATGCAGTGGTAGCTGAAGTCCGCCAGCGGATGGCCCAGCGTGGACAGCTCCCAGTCCAGCACGGCGATGATGCGCGGCTCGGTGGGGTGGAACACGACGTTGTCCATGCGGTAGTCGCCGTGCACGATGGCGACCTCGCTTTCATCGCGCGCCGACGCCGGGATGTGGGCCGGCAGCCAGGCCAGCAGCGCATCCATCGCCGGGTTGGGTTCGGTGACCGAGGCCAGGTACTGCTTGCTCCAGCGGCCGATCTGGCGCTCGAAGTAGTTGCCTGGCTTGCCGTAGGCCTCCAGCCCGCGGGCCTTGAAGTCGACCTGGTGCAGCGCCGCGATGACGCGGTTCATCTCGTCGTAGTGGGCCGCCCGTTCGGCGTTGCTCAGGCCCGGCAGGCTCTGGTCCCACAGCACGCGGCCGGGCATGAACTCCATGACGTAGAAGGCGCGGCCGATGACGGACTCGTCCTCGCACAGCGCCAGCATGGCGGGCACCGGCACGTCGGTGCCCGCCAGTGCGCGCATGACCTGGAACTCGCGCTCGATGGCGTGGGCCGAGGGCAGCAGCTTGGCCACGGGGGCCGGCTTGCTGCGCATCACGTACTTCGTGGTCGGCGTCGTCAGCAGATAGGTGGGGTTGGACTGGCCGCCCTTGAACTGCTCAATGGACAGCGGGCCGGCAAAACCGTCGACATGGGCCTGGAGCCAGGCTTGCAGCGCGGCGGTCTCAAGCGGCTGGGCGAGGGGGCGTGTGCCGGTGAATGCTTCCATGGAGGTCGTCCTGCGAGGGGGAACTTTCCATTCTGCGAGCAGGGCGCCGGCCGCCGTGTCCTCAGCGTGACGCCGCCGCCAGCAGCTTGTCGCGGCTCAGTACCACCAGGCGCGTGGGCTCCACGCGCACGGCGCCTTCGCGCTCGAAGCCCTTCAGTTCCTGGTTCACGCGCTGGCGCGACGCACCCAGCAACTGCGCGAGGTCTTCCTGCGCGAGTTGCAGGCCGATGCGGATCTCGTCGCCTTCGTGCACACCGTAGGAGCGCGCCAGCAGCAGCACCTGCTTGGCCAGGCGTGCGGCCAGCGGGCGGGTGTTGAGGTCCTCGATCATGTCGAACATCAGCCGCAGGCGGCGGCAGTTCAGGCGCAGCAGCGCGTCGTACAGCTCGCTGTGTGAGGCCAGCAGCGCGCGGAAGTCGGCCTTGCGCACGCACAGCAGCGTGGTCTCGCCGTGCGCGTAGGCGTCGTGCGTGCGGGGCAGGCCGTCGAACAGCGCGATGTCGCCGAACCAGGTGCCGGGCTCGACATAGGTCAGCGAGATCTGCTTGCCGGCCAGCGATACCGAGCTGACGCGCACCGCGCCCTTGGCGACGGCCGACCATTCCTCGGCGGGCTCGCCGCGGTGCGACAGCATGGTCTCGTCGGCCAGGCGGCGCACGAAGGCGCGCTGCAGGATGTCGTTGCGCAGGGGTTCAGAGAGCTTGGAGAACCAGGGGCCCTGGTCGATCTGCTGGCGTTCTTCGGGGGTGAGGCTGAGTGCATTCATGCTGCGGAACATTGTGCCGGTCGCGAGGCAAGCGGCGAAAGGCCCATGCTAGAGTGAACCACGCAGTTTTCACCTCCTCGTTCAACCGCATCCCCAGCCGCCAGCAGCCAATGCCCCTCCAGGCGCCGCGCCCGACATTGCTGACTGCCATCACGCCCGCCCTGGCCCTGCTGCTGGGGCTGGCAGCGCAGGGTGCCGAGGCGCTGGGCCTGGGGCGGCCTCAGGTGCTGTCGGTGCTGGGCAAGCCGCTGGACGTCAGCGTCCCGCTGAACCTGGCGGATGGCGAATCGTTGACCGATGCCTGTGCACGGGCCGAGGTGTACGCGGGCGACGCGCGGGTCCCCGCCGGCTTGCTGCAGTTGCGTATCGAGGGCGAGCCGGGGCAGCAGCGCCTGAGGCTGCAGAGCCTGGTGCGCATCGACGAGCCGGCCCTGCGCATCACGTTGGCCCTGGGCTGTCCGCTTCGGCTGACGCGTGAGTTCAACGCCTTTGTCGATCCGCCCGCGGGGCAGCCGCCCGCGCCGACACCGGCTCCCGTGGCGCCTCCGATCGCGGCGCCTTCATGGCCCGCCTCGCAGGCCGTGGCGGTTGCGCAGGCCGAGGCTCCGCCGCCTGCCGCCAAGCCGCGAGCCCGCCCCAGGCCGCCGCGCCCTGGCGGCCCGCGTCTGGTGATGGAGCGCCCGGAGGTGCTGGCCCAGGCGCCCGCCGTGCAGGCCGCGGCCAGCGCGCCGGCCATGGAGATGACGCCGGAGCTGGAGGCGCAGATCACGCAGTTGGAGCAGACCGTGGCCCAGCTGCGCGCGGACCTGGAGGCCCGGCTGCTGGCCGAAGCGGCGGCCGCGCGGGCGTCCGCGGCCTCGGCCGTCGCCGTGGTGCCCCCGGTGGCCGCGCCGCTGCCCGCGGTCGCCGCAGCGCGCTCGTCACACTACCGTGATCCGCTCACCTGGCTGACGACCCTGGGTCTGGGCCTGCTGGCCGGCGTGGGGGCCTATCAGCTGAGCCGCTGGCGTGACGAGCGCCGCCGCCGCGATCTGGCCTACTGGCGCGCGATGCAGGCGGCGGAGGGCGGAGGGCGCCGTGCGGCGCCGCCAGCCCAGCCCTCGCCCGGCATCGCGCCTCTGGTGCCGGCCGAGGCGAAGCCCCTGCCCGACGAGGGGCAGCACAGCGTGACCCGGCCCCAGCCGCGCCCCATGTCCTGGCCGCCCCCGCCGCTGCTCACCCCGGTCGAGTCGCCCGCGCCGGCCGCCGTCGACGACGCCATGCTGGCCACCCAGCCCTTGCCCGTGCAGGCCGCTGCGCCGGCGCTGGCGCAGGAGCTGACGATCGCCGATGAGTTGCTTGACCTGCGCCAGCAGGTGGACTTCCTGCAACTGCTGGGCCAGCATGACGCCGCCGCCGACCTGCTGGCCGCGCGGCTCAAGCGTGGCTATGTGGGAGCGATGCCGCTGCTGCTGTTGATGGAGATGTGTCAGCAGCGCGGTGATCAGCAGACGTTCGAGCAGCTGTCACGGCAGTTCGAGCAGCAGATCGCCACGCCCGCCCCGCAGTGGGCGCAAAGCTTGGTGCGTGGTCGTGGCCTGGATGCCTGCACCAGCGTCATTGCGCATCTGCAGGTGGTGTGGGGAGATCCGGCCGCTGCCATGCAGATGCTGCAGGAGCTGCTGGCCCGCGGCGGCGGCCCGGGCGTGCAGCAGTTCGAGCTGCCGGCCTACGGCGACCTGCTGCTGCTCTACAGCGTGGCGCGCGACCTGTTCGAGGCCGGCCAGCGCAGCGACGGCGTGGACTTCATGCTGCCGCTGGACTCGCAGTTCGACGAGCGGGTCTGAGAGCTCAGAGCCCGAAGTCGTCGGCCTCGCCATTCATGGCGCGCTCGATGAGCTTGCGGGGCAGTCGGTCGGACAGCAGTTCGGCGAAGGCGTACACGTAGTTGCGCAGGTAGGCGCCGCGCTTGAACGCGACGCGCGTGACGTTGCTGCCCAGCAGTGTGCCCAGCGGCCGGGCGACGAGGTCGCTGTTCGGGGGCTCTTCACGCATGGCCATCTCGGCCACGATGCCCACGCCCATGCCCAGGCGCACATAGGTCTTGATGACGTCGGAGTCGATGGCCTCCAGCACGATGTTGGGCGTCAGGTGGCGGGCGGCGAAGGCCTTGTCGATGCGGGTGCGGCCGGTGAAGCTGGGGTGGTAGGACACCAGCGGCTCGCCGACGAGCTGTTCCAGGCTGATGCGCTCGCTGGTCGCCAGCGGGTGCTCACGCGGCACCACCATCACGTGCTGCCATTCGTAGCAGGGCAGGGTGACCAGCTCGGGGTATTGCGCCAGCGACTCGGTCGCCAGGCCCAGGTCGGCGGTTTCGTCGATGAGCATGCGGGCCACCTGGTCGGGGCTGCCCTGGTGCAGGCTGATGCGCAGGTTGGGCAGCTGCTTGCGCAACTGGGCCACCGGTGCGGGCAGCACATAGCGGGCCTGCGTGTGGGTGGTGGCGATGGAGAAGGTGCCGCTGTCCTGGCGCGAGTACTCCTCGCCGATGCGCTTCAGGTTGCCGACCTCGCGCATGATGATCTCGATGCAGGCCAGCACCTGCTGGCCAGGCTCGGTGATGCTGCGCAGCCGCTTGCCGTGGCGCGAGAAGATGTCGATGCCCAGCTCCTCCTCCAGCTCCAGGATGGCCTTGGACACGCCGGGCTGCGACGTGAACAGCGCCTTGGCCGTCTCGGTCAGGTTGAGGTTGCGGCGTGCGGCTTCCTGGACGAAGCGGAATTGATGCAGGTTCATTCGAGAACGCTCAGGCAGGCCTGGGTGATCGCTTGGAGGACGGCGTCCTGATCGCCCAGCGGCGCGTGCAGCCGCCACTCGACGGCGTCGCCGTGCAGCTCGCGCAGGCGCTCCAGCAGCAGCGGCACGTCGCGCCGTACATGGCCGCCGGTGCCGAGGAACAGTGGCAGCACGTGCACGCGGGTGCAGCCGGCATCGGCCAGCTGCCGGGCGGCGGCCTCGATGTCGGGCGACATGAATTCGAGATAGGCCATGGCCAGCGGCGTGCCGGGCCGCGCGGCGCGCAGGCGCTCGGTGACGATCTCGAACGGTCGAGCCCAGGCCGGGTCGCGGGCGCCGTGGGCGAAGAGCAGCAGGCCGTCCATCAGCGTCCGCATGGCCGCCCGAAGGACGCTGGCGCCCCCGCGGGGGGCAGTGAACGAAGTGAGCGTGGGGGCATCATGTCTTCAGCGGTAACGGACCAGCCAGGTGAAGGCCGCCATCGACAGGCCCAGGTAGATCAGGCTGGGCGTGGCGGCCACGGCCCAGGGCGTCCAGTTCTTCAACAGGCCCAGGTGGCCGGCCACGTTGTTCAGCAGCACGAAGCTGATGCCCAGCATGATGCCGCCGAACACCTTGAGGCTGATACCGCCCGAGCGGCCGTGCAGGTAGGCGAAGGGCAGGGCCAACGCCACCATGACGAAGCAGGCGAACGGGTAGAAGGCCTTGCGCCAGAACTGGATGTTGTGGGCCTGGGCCGATTGTTCCTGTGCCGACAGGTGTTCGGTGTAGCGGTACAGCTCCAGCGTGGACATGGACATGGCCGGCAGCACGGCCGCGGCGATGACGCCGGCGTGCAGCGAGCTCCGCCAGGCCAGCTTGTCGAACTGCTGTTCGCTGATGACCACGTTGCCTACGCTGCCGCTGGCCGTGCCCGGGTTCCAGACCATGCGCTTGATCTGCTGCAGATGCCAGACGCCCTGGCCATCGACGTCCGCCTTGCCGGCCTGCGTGCGCGACATCAACCGGCCCTGGGCGTCGAACTCGTAGATCTGCACGTCTTCCAGCTCGCCCCCGCTGCCCACGCGGCCGACCTTGACCGAGTAGCTGCGGTCCTCGCCGTCGACCTTCAGGTGGTCCTTCAGCCAGGCGCCCCGCTTGCCGGCGCCGGGGTCGCGGCCGAAGCTGGCGCTCAGCGTGTCGCGCTCGCGTTCGAAGTAGGGCGCGACATAGTCGCCGATGGTGAAGGTCAGCACCGCGAACACGGCGGCCAGGCTGGCCAGCAGGCCCAGCGCGCGGGCCGGCCCCAGGCCGCCGGTGCGCAGGATGGTGAACTCGCTGCTCTGCGCCAGCCGCGCCAGCGCCAGGATGGAGCCGATCAGCACGGCGATGGGCAGCAGTTCATAGACATGCCCGGGCAGTTCCATCAGCGCCAGCAGCACCGCGCTGCCAGCGCCGGCGCCGAGGCGGGCCATGCGCTCCAGTTCGTCGACGAAGTCGATGAAGAAGAACAGCGACAAGAAGGCCAGCGCCACCATCAGCACGGAGCCGACGATGTCCTTGTAGAGCAGGCGGCGTACTGTTTTCATGCCGGCACTCCCGCCGGCACGCGGCGGCGCAGGCAGAAGCGGTTGGCGTTGTCGCGCAGCCAGATCAGGGCCAGCGAAAGCAGCAGCGCGCCGCCGTGCAGCGTCACGAGTGCACGTGGCAGCGAGATGCGCCCGTTGCCGACCCAGGACTGCGACAGGTTGATCAGGTTGAAGTAGATGACGAAGCCCAGCAGTGCGAACAGCAGGTTCCAGTTGTTGGCGCGGCGAGGGTTGGAGGCCGACAGCCCCACGCCCAGCAGCGCCATGTTGATGCCGCCCAGGATCATGCCGAAGCGCCAGGCCAGTTCGCCATGGTTCTTGGGCGAGGGGTTGCGCAGCAGGTCCAGCGTGGGTAGCGCCTTGGGCGGCAGCTGGCTGGCGCTGGACAGCACCTGGGTGTCGGTCATCACCTTGTACTGCTCGAAGCGCGCCAGGCTTTTCTCGCCGCTCTTGGTGTTGGTCTCGTTGCGCTGGCCGTGGTCCAACACCAGGTAGCGGTCGTCGCCCTCCATCTGCAGCCGGCCGCGCGAGGCGGTGGTGACGGACTCGCGCTCGTGCTCGCTGCCGAGGATGAAGACGTTGCGGCCGGTGGCCGGGTCGTTGCCGTCGCGCTCGATGAAGAAGACCCGGCTGCCGTCGCGCGAGGTCTGGAACTGGCCCGGCGCCACGCGCGACAGGTCGCTGCGCTTCTGGTAGCGGTCGCGCAGCTCGGCGCTGTTCTGGTTGCCCCAGGGCCACACCACCAGTTGCAGCACGACGATGGCCAGCAGGATGGGCCAGCCGGTGCGCAGCACGGGGCGTACGAAGCGCGACAGCGGGATGCCGCTGGCGAACCAGATGGTCATCTCCGACTCGCGGTAGAGCCGCCCCAGCGTGACGACCACGGCGACGAACAGCGACAGGATCAGCATGGTCGCCAGGTGAGAGATGGTCATGTAGCCCATCAGCAGCACGGCGTCCTGCGGGGCGATGTTGCCGCCGGCGGCCTGGCCCAGCATGCGGATCAGTGCGTAGGTCAGCATGACGGTCAGGATGACCACCAGCGTGACGCCGAAGCTCTTGGCCAGCTCTGATCGCGTGGATGAATCGAATAACATCAAACGCACTTCTATCTACTTTCAGTCATTATGGACTTCAAGGTTCAAACCACAGAGCTGGATGCCCTCGCCACCGTGGGTGCGGACGCTCTCATCGTGGTGCTCGGCGGCGACTCGCTGCCGCAAGGTCTTGACGCCGCCGTCGCCAAACAGGCTCAGGCTGCGATCAAGCTCGGTGACTTCGCGCTCAAGGCCGGCCAGGCGCTCACGCTGACGCAGGCCGATGGCATCAAGGCGGCGCGCCTGGTGCTGGCGGCCAGCGGCAAGACGACGCTGGCCGCTGCCCGTGCGGCGCTGGCGGCCGGCCTGGCCCAGGTCAGGTCCCGCGGCGTCGCCAGCGCGGCCGTCGTGTTCGTGGGCTTCGATGCCCAGCTGACCGAGGCCCTGTCCGAGCAGACCGCCGTCGCCGCGACCGACGCGGTCTACGTCTACCGTCATACCAAGCCCAGCGCCCCGGCGGCGCCCAAACTGACGAAGCTGGCCCTGCTTGTCGGCAAGGCCGGGCTGAAGGCCGCCAAGGCAGGGCTGGTGCGCGGCGAGGCCATTGCCGCGGGCATCGAGTTGGCCCGCGAGTGCGCCAACCGGCCCGGCAACCATGCGACGCCAACCTATCTCGGCCAGGTCGTGCAGGCCCTGGGCAAGAGCCATGGCCTCAAGGTCGAGGTGATGGACCGCAAGGCCGTCGAGAAGCTGGGCATGGGCAGCTTCCTGGCCGTGGCGCAAGGCTCCGACGAGCCGCTGCGCTTCATCGTCGCCCGCTACGAAGGCGCGGCCAAGACGGTGGCGCCGGTGGTGCTGGTCGGCAAGGGCATCACCTTCGACACCGGCGGCATCTCGCTGAAGCCGGGCGCCGAGATGGACGAGATGAAGTTCGACATGGGCGGCGCGGCCAGCGTCATCGGCACGCTGCGCGCGGTGGCGGAACTGAAGCCCAAGCTCAACCTGGTGATGATCGTGGCGGCCTGCGAGAACATGCCCAGTGGCCGCGCCATCAAGCCGGGCGACGTGGTTACGTCCATGTCCGGCCAGACCATAGAGATCCTGAACACCGATGCCGAAGGCCGGCTGATTCTTTGCGACGCGCTGACCTACGCGGAGCGCTTCAAGCCCGCCGTCGTGGTCGACGTGGCCACGCTGACCGGCGCCTGCGTCATCGCGCTGGGCGGCGTTCGCAGCGGCATGTATGCCAGCGACGATGAACTCGCCGCCGCGCTGACGGCCGCGGGCGATGCGGCGCTGGACCCGTGCTGGCGCATGCCGCTGGACGACGAGTACGCCGAGGGACTGAAGAGCAACTTCGCCGACGTGCCCAACATCGCCGGCCGCGCGGGCGGCTCGATCACGGCGGCCAAGTTCCTGCAGCGCTTTGCCGGCAAGTACCGCTGGGGGCACCTGGACATCGCCGGCACGGCCTGGAAGGGCGGTGCCGCCAAGGGCGCGACCGGTCGTCCGGTGGGGCTGCTGACGCACTTCGTGCTCAGGCACGCGAAGTAAATGCGGGGCGCGCGCTGGGTCGCCCTCTCGGGGGATCGGTCGTCGTATCCGGCGACCGAGGTGCTGCAATGACGCAGCAGGTCAGCTTCTACAGCGACGCGGCCGATCCGTTGCGTTTTGCCTGCAGGCTGGTGCGGCGCGCACTGGCCTCGGGCAAGCCGCTCGGGATCTGCGTGACGCCCCGACAGGGTGGGGCGCTCGACGCGCTGCTGTGGAGCTTCGACGCCAGCGAGTTCATCCCGCACCGGCGTTGGGACGGCGCGACGCAGCCTGTGCCTGGCGAAGTGTTGTTGGTGCAAGATGTGGCGCGCCTGCCGCATCGCGCCCTGCTGCTGAACCTGGGCGATGCGCTGCCCAGTGCTGCGTTCGAGTTCGAGCGCGTGCTGGAAGTGGTGGGCCAGTCGCCCGAGGACGCGCAGGCGGGCCGCGCGCGCTATCGTGCCTACAAGCGGTCCGGTGCCACGCTGGATCACTTCACCGCCGCCGGTTGACAGCATCCGCGTCCACGCTTTCCCGAATGAGTCGGCCCCCCGGAATTGGGGTATGTTCCTTCGGTTGAAAACATCAACAGTTGTTTGTCTTTACTCTCTTCCAAACCGGAGTTCATCCATGCAAGTCAAGTTGAATGTGGTAGTGGGTGCAGTGGCTGCTCTGCTCTGTGGCACGGCGATGTCGCAGGAGGTCGTCAAGATCGGCCATGTCGGCCCGACCAGCGGCCAGATCGCCCACCTGGGCAAGGACAATGAGATGGGCGCTCGCATGGCCATCGAGGAGTTGAACGCCAAGGGCGTCACCATCGGTGGCAAGAAGGTCAAGCTGGAGCTTCTGGCCGAAGATGACGCCGGCGACCCGAAGCAGGGCACGGCCGCGGCGCAGAAGCTGGTCGACGCCAAGGTCAACGGTGTGGTGGGCCATCTGAATTCGGGCACCTCCATCCCGGCTTCCAAGGTCTACAGCGATGCGGGCATTCCGCAGATTTCGCCGTCGGCCACCAACCCCAAGTTCACGCGCAATGGCTACAAGACCACCTTCCGCGTCGTTGCCGACGACGTGCACCTGGGCGGTACGCTGGGCCGCTACGCCGCCAAGGACCTGAAGGGCAAGTCCATCGCCGTCATCGACGACCGCACAGCCTACGGCCAAGGCGTTGCCGACGAGTTCGAGAAGGGCGTCAAGGGCGCTGGCGGCAAGGTCATCGGCCGCGAGTTCACGAACGACAAGGCCACAGACTTCACCGCTATCCTGACCTCCTTGAAGGGCAAGAAGCCCGACGTGGTGTTCTTCGGCGGCATGGACGCTGTTGCCGGCCCCATGCTGCGTCAGATGAAGCAACTGGGCATCAGTGCCAAGTTCCTGGGCGGCGACGGCATCTGCACGGGTGAACTGCCTAAGCTGGCCGCCGGCACCATGGCCGATGGCCAAGTGGTGTGCGCTGAGGCGGGCGGCGTCGAAGGCCAGGCCAAGAAGGGCATGGATGACTTCCGCGCCAAGTTCAAGGCCAAGTTCAACACCGATGTCCAGATCTACGCCCCCTACGTCTATGACGCGGTCAACGTGCTGGTCGCCGCCATGGTCAAGGCAGGCTCGGCCGATCCGGCCAAGTACCTGCCGGTGCTGGCCAAGACGGCGGACTACAAGGGCGTGACCGGCACCATCGCCTTCGACGAGAAGGGTGACATCAAGAACGGTGCGCTGACCCTGTACACGTACAAGGGTGAGAAGAAGGAGCAGATCTCGGTCGTGCGCTGATCGCAACTGCTATGTGGACGCCCGCCTCTGGCGGGCGTTTTGCATTTCTGACCCTGACATTTGAATCAAACAAATAGTTAGACGACAAAAGCATGTGAATTGCGACATGTCATTTCTCGTCTGGGTTCGGGTCGGCGCGTCGATTTGATCCTGGAATATTTGCTGCTCCGAAGAGGTGTTGGTTGGGGCTGCTTGAAAACAGCCTTCGCTGAAATTCAAATGAGCGGCCGTGGCGTTTCGCACGCTTTGCGCGCGGCAGCTCAGTTGCTGTCATGGTGCTGTTGCCGGCTTTCGGGTCTACTGCCGCCCGTTGTGAATACGACCATCGCAATCGCTTCGGTGGCGCTGTCGTGAGAGGCGGATTCAAGGGGCATGCACCCTCTAAACGGGGGGCTTTCAAGCCCTGGAGCGGGAGGCATGATGCCGGCGCGATCCAGGACGGGTGACCGGTGTTCGTCGCGGCGTCAAGCCGAGGGTGCCCGGAAGCCGTCACTGTCTCCGATGGGGTTCCGAGTGGCAGAGCGGAGCGGTGGACAGGTGATGCGAATGGCGGCTTTGGCTGCGGGATGAATGGAATATCGATATTGATTCGAGTTTCGTTGATCGAAATGCAGATGAAAAACGCCAAGCAAGAGTGATCGGGGAAGCGAATGATTCGAATATTCAACCACTACCTGCACAAGCAAACGCTGCTGCAGGTCTTCTTCGACCTGGGGCTGATCGTCTTCGCAGTCATTGCGGTCGTGTTGAGTCAGGGGGAGTCCGCCCAGACGGTGCTGCCCTTCGCGGCGTCGCATGGCCTGTCGCTGGCCGGTTGCATGTTTGTGATCAATTCGGCGACCGGCTTCTATCAGCATGTGCACAACCGCTCGATCACGGAATCCTGCGCCCGGGCCTTGTTCGGCCTGCTGTTCGGCCTGCCGTTGGCCTATGTCATCTTCAGCTTGGTGCCGTCCGATACCAGTCGCGACCTGCTGACCCTGGTCGCAATGGCTGCCGTGGCCGCCGTCATGATCCATCGCGTGTATGCCGCTCATTCGGGTGCTCAGGCCCGCATGCGAAGTCGCATCCTGATCTTCGGTACCGGCCCGGCCGCACGCGCTGTCGGCAACACCCTGCGCGCGTCGGATCCGCATGCACAGATCGTTGGTTACTACGCGGGTCCCAACGAGGAGCAGCATGAGGTGCCGGGCGGCGAGATCATCAATGATGGCGCCAACCTCACCGAGGCCGCGCTGAAGCTCAACGTCGATGAGATCGTCGTGGCGCTGAGTGAGCGTCGCGGCGGCAGCATGCCGCTGCGACAGTTGCTGGACTGCAAACTCTCTGGCGTGCGCGTAGTCGACATCGCGACGCACTTCGAGAAGACGCTGGCGCAGATCAACATCAAGCACGTCAATGCCGGCTGGCTGGTGTTCGGCGACGGCTTCAGCCAGGGTATGTTCCGGGCCGCGATCAAGCGGGTGTGCGATCTGGTGTTCGCCACCTTGATTCTTGCCGTGTCGTGGCCCGTCATGCTGATCACGGCGTTGGCCATCCGCATTGAGTCCCGTGGGCCGGTGCTGTACCGCCAGGAGCGTGTCGGCCTCAACGGCGTGCCCTTCAAGGTCATCAAGTTCCGCAGCATGCGCATCGATGCCGAGAAGGACGGTAAGCCGCGCTGGGCTACCAAGAACGATGACCGCGTGACTCGGGTGGGCCGCTTCATCCGCAAGGTTCGCATTGATGAACTGCCGCAGTTGTTCAATGTGTTGTGGGGCGAGATGAGCATGGTCGGCCCGCGTCCGGAGCGCCAGTTCTTCGTCGACGAGCTGGTCAGCAAGATTCCTTACTACGCCGTTCGCCACAGCGTGAAGCCCGGCGTGACCGGCTGGGCGCAGGTGCGCTACGAGTATGGTTCGACGATCGAGGATTCGGTCGAGAAACTGCAGTACGACCTGTACTACGTCAAGAACCACTCGCTGTTCCTTGATCTGCTGATCATGCTGGAAACGGTTGCTGTGGTCCTCACCGGCAAGGGCGCCCGCTGACCGCGCTTGCGCCCGGCGTACCCGCCGATGCCTGGGTCTGAGCGCGCGTGGTGGAATCCCGCATGCCCCAGACAAACCTTGACTCGACCTCCGGCGTGGTCGCCGAGGTGCTGACGGTTGCCGGCTCCATGAGTGACGTCAGCAGTCTGATCTGCTGCGTGGCCTACGGGTTGTTCGGCCTCTATTTTTGCCAGCGGCTGTTGCGCGGCCGCATGCCGGTGACGTTGCTGGCGCTGGTTTTCCTTGCGGCGTTGGTGGCAAGTGCCGGCTGGGCCGGCGCAACCATGGTGGACGCGCAGCGGCATTGGTCCGATCGCCTGCCGGTCTGGGTGGTGCCGTCACTGGACCTGCTGCGGTTTGGACTGTGGTTCAGCTTCCTGTTGATGCTGATGCCTGCGGGGAGTCGGGGCGGTGGGCTGGCGTGGGCGCGCCTGATCGTGGCGGCCGTGGTGCTGACGCAATTGGCATTGATCGTGGTGGCCGAGGGGCGCCCTCCCGGTGCACTCGCGCGTCCACAGGCGTTGGCAGCGCTGGTTCTGGCCGTGTTGGGCTTGGTGTTCATCGAGCAGATGTTGCGCAATGCCGATGCGGACGCTCGTTGGAATGCCAAGCCGGTCGGTCTGGGCT
>CAMLKW010000066.1 GCA_946480605.1 uncultured Roseateles sp. | reverse complement strand
GCGCGCTGGTGATGAGGCCGTCGCAGCCTTCCTTCTGGATGCCCGGCAGGCCGGCGAGGAACTTGTCCGTGACGTCCTTGCCCAGCCCTTCCTTGCGGAACACGCGGCCCGGGATGTCCAGCCGCTCGGTGCGCTCCAGCGTCTTGCCGGTGGCGTCGAAGTAGCGCAGCTCGAAGCTCGCCACCTCCACGTCGTGGATCTTGCCCAGGTTGTGGTTGAGGCGAGTCACCTCCAGCCACTTGGCCTCGGGCGTCACCATGCGCCAGCTGGCCAGGTTGTCCAGCGCCGTGCCCCACAGCACCGCCTTCTTGCCGCCGGCGTTCATGGCCACGTTGCCGCCGATGCAGCTGGCCTCGGCGCTGGTCGGGTCCACGGCGAACACGAAGCCGTTGGCCTCGGCCATGTCGGCCACGCGCTGCGTGACGACACCGGCCTCGCTGAAGATGGTCGGCACCTCACGGTCCAGACCCGGCAGCTTCAGCATCTCCACGCCGCGCAGGGCTTCCAGCTTCTCGGTGTTGATGACGGCGCTGTTCCACACCAGCGGAATCGCGCCGCCCGTGTAGCCGGTGCCGCCGCCACGAGGGATGACCGTCAGCCCCAGCTCGAAGCAGGCGCCCACCAGGGCCGCCATCTCGGCCTCGGTGTCGGGCGTCAGCACGACGAAGGGGTACTCCACGCGCCAGTCGGTCGCGTCCGTCACGTGCGACACGCGGGACAGGCCGTCGAACTTGATGTTGTCCTTGGCCGTGACCTTGCCCAGCCGCTTGGCAGCGCGTTTGCGCAGCTCGGCCACCTGCTCGAACATCACGGCGAACTGCGCCACCGCCTCGCGTGCCGCCACCAGCAGCTCGCCGACGTAGCCGTCGCGCTGCGGGTCGGCCGCGGCATCACGGCGCTTTTCGACCTCGGCCAGCCGGTGATGCAGTGCCTCGATGAGCAGCACGCGGCGCTTGGGGTTGTCCAGCAGGTCGTCCTGCAGGTAGGGGTTGCGCTGCACCACCCAGATGTCGCCCAGCACCTCGTACAGCATGCGCGCGGAGCGGCCCGTGCGGCGCTCGCCGCGCAGCTTGTCCAGCAGCTCCCAGGCCCGGGAGCCCAGCAGGCGGATGACGATCTCGCGGTCCGAGAACGACGTGTAGTTGTAGGGGATCTCGCGCAGACGCGGCGCGTCGTGTGCGTTGCTGTCGGCCGCATCAGCGGCGACCGGCATCAGGGGATGCGGAGCGTTCATAGGGGGAGCGGGGAGCGGCCCGGGATCGTATCGCAGGGGGTTTCACCCCAGAATCCGTCGGATGAAGCCCTGGCCCTACCCCCTTTGGCTCGCCCACCGCGGCGCCGGCAAGCTCGCCCCGGAGAACACGCTGGCGGCGTTCCGCGTGGGCACCGGTTTTGGCTATCGAGCCTTCGAATGCGATGTGAAGCTCAGCCGCGACGGCGAAGCCTTTTTGCTGCATGACGACACGCTGGAGCGCACCACCAGCGGCGCGGGCTCGCCCGCCGGCATCGCCTGGGCCGATCTCGCCCGCCTGGATGCCGGCGCCTGGCACAGCCCGCCGTTCGCGGCCGAGCCGCTGCCACGGCTCTCCCAGATCGCCGCGTTCTGCCAGGCCAACGGCTGCGCGCTGAACATCGAGATCAAGCCATGCCCCGGCGTCGAGCGGCTGACCGGCGAGGTCGCCGCGCGCGAGGCGGCGCGGCTGTGGGCCGGCATGCTGCCGCCACTGCTGAGCAGCTTCAAGACGGAGGCGCTGGAGGGCGCGCGCGCCGCCGCCCCCGACCTGCCCCGCGCGCTGCTGCTCGACGAACTCTGGGAGGGCTGGCCGGAGGCCGCCGAAGCGCTGGGCGTCGTGGCCGTCATCACGAACTGGCGCCTGATGGAAGCCGCGCTGATCGAGCGCCTGCACGCCCGCGGCTGGCGGGCGCTGGTCTACACGGTCAACGACGCCGACGTGGCCCAGCGGCTGACCGCGGCCGGCATCGACGGCCTCATCACCGACCGCGTCGATCTCCTCGGCCCCGCCGCCTGACCGCAATATTGATGAACCCCGCGGGTCAACGCGGTTCATCTGGCGGGCCATCGTCGGTAAAAACGTCCGCAGCATCCATCGCCTGGGGACGCCATGACCACCACCGACCCGCCACCGCCGACGCCTGCCAGCGACCCGGCGCCCACGGATGACCTGGCCGCGCTGGTGCAGCGCCGCCGCGCCAGGCTGGCCGCTGCGGAGCGCCCCGCCGACGATGCCGGCACCTGGGGCCTGGCGCTGTCCGGCGGCGGCATCCGCAGCGCCACCTTCTGCTTCGGGCTGCTGAAGGCGCTGGCGCACAACAAGGTGCTGCACCGCTTCGACCTGCTGTCGACCGTGTCCGGCGGCGGCTACATCGGCGCCAACGTCGGCAAGCTGTTCCACAACGCCGCCGTCACGGGCCAGCCGGCCAAGGAGGTGGAGGAGGCGCTGGCCGATGCCGACACGCGCTGGTTCGCGTTCTGGCTGCGCGCCAATGGCCGCTACCTGATCCCGCGCGGCGGCAAGGACCTGCTGTTCGCGGCGGCCAACTTCAGCCGCAACCTCGTCGGCGTGCACATCGAGCTGGCCCTGCTGTGCCTGCTGGCGGGCTGCCTGCTGGTCGGGCTGGACCTGGCCGTGTGGCAATGGGCCGACTGCCTGCTCAGCGGCAACGGCTGCTGGCAGCCGGCCTGGGTGACGCCGGCCACGCTGGACGCACTGTCCGACTGGCCGACGCTGTGGATGCTGCTGCCACCGCTGCTGCTGGCGGCCACGTCGCTGGCCACGGCCTACTGGGCGCTGCCCGCCGCGGCGGGCTCGCGCCTGCCGCTGCAGCGCTGGATCATGGTGGTGCTCTGCGTGCTGGGTTGCTGGCAGCTGGTCGGGCACTGGAACCTGCAGCAACTGCCCGTCGACCGCGGCGACACGCTGCAGGTCCCCGGCTGGCTGCTGATGATCGCCGGCGGCATGCTGTGCGCCTGGGTCATCGGCACGCTGGTCGCGCAGTTCCTGACGCTGCGCCACGCGTCGGCACCCGACCGGTCCCGCCACCGACTGACCGCCGCCCTGGCCCGGGTGCTGAACGCCATCCTCATCGTCGCCGCACTCGGCCTCATCGACGTGATGGCCTGGCTGCTGGCCAGCGCCAAGGGCGACCACCAGGGTGCGATAGGCACCATCGTCATGCTGACCGTCGTCGCGCTGCGCGCCGTGCTGCCCAAGATCGCCGACCTGCCGCGCAGCCTGACGCCCGGCACGCGGCTCAACCTCGACGGGCTCATCAACGTGGCCGGCGTCGTCACGCTGGCGGCGCTGCTGGTCTTCTGGGTCAGCGTCGTCCACCGCAGCGCCACCTTCGTGCTGTTCGACGAGACACGGCGGGTGCTGCAGTTCGGGCTGGGCTGGAACTGGCTGCTCGTCATCGCGCTGCCGGTGCTGCTGATGATCGTCATCTCGTTTCGCAACCGCGACTTCCTCAACCGCTCGTCGCTGTACGCCTTCTATCGCGCCCGGCTGGTGCGCAGCTACCTGGGCGCCACCAACGTGGAGCGCTTCCGCGGGCTGCAGAAGGCCGCGACGGAGACCTATTCGCGCCACGTGGCTGCCGGCGGGCCCTGCGTGTCCGTGCAGGACGTGCATGCCGGCGACGACGTGCCGCTGGCCGACTACGCGCCGCACGACGGCGGCGGCCCGGTGCACCTGATCAACGCCTGCGTGAACCAGACCCGCGACCCGCGCGGCGGCCTCTTCAACCAGGACCGCAAGGGCCTGCTGATGACGGTCGCGCCTCAGGGCCGCGTGCGTGTCGGCCAGAACGGCTGGCGCCGCATGCACGGGCCCGACAGCCTGACGCTGGGCTCGTGGGTCGCCATCTCCGGCGCCGCCGTGGCGCCGGGCCTGGGCAGCAGCACCAGGTCCGGCATCGCCGCGCTGCTGACGATGTCGGGCGTCCGTCTGGGCTATTGGTGGAATGCGCTGGCGCTGCAGCGCGACCCCGGCGAGCCCACGCCGCGCCGCGTCGGCAAGTACGCGCAGCTGCTGGGCGAGCTGCGCGGCCGCTTCGACGGGCTGCGCCGCGCCGACTGGTACCTCACCGACGGTGGCCACTTCGAGAACACCGGCGCCTACGCGCTGCTGCGCGAGGAATGTGCCCTCGTCGTCGTGGCCGACTGCGGCGCCGACCCCCGCTATGCCTTCGCCGACCTGGAGAACCTCGTGCGCAAGGCCCGCATCGACCTGCAGGCCGACATCGTCTTCCTCAAGCCGCGCCTGCCCAAACCGGCCCCCGCCCCGGCCGCGGACAAGCCCGATGCAGACGCCACCGCCGATGCGGTCGCCGCACCGGCGCCCCCCGTTGAAGGCGCACCGGCGGTGTTCGGTTCGCTGAACGACCTCGTCTCGACGGACAGCCAGGCTTGCCTGGCGCTGGCCAGCATCCGCTACCGCAGCGGCAAGACCGGGCACCTGGTCGTCGTGAAGCCCAATATGTGCGCGGGCGTGCCGGTGGACCTGGTGAACTACAAGGCCGACCACCCGCTGTTCCCGCAGGAGCCCACCACCGACCAGTTCTTCAGCGAAACCCAGTGGGAGAGCTACTTCCAGCTCGGCCACACGCTGGGCCTGAACCTGCAGCGCCACCTGCTGGACGACCTGCCGAGCATCGCGGACCTGCGCTTCGAGGTGGACGACGGCAGCGTGGCAGTGCGCGACGAAAGCGGCCAGCTGCACGCCGCGTCGGCGCCCAAGCGCCTGCCCTCGCGCATCGCGGCCACCGGCGCGGTCACGGCCTCGGTCAGCCTGGGCGCGCTGGCGACGCTGGGCGCCACGGCCTGGCAGACCGTCGACCAGCAGATGCAGACCCGCGAGAAGGCCCGCCGCCTGGACCCGGCGGTGCTGAAGGAGCTGACCGACCTCTACGGCAAGCTGATGCCCGACGTGCCGCCCACACCCGTCGCGCCGGCCAGCCAGGTGATCGGCAAGGCCGAGCCCGCCGCCGCGGACAAGACGCCGACGGGCCTGGGCGAGATGGCCACGGCCTTGCTGCGCATCGGCGACGCCGCCTGCACGCTGGACAACACGGAAGCCTTCCGGCGCTCCGCGCTGATGCAGATGATCCTCACCGGCACCAAGCAGAGCTGCCGCGACAAGAGCCCGCGGCACCGCTCCTGCGACGTGCTGCTGGACCCCGAGCAACCCGTGGCCTGCCTGCGCGAGCGTGCCCAGGTCACGTGCGCGCCGCGCTACTGGGTGCGCGACTTCGGCGAGACCGATCCGGGCAAGCAGAACTGCCTGGTGACGCCACCGCCGGCGCCTCCCGCGGCCCCGCTGGAGGAGACGGGCATCGCCGAGAACGACCAGCACCTCCTCCTCAGACCGGCGGCCATCCTCGAATGGCTGGGGCTGCGCGACGCCAAGGTCGCCACGCCGCCCTCCGTGGGCGAACCGGGCGGCCCCAGCGAAGGGCCAGCCACGCCAGCGTCAAGCACCGCAGGAGTTCCGGCCAAGCTGGGCACGGCCAGGCCCCCCGTCACAGGCGGCGCCGGGCTGCCCGCGAGTGCCGGGCCGGCATCTGCGCCCCAGCCCATCGCGCCCGGCCTCTGCGATGGCAGGACCATCTACATCCAGATCTACGGCCCCGAGCTCCGCGAGCAGATGCGGCAGATGCGCTCGCCCTGGGAGGCCATGGGCGCCAACCTGCCACCGATGGAGGACGTCTGGGACAGCGCCCGCCGCCGCGGCCGCGCGTCGCCCAAGGCGCCCATGCAGCCGACCGTGATCTATCACGATGCCGCCTCCAAGGCCTGCGCCGAACAGCTGCCGCCAAAGGACGACTCAGGCCGCTGGGCCATCAAGCCGCTGTCGTCGCGCCTGACCGGCACGCCCGGTGTCATCGAGGTGTGGGTGCCACCGGCGCTTACCCCGACCGTCGGCACGGCCAGCACGGCGCTGCCGGCGCAGTCCTTCTGCTACCAGGAGGACGCCGGGCAGGACGGGGCCCAGCGCTACGGCGCTCATTGCCATGCCAGCATGGCCGCCTGCGAGAAGGTCCGCGGCCCCAATCCCCGCCGCCTCCAATCGGTCTGCGCGGCGGTGGACACGTCGACGCTGGGGCCGCTGCTCAACCGCCGCGGCTCGGGCGGCTCCTGGTACGCGATGCAGCCACAGCCCTTCGCTGAGCCCTTCCCCAAGCTGCCCTGAACCTTCAAGCGGCTGCGATGCGCGCGTACACCGCGGTATCGCGCGCATGCCCGTCCACGCCAAGGGCGTGGTTGCGCAGCGTGCCTTCCAGCTCGAAGCCGCCGCGCTCAGCCACGGCGCGGCTCTTCAGGTTGCGTGCGTCGCAGCGGATCTCCACGCGGCGTGCGCCCAGGCGGTCGAAGGCCAGGGCCGTCAGCAGCCGCACGGCTTCGCCCACATGGCCCTGGCCCGCCGCGTCGGGGCGTATCCAGTAGCCGATCTCGAACTTGCGCACGGCCCAGTCGATGCGGTGCAGGCCCGCGCCGCCCAGCAGCCGCCCCGGGCTGCCATCGGCGCGGCGGGCGACCATGTGAAAGCACAGGTCGCGGCGCGCGATGAAGTCGGCATGCATGCGACGCACCACCAGCTCGGCGCTTTCTGCGGTGGGCGCCTCCTGCGCCCAGATCATCCAGGGCTTCAGGTGGGACAGCGACTGCGCGATGACCACGGCCATCTCCGCCCCCGCGCCGGCCCGCGGCATCAGCAGCACCGTGCGCTCACCCTCCAGCCGCTCGGGCACCTCGATCAGCAAAGGGTCGGCATTCATGCGGGCAGCACCTCCACGGGCTTGGGCAGTTCGCGCACGGCCCGCAGCGTCGCATGGTTCCAGGCCCACACGGCCACCAGCAGGCAGCCCACGCCCGAGAACGCCAGCGTGGCGCGCAGGCCCAGGTGCTCACCCATCCAGCCGCCCAGCAGCGCGCCGGGGGCGGCCGGCAGCAGGATCAACCAGCGCACCGTGCTCGTCATGCGACCCAGCATGGGCGCCGGCGTGACGGCCTGGCGCAGCGACAGGAAGTTGATGAACATCAGCACCGCGCCCACGCCCCAGATGAACAGCATGGCACCAAAGCCCAGCACGCCGAGGCGCCCCGTGGGCGCCAGCGCCAGCAGCAGCCAGCCCAGGCCGCAGGTCGCGAAACCCACGACCAGGCAGGGCCCGGGGCCCAGGTGCTTGCTGATGCGGTGGCCGTAAACGCTGGCCAGCACGGTGCCCAGGCCGATGGCCGCGTAGGACCAGCCCACCGTCTGCGGCGCCAGCTTCAGCTCGCGCGTCGCGAACAGGATCTGTACGACCAGCGCGCCGTTGTGGAACAAATTCCAGGCCGCGACGACGATGGCCATGCTGACCAGCAGCTCGCGCTCGCGCACGAAGCGCAGGCCGGCCTTCAGCTCGCGCCAGAAGTCCTGCGCCTGGCGCGGCGGCAGCGTCTCCTGCACGCGGATGCCACGCAGGATCAGCGTCGACACGGCCAGCATCACCGCGTCCACCGCCAGCGCCAGCGGTGCGCCCACCAGCTTGATCAGCAGGCCGGCGACACCCGGCCCGGCCACCTCGGCGCCCGACGAGGCCAGCGCGTTCTTCGCATGCGCCTCCACCAGCCGCTCGCGCGGCACCACCTGGGTCAGCACGATCTGGCCGGCGCTGCCCGCCGTCGTATGCACGGCGCCGATGACGAAGCCCACCAGGTACAGCCAGCCCATGCCCAGCCAGCCCAGCACCGCCGCCAGCGGCACGGAGGCGACGGCCAGCGCCAGCACCACCTCGCCGGCGATGTAGACCGGCAGCTTGCGCACCCGGTCCAGCAGCACGCCGGCCGGCAGCGAGAACAGCGCGAACGGCAGCACCTCCAGCGCCTGCAGGATGCCCATCTGCGTGGGCGACGCGTTCAGCAGCACGGCGGCCGTCAGCGGCAACGCCAGCAGCGTGATCTGGCCGCCCAGCGAGGAAACGAGGATGGAGGTCCACAGGCGCCGGTAGACGGCGTCGCGCAGCAGGTCGCCGGGCGCGAGGGTGAGGAACTTGAAGGACATGACGCGAAGGAGAGCTGGCAGGACTCGACGGGCGGGCAACGCCCGCGGGGTGGTGACGCGTCGGCGGCGTCAGTCGAGGTCGAGCAGCTTGGTCATGGCGCGGATTCTAGGCTCGCAGCCACGCCGGCGTCGCTGGCCTGTGCGGGTTCGGGCCGGTCAGGGCTTGCCCGCCTCCTTGGCCACCGGCTTGACCGGGCCCACCTCCACCCCGCCGCGCACCGAGCGGAACGCGGCCTGCTCGACGAGCTGGTTGAGCTGGGTCACGATCTGCGCCGGCGAGACCTGCTCGACCACGTCGATGGACTTGGAGTTCGGGTCGCTGTACTTGGTGTGCGAGAACTGCGGCTTGCGCGCGATGACGGCCAGCGTCTTGGCGTCCAGCGTCACGCGCTCGAAGGAGATGAAGGGCGCCACATAGGACTTGTCCTTCTGCTGCTCGCCGGTGCGGGGGTTGGTCGTCGTCCGGTCCGGGTCCGCAAGATCTTCCTTGCGGTCGATGCCGTCCTCGTCGAGAAGCTCCCACTGGTTGCCGGTGGGCTTGACGTAGATGCCGATGCCGCCCAGCCGGTTGGGCATGCCCTCGCGCGTCTCCCACGCATAGCGCGGCAGGATGGCCTCGATGCGGTCCCACTCGGCGCGCTGCGGCATCTGGGCCAGGCGCTCGCGCAGCGCGTCCAGCACCAGCGCATCGCGGGCCTCGAAGGAGGCGTTCTTCAGCTGCTCCGCGAGCCCGGGGTTGGCACTCCAGCGCAGCATGATGCGGCGTGAATCGGGCTCCTCCTCGGCCAGCGCACTGTCCAGGCCGCGCAGCACGGCCATGTTCAGCAGCTGCGGGTCCACCTGCAGCGTGCGGCGCGAGAAGTCGTCCACGCTGCTGGCGCGCTTGCCGCGCTGCTTGACGACGCTGAGCTGGTCGCCCAGCGTGGAGATCAGCGCAATGGTCTGCGCCGGCTTGGCGGCTTGCTGGGCCGGCGCGGCCAGCGGCAGCACGATCATGGCCACGACCCACAGTCTCTTGAACATCGGTGCCCCTCCCGGCTTGCCCTGGGCGCGGATGCTAATGCCGACACCGGGGTGTACCCCGCGTGCCGGAAGCCACGCTTGGGGGGACGACCGCTGCGCTACAGGTGAAAGTCGCCGGCCGCCTCGGGCTGGTAGAGCAGCTTGCCGACGCGGATGTGGCGGGTGCGCCCGCCCACGCGCCAGTCGAAGGCATCGCCCTCGCGGTAGCCCAGGATGGCGGTGCCGATGTCCGAGCAGACCGACAGCTTGCCCGCACCGTCGTCGGCGTCCTGCGGATAGACCAGCGCCACCTGCAGCGCTTCGCCGTCCAGCTGCAGCAGCGCGCGGGAGTTCATCGTGACCACGTCGGGCGGCAGCTGGCGCGCATCGACGACGACGGCCCGCTCCACTTCATGCGCCAGCTCGAACACCGCATGGGCCTGCTCGCCCAGCAGCAGCCGCCTGAGCCGCGCCTGATCGAGCTCGGTGACCCGGATGTCGCCCGCATGCCCGGCCCCGGCCGTGCGCAGCAGCCGCAGATAGCGCGCCGCGGTCATCGCGCAGGACTGCAGCGTCGGCGTGCGGCTCTCGGCGGTGAAGCCGCAGCGCTCGAAGGCGGCCAGCGAGCGCCGGTTGTCCGGGTGGATGCGGGCGACGAGCCGCTCGGCCTGCATCTCGAAGAAGGCGAGCTTCATGCCCTCGCGGATGACGCTGCCGCCCAGCCCATGACCCCAGTGCTCCCGGTTGCCGATGGCCAGCACCATCTCGCAATCCGGGCCGGACTGGACGAGGCGGACAAAGCCCACCGGCACGTCGCGCCGGTCGCAGGCCATGAAGAAGCGCCCACCCTGGTTGAAAAGATGCGTCAGCACGGGCAGTTGCACCCGGCCGATGACCTGCTCGATGAAGCGCGAGACGTGGCGCGAGTCGCTCAGGTAGCGGGTGACGCTCTCGTCCTCCAGCCAAGCCATCAGCGTCAGCGCATCGCTGCGGGTGATCTCGGGGCACAAGGAAACGAAAGGCCGGTTCATCTTCATGCCGGGCTCCCCCAGGGGCCGCGGTCCCAGAAGCCGCTGAGCAGGTTCTCGGGGTGGGTGCGCGACACCACGCGGCCGCAGGAGGGCCAGGCATCGCGGCGGGCGCTCAGGCCGGCGCAGACGCCGAACCCCTCCCCCGTGCGGATGCTGCCGCCGCTGACGATGCATTCGCCGGCGCGGATGGCGCCCTCGCTGGCGATGTCGGCGCCTGCGACGATGCCCCAGCCCGCATCGATGTGCATGCCGGCCTGGATCGACTGCCCGACCTGTATGCCGTGTCCGGCGCGCAGGCTGTCCGCGCAGGCCAGTCGCCCGCCCACCCGCAGGCTGGCGCCGCCGTGGATGGGGCCGTCCACCGCCAGGTCGTCGGCCACCGCGATCACCCCCTCGCCGCGCAGGGTCTGGCTGCAGCTCAGGCTGCCGCGCACGCGCAGGTCGCCACGGCAGGCCAACTCGCCGCCCACCTCGACGCTCCAGGACGAGACCAGATGCCCGCCGGTGCGCAGCGAGCCCGGCGTGCGCAGCCCCGCGCCGGCATGCAAGTCGTTGCCGACCACGACGGCCCCGCCCGCGCGGATGCTGCCGCCCACCCGCAGCGAGCCGCCGATGCGCAGCGGCCCGCTGACCTCGATGTCGCCGAGCACGTGGACCGAGCCGGCATGGACGAAGGCCTCCGCCGCGATGGCATCGACCACCAGCACGGACTCGACGGGACCGAACTGATCGAGCAGCCAGCAGGCGTCGTCGGGGCGTCCGTCGGCGACGAGGGCGTCGATGACGCGCTGGTATTCCGCCGGACTGTCGAAACGCCGTGCGAACCAGCGGTAGCCGCTGGCACAGGAACGCTTGGCCCGCAGCGCGCTTGAACTGATCTTCATGGGCATGGCCCTCCGAACTCGGGGGAGGCGCGTGGCCGTCCCGGATGCATGGGCTGCGGGACGGCCATCTGCCGTCACCCGCCGCGTGAGGGGCGACTCAGCGGCCGCCCGCGTGCACTACAACGCGTGCACGCAGCCTGCGGCCGGCAGCGGCCTGGCGCGCGGACCGGGGCGGCACGGATTCAAAGGGCGGACGATGTCCGCGCTGCTTCAGCGGGCGCTGGGAAAGAAAAGCTTCCACGAGGCGATCCTCCAGTGGCAGGGCCGCACCTGCCAAGGCAGGCGCAAGCCATCGCGCGGGCTGTGGGCCCGGCGATCTGGAGTTTGCGCAAATGGGGAGAGGGTGATCGCCGGGCTCAGGGATGTGCGGCCGGCTGACGGAAGCGGGGCCCCGTCCCGGCGCGCCACTGCGGCGCGCACGAGGCCGCCGCAGCCCGCAGGGCCTTGGCAGCAACATCGCCGCAGGACGCGGCTGGGGAGAAGGGAAAGCCCATGTCGGCATCGTAGGCGCAGCCGTGCGCGCCGGCAAACCGGCCGGCACAAGTCGCACTGGCGCACCCGAGTATTGCGACGCGGCGCCCGCGTGGTCTCACCAGCCGACGGCGGCGCCGTCGCGGCGCGGGTCGCTGGCGGCCACATAGCCGTTCACGGCCGGGTCGCCCAGGCGCCAGATGAACTGGCCGGCGCCGAAGTCCTGGTAGCTGTCGTGGATGTCGCCGATCTGGTGGCCGCGCGCGCGCAAGGCCTCAATCGTGGCGGCCGGCATGTGGGGCTCGACGTTGATGGACAGGCCCTCGTTGAAGCGCCAGCGCGGCGCATCGCAGGCGGCCTGCGGGTTCTGGCCGTAGCTCAGCATGCGCACCAAGGTCTGCATGTGACCCTGCGGCTGCATGTTGCCGCCCATGACGCCAAAGCTCATGACCGGTGCGCCATCCTTCGTGAGGAAGGCCGGGATGATGGTGTGGAAGGGCCGCTTGCCCGGCGCGACCCGGTTGGGGTGGCCGGCCTCCAGTGTGAAGCCGTGGCCGCGGTTCTGCAGGCTGATGCCATAGCCCGGCAGCACCACGCCCGAGCCAAAGCCCATGTAGTTGCTCTGGATGAAGCTGACCATCATGCCGCGCTCGTCGGCGGCGGTCAGGTAGATGGTGCCGCCCTTTACGGGATTGCCGGCACCGAAGACCTGGGCGCGTGCTGGATCAATGAGCTTGGCACGCTCGGCCAGGTAGGTCGGGTCCAGCAACTGCGCGGCGCTGACGGGCATTGCGCCGGGCTCGGCGACGAAGCGGTAGACGTCCGCAAACGCCAGCTTCATCGCCTCGATCATCAGGTGCTGGGCCTCTGGGCTGTCCACCGCGTGGGCCGCCACATCCCAGTGCTGCAGCAGGCCCAGCGCCATCTGAGCCGCAATGCCCTGGCCGTTGGGCGGGATCTCGTGAAGCGTGTGGCCAGCGAAGTCCTGCGCCAGCGGCGTGACCCACTCGGGCTGGTGCGCCGCCAGGTCGGCCTCGGTCATCGCGCCACCGGTCTCGCGCGCGTAACGGGCCAGTGCGGCGGCGATCTCGCCGCGATAGAAGGCCTCGCCCTTGGACTCGGCGATCAGCTTCAGGCTGCGAGCGGCGTCCGCGAAGCGGAACAGCTCGCCCACCACCGGTGCGCGACCGTTCGGCAGGAAGGCTTGCGCGAAGCCAGGTTGCGACGTGATCTCGCTCAAGGCGGCGGCCATGGCCCACTTGCCCTGCACGATGGGCGGCACCGCATAGCCGCGCTCCGCAATCTCGATGGCGGGCTGCAGCAGATCTGCGAACGGCAGCTTGCCGAAACGCTCGCTCAGCGCCACCCAGCCGCTGACGGCGCCCGGCACGGTGACCGAGTTCCAGCCACGGCGGGGCACGGCCTGACCCTCAAAGAAGTCCGGCGTCCATGCCGCCGGCGCGCGCCCCGAGGCGTTGAGGCCGTGCAGCCGCCTCCCGTCCCACAGGATGCAGAAGGCGTCCGAGCCGAGCCCGTTGCTGCATGGCTCGACCAGCGTCATGCACGCCGCGGCCGCAATGGCGGCATCGACGGCATTGCCACCCGCATGCAGCATGCGCAGCCCGGCCTGCGCCGCGAGGGGATGCGAGGTCGACACGACATTGCGTGCGAACAGCGGGCTGCGCTGGCTGGGATAGCCGGCGCTCCAGTCGAAGCGATGTGGGGTGTTCATGGGGGCTGATTCTGCGCGGTGTAAGGCTTTGCAACCCCGTCAACGCTGCAAGAAGAGTCGTCGTTGTGGACTCAAGCTTTGGCGAGTCCTGCGAACTTTCGCGAAGCCCCCCGCAACCCGACACCCCCAGGAGCACCTCTGATGAACACGCTGAAGACCACCATCGCCACCGCCCTCATCACGCTCGCCTCGGGCGTGGCGCTGGCACAGACCGCGGCACCCGCGGCGACGCCGGCCCCTGCCGCCGCGACCACGACTCCCGCCGCGGCCCCCACGCCGGCCGCCCAGGCGGCGCCGGCTGCCGCTCCGGCCGAAGCCGCCAGCGGCGCCAAACACGGCCACAAGCACGCGAAGAAGCACGCCGAGGCCAAGGCCGGCAATACCACCGCCAAGACCGAACCCAAGACGCAGTAAGCGCGACAGCGCTCGGCGCAAGGCCGCAGTCCGAAAGGGCCGCGGCCTTTTTTGTGAATTCCGTCACCCGGGGTTTGTGAACTGCTTCTCGAAGCGGTCATGACACCCCCGCATCGAAGCGTGATGCGAGGGTGAGGGCATTCCTAGACTGGTGGTCTTTGCCGTTCGCCACCTCCGCACGATGCGCCGCCTCCTGTTGACCGCCTGTTTCGCCCTCGCCTCTTCCGCCCATGCCGCCCCCATCAGCCTCGGCCTGGACGCCAGCCTCAACCTGCTGGCCTTCGGCAACATGAACGTGGGCAGCAGCGACGTCGAGGGTCGCGTGGCGGTCGGTGGCAACGCGACGATCAGCGGCTACTCGATCAACACCAAGACCGGCACCAGCGCGCTGTACGGCGGCACCGGCCTGACCGTGGGCGGCAACCTCGACTTCACGAACGGCACGATCTGGAGCGGCGTCGCCGTGGGCGGCAGCTACGCCCCCAACGCCAGCGGCAACGTGTTCGGCGGCGTCAGCTACGGCCAGGGCTTCGATTTCGCGGGCGAGAAGCAGCGCCTGGGCGCGCTGTCGACATCGCTGGACGCGCTGGCCAACACCGGCACCGCGGTCGACAAGTGGGGCACGCTGCACTTCGACGCCGCCGACCAGATGCTGGCCGTGTTCGACATCGCCGCCGCCGACGCGATGCGCAACATGCAGATCGACAACCTGCCCACCGGCGCGCAGATCCTCATCAACATCCACGGCGCCGCGGTGGACTTCGGCAACCACGGCTACCTGGGCTTCAGCAAGGGCCAGGTCTTGTTCAACCTGCCGGACGCGACCAGCCTGCTGCTCAACGGCGGCATCAATGCGTCGGTGCTGGCGTTGAATGCCTCCGTCGCCCAGGGCTGGGGCCAGGTCAACGGCCAGGTGGTCGTGAAGGACTGGAACAGCAGCGTGCAGGTCAATGACGCGCCCATGCCCTCGGCAGGCATAGACCGCCCCTCCAGCGGCCAGCAGGCGCAGCGCCTGCCGGAGCCCGCATCGCTGGCACTGGTGGGCCTGGGGCTCGTCGCCGTGGGCTTTGCGCGCCGCCGCCGCTTCTGATCAGCGGATGGGCGCCAGCTCGCGCATCGCCTTCACGGCGCCCGCGCCCACGCCCGCGCCGAAACGCTTGGCCAGCCGCTCGGCGACGTTCTCGCGCGGCGTGTAGTCGATGACTTCCTCGGCCTTGACGACCTCGCGCGCCACAAAGTCCAGATTGCCGTAGTGGTCCGCTAGGCCCATCTGCACGGCCTGCTCGCCGTTCCAGAACAGGCCCGAGAAGATCTCCGGCGTTTCCTTCAGCCGCTTGCCGCGGCCCTCGCGCACGACCGCGATGAACTGCTGGTGGATCTGGTCCAGCATGGCCTGCGCATAGGCGCGCTGCCTGGGGTTGACCGGGCCGAACGGGTCCAGCATGCCCTTGTTCTCGCCGGCGGTCAGCAGCCGGCGCTCCACGCCCAGCTTGTCCATCAGCCCGGTGAAGCCGAAGCCGTCCATCAGCACGCCGATGGAGCCGACGACCGAGGCCTTGTCCACATAGATCTCGTCCGCCGCCGCCGCGATGTAGTAGGCGCCCGAAGCGCACATCTCCTCGACCACCGCGTAGACCGGCTTGTCGTACTGCTTCTTCAGCCGCTTGATCTCGTCGTAGACGATGCCGGCCTGCACCGGGCTGCCGCCGGGCGAGTTGATGCGCAGCACCACGGCCTGGGCGGCGGAATCCTTGAACGCGTCCTTCAGCGCGGCCAGCAGCATCTCGGCACTGGCCTCGGTGTCGGCCGCGATCTCGCCGCGCACCTCCACCAGGGCCGTGTGCGGCGTGGTGGTGGGCGTCACGTGCCGGCCCTGCAGCCACAGGCTGTAGACCAGCAGGGCGGCCAGCGCCAGCCAGAACAGCCGGAACACGGTGCGCCAGCGCCGCTCGGCCCGGCGCTCGCGCAGGAAGTCGCGCGCCAGCTCGGCCAGCATCGGCTCGTTCAGCGCGGGCGCCGCAGGCGCGGCGGGCACGCCCACCGGTTCTTGCATGGGGGGCGGCAGGGAATCGTCGGAGTTGCTGCTCATATCAGTCCTGGAAGGCGGGCTGGGTGTCTCGTGTCGGGTGCCAGTAGACCTCGCCGTCGCGCTCGGTCAGGTTGATCTTGGTCAGGCGCCCGCGGTTGCAGGGGCCCATGACGCACTGGCCGTTGAGCGGGTCGTAGACCGCGCCGTGGATGCTGCACATGATGAAGCGTTTGTCGGCATCGAGGAACTCGCCCTCCTGCCAGTCCATTTCCGTTGGCACATGCGCGCAGCGGTTCAGGTAGGCGACCGCCTGGCCGTCGAAGCGCAGCGCGAAGGCGCGCACGGGCTCGCGCCACTGGATCACGTCGAACAGGACCGCCTTGCCGCGCTCCTGAAGTTCGCTGGAACCGCAGAGCAACTGCGGCGGCGCGATGTCCTGCTCAGGCATGCTGGATCAACCAGTCGTGCAACTCGCGCGTCGAGTGGGCCACGAAGAGCGGCTTGAGGTCGGCGAAGGTCTCGTGGTCGTGCGCGCCGAAGCTGACGCCCACGCTGGCCACGCCGGCGTTCTGGGCCAGCAGCAGGTCGTGCGTGGTGTCGCCGATCATCAGCGTGCGCTCGGGCTCCACGCCGAACTCTCGCATCAGCTCCAGCAGCATCTGCGGATGCGGCTTGGAGCGCGTCTCGTCGGCCGTGCGCGTGCCGTCGAACATCTGCGTCAGTTCGGCATGGGCCAGCACGCGGTCCAGGCCCGCGCGGTTCTTGCCCGTGGCCACGGCCAGCCAGTGGTGGCGCTCCTTGAGCGCTTGCAGCATCTCCAGGCTGCCGTCGAACAGCGAGACCTCGTGCTCCGACCCGAGGTAGTGGTGGCGGTAGCGCAGACCCAGCTCGCCGTAGCGGTCGTGCGACAGGCCCGGCACCACATGCTCCAGCGCATCGCGCAGGCCCAGGCCGATGACGTACTTGGCCCGCTCGAACTCGGGCTCGGGTTCGCCGATGTCGACGGCGGCGCGCTGGATGCAGCGGGCGATCAGCGCGGTGGAATCGAACAGGGTGCCGTCCCAGTCGAAGGCGATCAGGTCAAAACGTTGCGGTCTCATGGGGTGGTCAGCTTCTCACACTCGGGCGGCAGCGGGGCCTGCAACGTCATCTCGGCCCCGCTGGCGGGGTGGTTGAAGCGCAGTTGGCGCGCGTGCAGGAACATGCGCTCGAACTTCGCCGGGCCACGTGCCAGCTCGCGATTGCGTTCGAAGTCGCCGTACTTGGGGTCACCGACGATAGGGTGGCCGGCCTGTTGCAGGTGGACGCGGATCTGATGCGTGCGGCCCGTCTTGATGGTCACGTCCAGCAAGCTGAAGTCCTTCGTGCGCTGCATGACTTTCACGAGGCTGATGGAGCGCTTGGCGTCTTCCTCGCCTTCCTTGCCGGGGCGCACCCAGCGCTCGCCGTCACTGCCGACGAACTTCACCAGCGGCACGTCGATGACCTTGAGCTTGGCCGGCCAGTCACCCCAGACCAGCGCCGCATAGGTCTTGCCGGTCTCGCGGTCGCGCAGCTGGTCCTGCAGGTTGACCAGCGCGCTGCGCTTCTTGGCGATCATCAACAGGCCCGAGGTCTCCTTGTCCAGCCGGTGCACCAGCTCCAGGAACTTGGCCGCGGGCCGCGCCCGGCGCAGCGCCTCGATGACGCCGTAGCTGACGCCCGAGCCGCCATGCACCGCCACGCCGGCCGGCTTGTCGATGACCAGCAGGTGCTCGTCCTCGAACACGATGGGGAACTCTCGCGCCGGTGCAGCCGGCGCCTCGGCCCGCTCGGGCACGCGCACCGGCGGAATGCGCACCTCGTCGCCGATCTCCAGCCGCGTATCGGCCTGGGCGCGGCCCTTGTTGACGCGCACCTCGCCGGCCCGGATCACCCGGTAGACATGGGTCTTGGGCACCCCCTTCAGCTCGCGCAGCAGGAAGTTGTCCAGGCGCTGGCCGACCGACCCCTCGTCCACGACGACGCGCCGAACCGCGGGTTTGTCCGTACTCACGGCGGGGTTCGCCCCCGTGGTAGGGGCCGCAATGCCTGCCCCTATAATCCTTTTCACCACGTTGCTGCCGTAAGTGTTTGATTTTTTTGATTTTAGCGGCGACAACGCGGCGCCCCAGGGCTAGCCCCGGGGCACAACAGGCGATGCAACGCATCCTGTGGCCGGCAGGCGGTTTCCCCAAGTGAAACGGCGGCGGGCGGCACGATGCGGCAGAGCGATGACACCCGGAACCCACCGGCCTCTCGTCGACAGCCCTCAGGCATGACGAGATCCGGTTGCCAGAACAAGGTTTTCACGGCGCGAGAGCGAGCGGCCCCATCAAGCCGCAAACGCTCGCGCCAGCGTCCAGCAGTCCTACGCGGATGAGTCCTTCCCTCCCCCACCCGCTGCGCTTCGCCGCACGACCCCAGCCAGAAGCTGTGGTGGTCGTCCGGCCCGGCGCCTTGGCACGCGGCAAGGTCGAGGCAGGTCTTCCCCGCGCCATGGCCGCCCGGTCGCATGCGCCAACGCCGCTCGACGTCTGACCTCACGTCAGAAACCCGAGCGGTCCAGGGCACTCCTTCCACGGTTTCCACGCTTGTCGCTCGTGCGTCTTGAACGCCACCTCCGGGTGGCATGACGTGGCGCGCTCCTGCACGGAGCGCGCGAAGGAGTGATGACATGAAACGCATGCTGATCAATGCGACGCAGCCGGAAGAGCGGCGCCTCGCCATCGTCGATGGCCAGAAGCTGCTGGACTTCGAGACCGAAATCGAAGGCCGCGAACAGCGCAAGGGCAACATCTACAAGGCCGTCGTGACGCGGGTCGAGCCCTCGCTCGAAGCCTGCTTCGTCGACTACGGCGAGGACCGCCACGGCTTCCTGCCGTTCAAGGAAATCTCGCGGCAGTTCTTCCGTGAGGGCACCGACGTCAAGAACGCGACCATCAAGGACGCGATCAAGGAAGGCCAGGAACTGCTGGTCCAGGTCGAGAAGGAAGAGCGCGGCAAC
>CAMLKW010000065.1 GCA_946480605.1 uncultured Roseateles sp. | reverse complement strand
GCTTCCTCGATGATCTTCTGGTGGCGGCGCTGCATGGAGCAGTCGCGCTCGCCCAGCCACACGGCGTTCTTGTGCGTGTCGGCCAGGATCTGGATCTCCACATGGCGCGGGTTCTCCAGGAACTTCTCCATGTAGACCTCGGGGTTGCCGAACGCGGCACCCGCCTCGGCGCGCGTGGTCTGCACGGCGTGCACCAGCGCCGCCTCCGTGTGGACGACGCGCATGCCGCGCCCGCCACCGCCACCTGCCGCCTTGATGATGACCGGGTAGCCCACCGAGCGCGCGATCTTGATGATCTCCTTCGGGTCTTCCGGCAGCGCGCCTTCGGAGCCGGGCACGCAGGGGACGCCCGCGCGGATCATGGCCTGTTTGGCCGAGACCTTGTCGCCCATCATGCGGATGGACTCGGGCGTCGGGCCGATGAAGGTGAAGCCGCTGCGCTCGACGCGCTCGGCGAAGTCGGCGTTCTCGCTGAGGAAGCCGTAGCCGGGGTGGATGGCCTCGGCGTCGGTCACCTCGGCCGTCGCGATGATGGCCGGCATGCTGAGGTAGCTCTGCGCCGACGGCGCGGGGCCGATGCAGACGGCCTCGTCGGCCAGGCGCACGTACTTGGCGTCGCGGTCGGCCTCGGAGTAGACGACGACGGACTTGATGCCGAGTTCGCGACACGCGCGCTGGATGCGCAGCGCGATCTCGCCCCGGTTGGCGATGAGGACTTTCTTGAACATCAGAAGTCCTTGCTTATTCGATGACGAACAGCGGCTGTCCGAACTCGACGGCCTGGCCGTTCTCGCACAGGATCTTGGTGATCGTGCCGGTCTTGTCGGCCTCGATCTCGTTCATGATCTTCATCGCCTCGATGATGCAGATGGCTTCGCCTTCCTTCACGGCCTGGCCTACGTCGGCGAATGCCTTGGCGTTGGGGCTGGATGCGCGGTAGAACGTGCCGACCATGGGCGACTTGACGACGTGACCGGTCTCGACCGCGGCGACCGGCGCGGGGGCGGCTGCGGCCACCGGGGCGGCTGAGGCGGCGGCTGCCTGGACCACGGGCGCCGCCGGCGCTGCGGCATAGACCGGCTGGACCGCGATGGCGGCGGCCGGGTCGGACTTGACGATGCGGACCTTGCCGTCGGCCTCGGTAATCTCCAGTTCGGAAATGTTGGATTCCGAGACCAGGTCGATCAGGGTTTTGAGCTTGCGCAGGTCCATGATGGGTGGCTCCAGGCGATGTAGTTGTTGTGAGAGAAGGGGCAAGTCCGGTGCCGCTCAGGCGCCGGCTTCCAACGATCCGAGGGCGTGGCGCAGCGCGAGGCGGTAGCCGTTCGCGCCCAGGCCGCAGATGACGCCGACCGCCAGGTCGCTCAGATAGCTGTGGTGGCGGAAGGCCTCGCGGCGGTGGATGTTCGACAGGTGGACTTCGATGAAGGGCAGGGCCACGGCCGCCAGCGCGTCGCGGATGGCGACGCTGGTGTGCGTGTAGGCGGCCGGGTTGATGACGATGAAGCGCGTGCCGTCGCTGCGCGCGGCCTGGATGCGGTCGACCAGCGCGCCTTCGTGGTTGCTCTGGAAGCTGACCAGCGTGGCGCCGGCTTCGGCCGCGATCGTGCTCAGTTCGGCATCGATCTGGGCCAGGGTCTGCGCGCCGTAGACCTCGGGCTCGCGGGTGCCGAGCAGGTTGAGGTTGGGGCCATGCAGGACGAGAACTTGCATCAAACACGTGACCGCGCGCCGTTGCCGGGGCTCTAGGGAGCGGTCACTAAATTGAGGAAGGGCGAACTTTACGCGTTTTGGCGCTGATTTCCCGCCGGATTGGGGAAATTCTCAGGTCGGGCGGTTCCGGAGGCGCGTTGGCGTCAGGTTCGCGCCAGCTCGCGCAAATCCTGCAGGTGCGTGACACCCAGGCGGCGCCAACTGACCTCGCCAGCCTCGTCGAAGACCACAGAAAACGGCAGGCCGCCGGCCGGGTTGCCCAGCTCGCGCACCAGGCCCAGGCCTTCCGGGCCGCCCAGCGCGATGGGGAAGTCCAACGGCGTCTTCTTCAGGAAGTCCTTCACCGGATCCGCCTGGTCGATCGCCAGGCCCAGCACCTGCCAGCCCTTGCCCTTGGCTTCGTTGAAGAACTGGTTGATCTCCGGCAGTTCCTTCACGCAGGGCGGGCACCAGGTGGCCCAGAAGTTGACGAGCAGCGGTTGGCCGCGCCAGCGCGCGACGTCCACCTCGGCGCCGTCGAGGCCCGGGAAACGGCGGGCCCAGAACGCCTCGGCGACGGCGGACGCGGCGGGCGGGTTGGCGCGGCGCCAGGCGAGGGAGGCGCCCAAGGCGGCGGCGCCGAGGCCGGCGCCGGCAAGCAGGAGGCGGCGGGTGATGGGGTTCATGGCGGGGGTGATTCTTCCAGCAAGGCCCGCAGCGCGCCCAGGTCACCGCGTTCGGTGCGGCCTCGGGCGTCGGGCTTCAGCGCGCCGCGCAGGTCGTCGAAGTCCAGGATGCTGAGGCACAGCGTGACGCGCTCCTGCAGCGCGGGGCAGGGCACGTCCAGCACCAGCATGTCCACGGCGCGGCCGCGCGGGCCGGCGGCTTCTGCCACGTCGAAGTCCAGGCCTCGGTCGAGCAGTGCGATCTCGGCGGCCTTGCTGTCGTCGCAGTACAGCTGCAGGTGGACGTTGGACAGCCGCGTCGCGGTGCCGCGCCAGACGGCGCCGGCCAGGTGCGGCCGGAACTCGGCCAGCCGCACCATCCACTGGGCGGCCAACTCGCGCAGGGCGCGCAGCTCGGCGGGTTGCGTCTCGGCGTGGAAGATGGCGATGTGCTCGCGCACGGCATCCTCGACCTCGTCGTTGCCGGGCAGTGCCGCTGACCGCGACAGACCCAGGTCACGCACGGCGCGCTGCTTGGCGGGCCCCCAGTCCATGCCCTCGTCGACGATGAGGCGGGCGGCGGCGGCGGCGATTTCCCCGGGATCACTCATGGCAGTTGTGCGCTGGGCATGCGCCCCACGATGAGGGCGGCGCGACCCAGCACATAGGGCGAACCGGGCTGGCGCTCGAAACGCTTGGGCGCCGGCAGCATGACGGCCAGCCGGGCGGCCTCGAAGGCGCCCAGCCGCGCCGCATCGGTGCGGAAATAGTGGCGGGCGGCGGCCTGGGCGCCGAACAGTCCTTCGCCCCATTCGACGCTGTTCAGATAGATCTCCAGGATGCGCTGCTTGCTCAGCAGGCCTTCCAGCATCAGTGTCAGCACCAGCTCCTGGCCCTTGCGCAGCAGCGTGCGCTCGCCGGACAGGAACAGGTTCTTCGCCAGCTGCTGCGTGATCGTCGAGCCGCCGATGACCTTGGCCGGCGCCTTGGCCTTGCGGGCCTCGGCACGGGCCTGCGCCTTCTCGTTCTTTTTCCAGGCACCCTTCAGCGCGTCCCAGTCGACGCCGCCATGGTCCGCAAACGAGTCGTCCTCGCTGGCGATGACGGCGCGCTTCAGCGTCTTGGGCAACTGCTCGTCATCCACCCACTGCTGGGACCAGGCCACCCGCTGCTTCTCGGTCGCCAGCCGGATGACCTCGCTGCGCTGGAAGCTGGTGGATTGCGGCGCGAGCACATTCATCAGTGCGATGCGCCCGGCAAACCACAGCTGCAGGCACAGCACGGTCAATGCCAGCACAGCCAGCAGGCGGCCGAGGTGTCGCATCACAGCGTGGCCCTCAGCGCTTTCAGCACCGGCGCCGTGTCGGGGCGCACACCGCGCCAGAAGAAAAAGGCCTCGGCCGCCTGCTCGATGAGCATGCCCAGGCCGTCGCGCGGTTCGGCACCGTGGGCGGCGGCCCAGTCCAGGAAGCCCTGGGCCTTGGGGCCGTACATCATGTCCAGTGCCAGCGCACCGGGCTTCAGCACGCGTGCGTCCACCGGCGCGGCGGCACCGGCCAGGCTGGTGCTGGTGGCGTTGATGACGATGTCCTGCGCGGCCGGCGCCTCGGCCAGCGTCGCCGCGGCCAGCGGCACGCCGAGATGGGCGTGGCTGGCGACCAGCGCCTGCGCCTTGTCCAGCGTGCGGTTCACGATGGTGATGCGCGCGGGCCTGGCCGCGATCAACGCGCCCAGCGCGCCTGCGCTCGCACCGCCAGCGCCCACCAGCAGCACCTGCAGGCCGGCGAGTGTTCGGCCAGCGTTCTTCTGGATGTCGTTGACCAGGCCGGCCCCGTCGGTGTTGTCGCCGGTCCAGCCCTCTGCGTCGAAGCGCAGCGTGTTGACGGCGCCGCCCAGCTGCGCCCGCTCGGTGCGCTTCGCGGCCAGCGCGAATGCGTCGAATTTGAACGGCACGGTGATGTTGCAGCCCTTGGCGCCGGCCGCGACGAAGGCGCGCAGCGTGGCCTCGAAGCCATCCAGCGGCGCCAGCAGGCGTTCGTAGCTCAGCGCCTGCCCGGTCTGCTCGGCAAACATCGCATGGATGGCTGGCGAGCGGCTGTGCTCGACCGGGTTGCCGACGACGGCGTATCTATCAGTCATGGTTGTCCACTCAAAGTCGTTTCCAGCCCCTCGTCGCGCGTGAACTTGAAGCGCGACGTGATGACCAGCACCTCGGCGCCCTTCAGCATCTCCTGGTTGAAGTTGCCGAAGGGCGAGGCCGCCTGCACGATGGCGATGGCGCGCCGGTCCAGCGTGTTGTTGCCACTGGAGGCCAGGATGTCGGTCTCCAGCACGCGGCCCTTGTGGTCGATGTGGATGTTCATCGTCAGCTCGCCGTAGAGCTTCTTTCCGCGGGATTCGGGGAAGTCGCGCGTGCCGCGCTCCTCGATGCGGCGGCGCAGGCCGTCGTAGTACTGCGCGTAGACGACCTCGCGCGTGGCCGGGCTGATGTAGCGCTTGCGCGGCCGGGCGCTTTCCTCGTTGACGCGCTTCTCGATCTCGGCGAGCAGGTCCACCAGCTGGCGGCGCTTCTCGGCCTGGGCGCGCTCGCGGGCGTCGGTCTTCTCGCGGCGCGGGTCGGGCGGCGGCAGCAGCGCCAGGTCGCGGCGCAGCTGGGTCAGCAGCTGCTGCTGTTGCTGCTGCAGGTTGGCGATCTGCGAACTCTGCGACTGTGCGGCGTCGCCCACTTCGCTGTGGCGCGCCGGCGGCAGCGGCGACGTGGCGCGGCCGGTTTCCAGGTTGCCGCCGCCGGCCAGGTTGGCCTGGGCCAGCGCGGCGGCCTTGGTGGGCGGCTCGTTGGAGCGGGTGTTGACCAGCACCACCTCCAGCGGCGTGTCCTGGAAGATGCGGTTGAAAGCCGTCGGTGCCGCGAAGCGCAGGCTGAGCAGCACCACATGCACGCCCAGCGAGAACGCAAGGGCGATCTGCAGCGTGCTCAGCTTGCGCATCAGCTCTGAGGCGCCTCGGCCGGTGCGGCCTCGCCGGAGCTGTCGTTCAGGTCGATGGCCAGCGCGATCGGCGTCGCCGCGGCCTCCAGCTCCTCGTCGTCGCCCTCGGGCTCGTCGGCCGCCGGCGCTTCGTCCAGGCGCTCGATCAACGTCGCATGCACGTCCAGCGTCATCTCGTCCAGGCCGGTGATGCGCACCTTGACGTGGCTGCCGCGCGGCAGCGGTTCGCAGCCCAGTGCCTTGAACACCAGCGGCAGGTCGTCGGCCCGCACCAGGCCTTCCTTCATGACGGTGGCGGTCAGCTCGCCGTGATCGGCGAGGCCGCTCTGCTGCAGCCAGCGCAGCGTCCAGAAGCGCTCGATGCCGTTCTGGAAGCCGTTGTAGGCGGCGTAGGCGGCCTCGAAGCCCGAGATGATGGAGAACAGTGCCGCGTCCTTGGGCTTGAACGGCGCGACCAGCGCGGCCGTCTTGCCGTGGCGGGCCGCCGCGATGATCTGCCACTGGTTGACCAGGTCCACGTAGCGGCGCAGCGGCGAGCTGGCCCAGGTGTAGCTGGCCACGCCCATGCCGGCGTGCGGCAGCGCCTTCACGCCCATGCGCACCTTGATGCCGGGCGCCAGGCTGGCCTGGCTGCGGTAGATGCCGGGCAGGCCCAGTTCGGCCAGCCAGCCGCCCCAGGCGGAGTTGGCCAGGATCATGGCCTCGGCCACGATCAGGTCCAGCGAGCTGCCGCGCGCGCGCACGCTGATCTCGACGGACTCGCTGCCGTTGGGGGGCTCCATGCGCTCGCCGGCCAGGCGGAAGTTGTAGTCCGGTCGGTTGAAGTTCTCCGGCTTGCCGCGCACCACTTCGCGCTGTGCCTTCAGCACCTTGGCCAGGCGCCAGCAGAAGGCCAGCTCGGGCGCGAAGGCGTAGTCGGCCGGCGCCTCGCCCGACAGCGTGGCGTCGGTGACGATGCCGTCCAGCTTGTCGTGGCGCAGGTTGGCGGCGATGTGCACGCGCTCCAGCTTGGTTTCCCTGGCCGTGATCGCCAGCGTGGCCTCGTCCATCGTGAAGTAGATGGACACGGCCGGGCAGTCGCGGCCTTCGATCAGCGTGTAGGTCTGCACGACCTCGTCGGGCAGCATGGTGATCTTCCAGCCCGGCATGTAGACGGTGGACAGGCGCTCGCGGGCGACCTTGTCGACGGCTGAGTCCGGCGTGATGGCCAGGCCGGGTGCCGCGATGTGCACGCCGAAGGTGACCGTGCCGGTGCCCAGGCCCTGCACCGACAGTGCATCGTCGATCTCGGTGGTCTGCGAATCGTCGATGGAGAAGGCCTGCACCGGGCTCAGCGCCAGCTCATCCTTGATCTCCGGCGCCGTCAGCGCGGGGAAACCGACGCCCTTGGGAAAGTTCTCGAACAGGAAGCGCTTCCAGTGGAACTGGTAGGCGCTGGTGATCGCGCCGGCGCCCTGCAGCAGGTCCAGCGGCGCCTTGTGCGAGCGCTTGGCGGCTTCGACAACGGCCTTGTACTCGGGGCCGTTCTTGTCGGGCTTGAACAGGATCTTGTAGATCTGGTCCTGGATGGGCTGCGGGCAGGTGCCCTTCACCAGTTCCTCGGCCCAGGCCTCGATCTGCAGCGCCTGCTGGCGCTTGCGCTCTATGCCCAGCAGCGCGGCCTTGACCGTCTCCTCGGGGGCCTTCTTGAACTGACCCTTGCCGGCGCGGCGGAAGTAGTGCGGCGCGTCGAACAGCCGCATCAGCGCGGCGGCCTGCTGCACGACGCCGGCCTTGGCGTCGAAATAGTCCTTGGCGAGATCGACAAAGCCGAACTCGCCCTCGGGCGCGAACTCCCAGGCCAGGTCCAGGTCGATGTCGTCGGCCAGCTTGCGGGCCTCGGCCAGCAGCACGGCCGGCGCCGGCTGCTCGAACTTCAGCAACACATTGGCGGCCTTGACCTTGACCCGCTTGCCCGAGTCCAGTTCCACCTGCATCGAGGCATCGGCCTCACTCATCACCCGGCCGGCGAGGAATTTCCCGGCGTCGTCAAACAGCGCAAACATAAGCGGGCGATTGTCGCCTCAGCCCAGCAGGTGTTTGCCAAGTCCCGGCAGATGGGCTTCGAAGTCCGTCAGGCCATGGTCGCTGCCTTCCAACACCTCGCCATCGCAGCCGGCGTAGCGCGCCAGCATCTCGCGCCAGTCCAGCAGCTCGTCGCCCTTGGCGATCAGCGCGTAGTAGCGCGCCGGCTTCGTCAGCCGAGCCGGCGGCGCCAGCGCGGCCAGCTCGGCCACGTGCTGCGCCGTGAACTCGAACTTCAGCTCGGGGTCGTGCCAGGCGGTCAGCGTGCCGATGTGGCGGGCCAGGTCGCGCGCCGGGTCCACGGCCGGGTTCAGCACGGCCACGCGCCAGCCGCGGTGGGCCGGCTGCTCGGCCAGCGAGGTGGCATAGAACCCGCCCAGCGAGCTGCCGATGACGGCGGCGCCGCCCGCGGGCCAGCCGGCCACGAGGTCGACCACCAGCGCCATGGCCTCGCGTGGCGACGCTGGCAGCTGCGGGCAGGCGAAGATCAGGCCGGGTCTCTCGGCCGCCCAGGCCGCCATGCGGCGCGCCTTGGCGGAGCCCGGCGACGAGCGGAAACCGTGCAAATAGAGCAGATGGGTCAGTGACATGACGGAAGTTTTTGCGTGAACTTTTGCAGCTCCGCGACGGGGACGGAATCGGATTGACGCCAGTGTCGCCGCGCTTAAAGTGACCGGCTTTCGTTTCCTTCGGACACAGCTCATGACCCCGATGTCGCGTTCCGTCCTGGCCTCCGCCGCGCTACTCGCGCTGGTGGCAGCGGCCCAGGCCCAAACCCCGTCCGCCGCACCAGCCGCCGCTGCTTCCGGCCCTGCTGCCGCAGCGCCCGCCGCGCGCCCGCCCGCCGACCCGACGGCTCCCAAGCCGTTTGCCGACATCATCAAGGGCGCCAAGGAGCAGCCGGGCCTGTTCCCGGTCTGGCGCAGGGACGAGAAGGTCTGGATCGAGATCCCGAAGGAAGCCTTCAACAAGCCCTTTCTGTTGAGCGTCAACGTCGCCAACTCCATCGGCGAGCGCGGCCTGTACGCCAGCCAGATGCTGGGCGACGAGATGGTGGAGTGGCGCCGCATCGGCAACCACGTGCAGCTGATCGCGCTGAACACCAAGTTCCGCACTTCCAACGCCGACAGCAAGCTGGTGCTGGAGCAAGCCTTCTCGCCCAGCCTGGTCACGGCCGGCCCGGTCGCGAGCGCCGACCACCCGGATCGCAAGTCCGTGCTGGTGGACGCCAGTGCGCTGCTGCTGGGCGACATTCCTGGCTATTCCACGCGCCTGGAGGCGGCCTACCGCCTGCCGTTCGCGCCCGACCGCGCCAACTCCTTCATCGAGGCCACGCGTGCCGACGCCCAGATCACCACGCTGACCTCGCGCGTGCACTTCGCGACGCCGCGCATCCCCGCGCCGCCGCTGACGCCCGCTCCGGTGCCCGTGCCCACGCCGCCGCAGGCCACGCCGGACCCGCGTTCGATGTTCTTCAGCTTCGTCTACAGCTTCCGCGCGCTGCCCGAAGTGCCGGCGGCCATCCGCCATGCCGACCCGCGTCTGGGTCATTTCATGGAGAGCTACAGCAACCTGGGCGACGACACCAAGGCCAACACGCGCGTGCACATGGTGAACCGCTGGCGCCTGGAGAAGAAGGACCCGAACGCCGCGCTGTCGGAGCCGGTCCAGCCCGTCGTCTACTGGATGGACAAGAACATTCCGCCCAAGTACCGCGAGGCGGTCAAGGCCGGCATCCTGGAGTGGAACAAGGCCTTCGAGAAGATCGGCTTCAAGGACGCCATCCAGGCCAGGCAGCAGCCCGACGATGCCGACTGGGACAACATGGACTCGACGCACGCGTCCGTGCGCTGGTTCACCGGCTCCGATGTGGGCTTCGCCATCGGCCCCAGCAACAAGGACCCGCGCACCGGTGAAATCCTCGACGCCGACATCGGCATGAGCGACGTGTTCGGCCGCGGTTCGCGCCGCCTGGCCGCGGACGACGTGGCCGGCCATGGCCACAGCCACGCGCACGACCACTCGCAGGGCGCCAGCTGGATGGGCGAGCGCAGCCGCGCGCTGGCCGAGCAGCAGTGCACCTACATGGCCGACCAGGCCTCCGAGTTCGGTTTCGCGATGGAACTGCTGGCGCTGCGCGACGGCATGGACATGAACGGCCCGGAGGCCGAGGCGCTGGCCCAGGCCGTCGTGAAGGACGTCATCATGCATGAGGTCGGCCACACGCTGGGCCTCAAGCACAACTTCCGCTCGTCCACGACCATCACGCAGGCGCAGCTGAAGGACAAGGCCTGGACCGCGGCCAACGGCATCTCCAACTCGGTGATGGACTACAACGCGTACAACCTGCCGCTGAAGGGCGAGGCCCGCTCCACGCTGACCAACACGACGCTGGGCGCCTACGACTATTGGGCCGTCGAGTATGCCTACAAGCCCATCGCCGCCGGCCAGGAGGCCGCGGAGCTGGCCAGGATCGCCGCGCGCTCGACCGAGCCGCAGCTGGCCTACGGCGACGACTTCGACCAGGGCGTGGGCGGCATCTACGACGGCTACGACCCGCGCAGCAACCAGCGCGATCTGGGCGACGACCCGCTGGCCTATGCCAAGAAGCGCCTGAAGCTGAGCCAGGAGCTGTGGGAGCGCGTGCAGACGCGCAAGCCCGAGGCCGGCGAGGACCCGCTGCGCAGCCGCCGCTCGGTGCTGGAGTCGTTCCGCCAACTGGGCATGACGGCCAACAACGTCAGCAAGTACGTGGGCGGCCTGCAGGCCGAGCGCATCGTGCCGGGCGTCACGCCGGGCCAGGCCTTCAAGCCGGTGGACACGGCGCAACAGCGCGAGGCCCTGCGCTTCATCGCCACCGGCCTGCTGTCCAGCGACGCGTTCAAGTTCAAGCCCGAGTTCCTCGCCGCGCAGACGCTGGACTACAACGAGTGGGAACGCGGCCTGCCGCTGTCCATCCCCGACAGCGTCAGCGCGCTGCAGGGCCGCGTGCTGGACCGCCTGATGTCGCCCAACACCGCGCGCCGCCTGATCGACCAGGGCAGCTACCTGCCGGAAGCGCAGCGCAAGAGCGCCGTGTCGCTGAGCGAGGTGTACGCGACGCTGCAGGGCGCCATCTTCAGCGAGCTGAAGACCGGCGCCGAGATCGACCGCATGCGCCGCAGCCTGCAGCGTGAGTACATCAAGCGCCTGCAGGCGCAGCTGAACCGCTCGACCAATGGCGCGACGGTCTACGCCGACGCGTTCTCGATGGCGCGCTGGCACGCCAGCCAGCTGGCCGGCGAGCTGCGCACGGCATCGGCCAAGCCCGGCCTGTCGGTCGAGACGCGTGCCCATCTGGCCGAGTCGCTGGACCTGCTGAACAGCATGCTCAAGGCCACGCTGACGCGCAGCTGATCGCGCGGCTAGCGCAGCTTGAGAAGGCCGGCATCCGTGCCGGCCTTTCTTCTTGGTGACTAGGATGCGCGCAGGAGGAGCAGTACCCATGAACGACAGCGCGCAGTTCAATCAGGCAGGCGCCGGCAACCTGCCGGGCCATCTGGGCATCGTCATCACCGAGGTCGATGGCAGCGAGATCCGCGCCGAGCTGGTCGTGCGGCCGGAACTGATGGCGCCCAACGGCTTCCTGCATGCGGGCAGCGTCGTCACGCTGGCCGACACCTGCGCGGGCTATGGCTGCATGGCCAACCTGCCGCGTGGTGCCAGCGGCTTCACGACGGTGGAGTTGAAGTCCAACCACATGGGCACCGCCCGCGAGGGCAAGATCAGCTGCGTGGCCCGGCCGGTGCATCTGGGTCGCACGACGCAGGTCTGGGACGCGGTCGTCACCCACCAGGACACGGGCAAGACGCTGGCGCTGTTCCGCTGCACGCAGATGGTGCTGTACCCCAAGTGAGGGGGCCGGCGCGACGATGTCCCTTGTTCTAGGGCCGTCTTCTCACCGTCCTGCGGGCAGACTCGCGCCCATGAAAAATCTGCGCCTGCTTGTCGTTCCCGCCGTCGTCCTGCTGCTGGCCGCGTGCGGCAAGTCATCCACGTCGCTGGGCGAGGGCGGCTCCGTCATCAGCGGCTCGGCGGGCCCGGCGGGCGCGCACAAGGCCAGCCGCGAGCTGGTCAGGTGCGACGCGCCGGTGGCCACGTTGGCGCTGGTCGAGAACCCCAACGGCTATGCCTATTCCGGCTACCAGTTGCCGTCCAGCCCGGTGCCGCTGGTGCGGTTGCTGGCGCAGCAGAGCGGCTGCTTCCGCGTCGTGGACCGCGCAGCCGGCCTGAAGGCCACCGTGCGCGAGCAGGAGCTGAAGGAGTCCGGCGTGCTGCGGCAGACCGGCAATACGGTGGCCAAGGGCAAGGGCTACGAAGCCCAGTACAGCCTGACGCCCAGCCTGACCTTCAGCGAGCAGGACGCCGGCCGGCAGATCGGCGGCATCCTGGCCGCCATTCCCTACCTGAACAAGCTCGTGGGCGCGGCCGAGCAGGTCAAGCTCAAGCAGGCGCAGGCCGCGCTGCTGCTGACCGACAACGAGACCACCGAACAGGTCGCCGCATCCACCGGCTCCGTGGAGGTGGCCGATCTGGGTGTGGGCGGCGCCGTGCTGGGCAAGCTGGGCGGCGCGGCCGGTGCGGGCTGGAGCAATTCCAACGAGGGCAAGGTCATCGCGGCGGCCTTCCTGGACGCGCACAACCAGCTGGTGGCGCAGGTGCGCGAGCTGCAGGCCAAGGAGTTGCCGCCAGAGGTGGCCAAGCGCACGCGTCAAGGCGGCTGAGGTCGCTATGCTTTGGCCATGCAGTTGGCCAAGCCCTTCAAGATTCCCGAGTCGGTCCTCGTCGTCATCCACACGCCCGAGCTGCAGGTGCTGCTGATCGAGCGCGCCGACCACCCCGGCTACTGGCAGAGCGTGACCGGCTCCAAGGACAGCCCGGACGAGCCGCTGGCCGAGACGGCGCGCCGCGAGGTGCTGGAGGAGACCGGCTTCGACATCGACGCCCTGGGCGGCGAGCTGGCGGACTGGCGGCTGGCCAACGTCTACGAGATCTACCCCCAGTGGCGGCACCGTTATGCGCCCGGCGTCACGCGCAACACCGAACATGTTTTCGGCCTGCAGTTGCCCGCGGCGCTGACGCCCCGGCTGGCGCCGCGCGAGCACCTGGCGTGGCTGTGGCTGCCCTGGCACGAGGCGGCCGACCGCTGCTTCTCGCCGTCCAATGCCGAGGCCGTGCTGCAGCTGCCCCGGTTCAGTGCCGCCTCCCTGACATGAGCCCGCTGCGCCCCGCCCCGCACTCCCCCGGCGACGTGCTGCGGGTGGCCACCTACAACATCCACAAGGGCGTGCGCGGCCTGGGCCCGGCCAAGCGGCTGGAGATCCACAACCTGCAGATGGGTGTGGAGGCGCTGGATGCCGACCTCGTCTGCCTGCAGGAGGTGCGTCTGTTCCACCACCGCGAGGCGGCCTATTTCGACCGCACCTGGTTCGGCTGGCCCGAGAAGGGCCAGGCCGAGTTCCTGGCGCCCGACGGCTACGAGGTGGCCTACCGCACCAACGCGACGACCCGGTTCGGCGAGCACGGCAACGCGCTGCTGTCGCGCTGGCCCATGGGCGACATCGGCCACCACGATGTGTCCGATCACCAGTTCGAGCAGCGCGGCCTGCTGCATGTGCCGGTGCATTGGCAGGGTGCCATCGTGCACGTGGTCGTCGCCCACTTCGGGCTGATCCACGCCAGCCGCGTGCGCCAGGTCGAACGCCTGGCCGCCTTCGTCAAGGACCATGTGCCCGACGGCGCGCCGGTGCTGGTGGCCGGGGACTACAACGACTGGGGCGAGCGCCTCGACCCGTCGATGCGCGTGCACGGCCTGCGCCGCGCGGCGCCGCCCCACGGCCGGGCGCGCGCCGCCACCTTCCCGTCGCGGCTGCCGGTGTTTTCGCTGGACCGCGTCTACATGCGCGGCCTGCGCTGCACCGGCGTGCAGGTGCCGCGCGGGCCTTCGTGGGCGCGCATGTCGGACCACTTGCCGCTGGTGGTGGAGCTGGCCTTGGAATGAGGCGCCTGGGCTCAAGGCGGCGCAGCCGTCGCAGGTCGGCCGACACCGGCTTCGTCGGCGGCAACCAGGTCGAGCTGCTGCGCGGCGGCGACCAGCTGTTCCCGCGCATGCACGCCAGCATCGCGCAGGCGCAGCGCGAGGTCTGGCTGGCCACCTACATCTTCCACGACGACGCCACCTCGCTGGCGCTGGCCGACGCGCTGATCGCGGCGGACCGGCGCGGCGTGCGCGTGAGGGTGGTGGTGGACGGCTTCGGCAGCGGCGCCAGCCTGGCCTCGCTGCGCGCGCGCTTCGAGGGCACGGGCGTGGCGCTGGCCGTGTTCCGGCCCATGGACCGCTGGTGGCGCTGGTTCCAGCGCGGCCAGCTGCGCCGCCTGCACCAGAAGCTGTGCGTGGTCGACCACGAGGTCGCGTTCGTCGGTGGCATCAACGTCATCGACGACCGCGTGGACCTGCACCACGGCGCCACCGAGCTGCCGCGGCTGGACTACGCGGTGGAGGTGGTCGGCGGCCTGGTCGAGGCCATGGCGCAGAGCGTGCGCTCCATCTGGTCGCGCGCCTGGCTGGGCCGCGAGTTCGACGACGCGTTGCTGGACTACGTGCCGCTGCGCCGCCGCTTCAGCCTGTGGCTGACGCAGATCTGGCGCGGCCCGCAGCGGCTGCCGGCCAGCGTGCCGCACCTGCCGCCGGTGTGCGCCGCCTTCGTGCTGCGCGACAACCTGCGCCGCCGCCGCACCATCGAGCATGCCTACGTCGACGCGATACGCGGCGCGCGCCGCAGCGTGGACATCATCTGCCCCTACTTCTACCCCGGCCAGCGCCTGCGCCAGGCCCTGCGTGCCGCCGCCCGGCGCGGCGTGCGCGTGCGGCTGCTGCTGCAGGGCAAGCTGGATTACCGTCTGGCGGGCTGGGCCGCCGAGGCGCTGTACGCCGATCTGATCGGCCACGGCATCGAGATCTACGAGTACACGCCCGCCTTCCTGCACGCCAAGGTGGCCGTCGTCGACGAGCACTGGGCCACGGTGGGCAGCTCCAACATCGACCCGCTGTCGCTGCTGGTCAACCTGGAGGCCAACGTGGTGGTGCTGGACCGCCGCTTCGCGGCGCGGCTGGCCGGCGAGATGGACGTGGCCATCGCGCAGTCCGAGCGCGTGGGCGAGCAGCGCGGCACCGGCTGGCGCGCGCTGCTGCACCGCGCCGTGGTGGCGTGGTTTGCCTATGTGTTCCTGCGCGTGGCCGGGGCGGTCGGGCGCTACTGAGCGCGCCCCAGGGCTGCCGCTTTGCGTCAGGCCCTCGTCAACTTTGTGCAGCCTGGGCAGATCGGGTGCTGGCATCATCCCCCGTACAAAAAGATACACGGGGGGCTGGGGTGGATCGATCGTTTCCTGGTGAGTCGGAGCGCGAGTTCGCGCAGCTGCTGGATCTCGTCTACGAGGCATCGCTGGAGCCGACACGCTGGCCGCAGGCGCTGGCCCGTGCGGCGGACTGGCTGGGCGCTTCGCGCTCCCTGTTGTTCACGCCCGGCGCGGCCATCGATGCCGACGGCTTCTTCTACTCCCACGGCGTCAGCGCAGAGGAGATGACGATCTGGAGTTCGCGCTACGTGGGGCAGGACTTCTGGACCGCGCGGGCCGTGGAGCGCGGGCTGGCCTACGAGGGCGGCATCTTTCGCGACAGTGACCTGTCCAACCGCCAGGAGCTGCTGGCGTCGGACTATTACCGCGAGCACCTGGTCCGCATGGACATAGGCTGGCTGCTGTCCGGCGTCATCCTGGCGCCGCCGGACGGCCATCTGCCGGTGGTCGTGCTGTCCAACTACCGGGGCGTGCAGGCGGAAGGCGGTTTCGACGACGTCGCGCGCGCCCGCATGGCCCTGCTGCTGCCGCACCTGTCGCGCGCGCTGGCCGTGATGCTGAGGCTGAGGCGGGCCGAGCACCAGGCGGCCGCCAGCGCCGGGGCGCTGGACGCGCTGAGCTGCGGCGTCGCGTTGCTGGACCGGCAGGGGCGTGTCGTGCATGCCAACCAGCGTGCTGAAAGCATCTGGCGCGCGACGGACGGCCTGCGGCGCGATGCGATGCGGCACCTCGCCATCGATGGCGCCGCCGCGCGCCGCGCCTGGCAGGCCGCGCTGCAGGCCACGCTGGACGGGGCCGGGCGCGTGGCTCATTTTTCCGAGGCCTTGAACGTGCCGCGTTCGTCGGGCTCGGGCAGCTATCTGCTGCAGCTGTCCCGACTGTCGGTCGGCGACCGTTTCGGGCCTCTGGCGGGCGATGCCTGCGTCATCGTGTTCATCACCGACAGCGAGCGCCGCCAGGAACCCGATGCGGCGGTGTTGATGCGCCTGTACGGCCTCAGCGCCGCCGAGGCGCGCACGGCGCAGGCGCTGGCCGGCGGCGCCAGGCTGGCCGACGCCGCCGTCGCGGTGGACCTGAGCGTCAACACCTTGAAGACCCAGCTCAAGCAGATCTACGCCAAGACCGGCTGCGCCAGCCGCGCCGAGTTGACGCGGCTGCTGCTGAGCGTGGCGAGCGTCGGCGACGGCCAGGCCGCCGGCTGATCTCAGCGGCGCCGACGGCGCAGGGCGGCGAGGCCGGCGAGCGCCAGGCCGGCCAGGGGCAGAGTGCCGGGCAGGGGCAGGGCGTTGCTGGTGACGGCGGCGTCGCGGTACAGCCAGTAGCCATTGGGGGCATCGCCGGCATCGCGATGCACGAGATTCGCCGTGCCGGCGCCGTCCACCCGAGACGTCAAGTTGTCCTTGATGTCCATGACCGAGGCCGTGTAGCGATAGTTCAGCGAGGCAGGCTGATCGCGCACAAAGCCCATGACCCACGCGCCGGACTCATTCAGCCAATTGGCGTCGAAGTAGCCCGCATCCCCGCCAACGCCGTCGACGTCAATGAAGGCGGCCGCCCAGGTCGAACCCGAGGGGCCTGATGCCGAACCGTAGCCGGTTGCCGTGTTGCCGGTCATCGGGATGCTCGTCTGCACGAAGAGCTGATATACATCGGCGTTCACGGCGAAATGCCAGCCTTCCAGTTGGATGTTCCCGACACTGCCGCTGCAGAGGCCCTGGCTGCCCGAGCAGGCCGCCTTGATGTCGGTGTAGGCCAGCCCCACCGTCTCCTTGACCTGACGCCATTCGCGCCCGTTCGAGTCGGTGTAGGCGACGACCGGGGCGGCCATGGCTTGCTGAAGGCCGGCGGCCAGCAGTGCCGCGCCAAGCCATGTGAAGTTTGCTGCTGTTGTCATGCGCCCTCGTTGCTGAAAGTCGTTGTTGTGCGGGTGGATTCTGGAAACGGCGGGCGATGGGGTCTTCACCCGCTCGGGTGAAAGCGCGGAGCCGGCCCCGCTGATGCGGGGGGCTCAGCCCGCGAAGCCCGGTGCCGCGGGCGCCTTCAACTCGCCGGCCTGCACCAGCGCCGCCGCCCGCTCGATGTCCGGTGCCAGGTAGTGGTCGGCCGGGCTGCTGGCGCAGTCCCGGCGCAGCCGCGCGTGCAGGGCCTCGACCGGCGCCGAGCTTTGCAGCGGCCGCAGGAAGTCGATGCCCTGCGCCGCGGCCAGCAGCTCGATGGCGACGATGTGGGCCGTGTTGTCGATCATGGCGTGCAGGCGGCGCGCGGCGAAGGTGGCCATGGAGACATGGTCTTCCTGGTTGGCGCTGGTGGGCAGGCTGTCCACGCTGGCCGGGTGGGCCAGGCTCTTGTTCTCGCTGGCCAGCGCCGCCGCCGTCACGTGGGCGATCATGAAGCCGCTGTGCAGGCCGGCGTCCGCCGTCAGGAAGGGCGGCAGGCGCGAGATGCCAGGGTCGATCAGCATCGCGATGCGGCGCTCGGCGATGGCGCCGACCTCGGCGATGGCCAGCGCCAGGTTGTCGGCGGCAAAGGCGACCGGCTCGGCGTGGAAGTTGCCGCCGCTGATCATCGTGTCCTCGAACACCAGCGGGTTGTCGGTCACCGCATTCGCCTCGCGCACCAGCACCTGGGTCGCATGCCGTGCCTGGTCCAGGCAGGCGCCCATGACCTGGGGCTGGCAGCGCAGGCAGTAGGGGTCTTGCACGCGCTCGTCGCCCTCGCGGTGCGAGGCGCGGATGGCGCTGTCGGCCAGCAGCGCGCGGCACACCGCGGCCACTTCGATCTGCCCGGGCTGGCCGCGCACCGCGTGGATGCGCGCGTCGAAGGGGCCGTCGCTGCCGCGCGCGGCGTCCAGCGTCATCGCGCCGCTGGCCAGCGCGGTGGCGAACAGGCCCTCGAAGCGCAGCAGCGCATGCAGCGCCAGCGCCGTGCTGGCCTGCGTGCCGTTGATGAGGGCCAGGCCCTCCTTGGCAGCCAGCGTCAGCGGCGCCAGGCCCAGGCGCGCCAGCTCGGCGCGGGCCGGCACGCGCTGGCCGGCCACCAGCGCCTCGCCCTCGCCCATCAGCGCCAGCGTCAGGTGGGCCAGCGGCGCGAGGTCGCCGCTGGCGCCCACCGAGCCTTGCGCCGGCACATAGGGCACGAAGCCGGCGTTCAGTGCGTCCAGCAGCGACTGCACCACCACGCGGCGCACGCCCGAGAAGCCGCGTGCCAGGCTGCCGGCCTTGGTGGCCAGCATCAGCCGAACGACCTCGGGGCTCATGGGCGCACCCACGCCCACCGCGTGGCTGCGGATCAGGTTGAGCTGCAACTGGGCCAGTTGGTCCTTGGCGATGCGGGTGCTGGCCAGCTTGCCGAAGCCGGTGTTGACGCCGTAGACCGGCGCATCGCCCGCGGCGGCCGCCGCGACCAGGGCGGCGCTGGCGTCCACCGCCGCCCAGTCGTCCAGTTCGAGGCGGGTGCGGCCGGTGGCGATGTCGGCCAGCTGGGCGAGGGTGAGATGTCCAGGGATCAGCTTCATACGGAGGGCAGGTTCAGTTCGTTCTTGCGGGCGCAGGCTTTGGCCGCCTCGTAGCCCGCGTCTGCATGCCGCATGACGCCGGTGGCCGGGTCGTTCCACAGCACACGCGACAGGCGCTGGGCCGCGGCGTCCGTGCCGTCGGCGACGATGACCACGCCCGAGTGCTGCGAGTAGCCCATGCCCACGCCGCCGCCATGGTGCAGGCTCACCCAGGTGGCGCCGCCGGCGGTGTTCAGCAGCGCGTTCAGCAGCGGCCAGTCGGAGACGGCGTCGGAGCCGTCCTGCATGCCCTCGGTCTCGCGGTTGGGGCTGGCCACCGAGCCGCTGTCCAGGTGGTCGCGGCCGATGACGATGGGGGCCTTCAGCTCGCCGCTTCTCACCATCTCGTTGAAGGCCAGGCCGG
>CAMLKW010000064.1 GCA_946480605.1 uncultured Roseateles sp. | reverse complement strand
AGTCAACCCTCCTGCTCGGCCTTGACGCCGCGTTGTGCCATCGCGTCGCGCAGCGCGGCCAGTTCCGGTGGCAGGTCTTGCACCGCCAAGCGCTGCAGCACGGCGCGGTCGTAGGCGCCCAGCGGCTGAATGCCCGCGCGGTCCAGTCGGGCCGGCTCCATCACGGCGGCGACCCAAGGCTGGCCGGCGGCGATCCACGGGGCGGCGGCGGCCAGCGCGATCTCGATGCCGGCCGGATCGGCATCGGCGCTGATGGCGGCCGGCGCGGGCGCCAGCGCCAGCAGGTGCGCCATGGCCTGCCCCCAGGCCCGCGTGGGGCGGCCAGCGATCCACACCAGCGCGTCGCCGGGCATACGCCGTGCGGCCTGCTTCTCGAAGCTGGCGCGGTTCTCGATGAGCCACCAGCGCGTGGGCGGCAGGTCCAGGCGCTGCGCCGTCAGCAGCGCGGGCACCGGCAGCGTCGCGAACGCCAGCGCGCCCAGGTCCACGCGCGCCGCCTCGGGCCAGACCAATGACAGCGAGCCGGCCAAGGTCAGCGTCGGCGCGAACGCGCCTATGCCCAGCGCCGGCAGGTCGAAGTGGCGCTCCAGCCACTGCCACTCGCCATCGCCCACGGCCTTGGTGTGGCCCAGGCGCAGCGCGAAGTCGCGGCGCAGGCCGGTCTCGCCGTCGCCCACCCAGCCGATCAGTGCCTCCAGCAGTGCCGCTCTCGCCTCGGCGGCGGCCGAGGCCATGCGCGACTCGGCCAGCGCCTGCGCGGCCTCGCCGACGAGTTCATGGTCCATCAACGCGTCCAGTCGCGCGGCGAGTGCCGCACGCCGCGCATCGCGCTCGCTGCGCGTGCCCAGGCCCAGCTCGGCCTGCAGCGCCTCCAGCGCCACCCAGCACAGCTCCACCGGCCACCAGCGCCCCTTCTCGAAGCGCTCGCGGCGCGTGCACAGCCCGGCCTTCAGCGCCAGGTCCGACAGGCGCTGCGCCAGCTCGATGCGCGACGGGCCGGCGGCCTCCAGCAGGTGCTGCCACTTGCGCGTGCCGGCGCTGCCGCGCAGCCAGTCCAGCAGCAGCGCGCGCTCATCGGCATCCAGCGGCGGCAGCGCGCCGGGCCAGCACGGCGCGCTCGCCTCCAGCTCCTGGCGGGAGCGGTCGCCGGAGCGCGGGCGCCAGTCCATCAGGCGTACTCGCTGACCTCCGGCCGCCGCGCCAGCACCGCGATGGGCGGCGCCCAGCGTTCGCCGCGAGGTTTCTTGCTCGTCACCAGCGTGATCTCGCTGGGCTCGAACACCTCGACGTTGTGCGTGATCGGCGTGGTCAGCAGGTACTGCGCCCGCGTCGAACGCAGGAAGTGGCCCACCAACTGGATGTTGCGCACGTCCAGGTGGGCGAAGGGCTCGTCGATGAAGACGAAGCCGCCGGGCGTCTCGTCGTCCTTCATCAGGCCCACCAGCAGGATCAGGCTCTTGAGCACCTGCTGGCCGCCCGAGGCCTCGCCGTCGTTCAACCCCACCTCGCCCTTGCCGTCGAAGTTGAACTTCACGTGCAGGCCGGCCTGGGCCAGCACGGTGTCGTCGTTGTCCAGGTGCGGCAGCTGCGCCTCGGCCGCCACGCCGGCCAGCTCGCCCAGCTCGGCGACGTTCTTCTTGTAGCGGCGCACGGTGGCGCGCAGCACGTCGATGTAGCGCTCGCGGGCGTTGCTGGCGGCGGTGGCGGCCAGCGCATTGCTGGCGCGGCGGTCGCTGAGCTGCACCTCCTCTTCGCGCACCTGCATCTCCATGCGGAGGTGGCGGTCGATGACGGTGGCGTCGGTCTCCCACAGGCCATCGGCCAGCTCGCGGTCGACGCGGTCGGCGCGCAGCTGGGCCTGGCGCGCGTTCTCGAAGTCGTTGCGCAGCGCCTGCAGCGCGATGGCGGTGGTCCAGCGCGGCGGGAACTTGGCGCCGGCCTCGCGCGATTCCCGCGCCGCGGCGTGCAGCGCCTTGCGCCGCTCGCCATGCTCGCGCGCCGTGCGGGCCTGGCGTTCCTCGCCGTCCTTCAGCTCCAGCTGGGCGCGCTCGTAGTTCTGCTCGTGCACGCCGGAGGCCTTCAGCAGCCGGTCGTGCTCGGCCTCCACGGTCGTCATGCGCGTGCTGGCCTCGGCGCGGGCCTGCTTCAGCGCAGGCAGCCGCGCGCGTGCCTCGGCGAACTCGTCGGCGCGCTCGGACAGCTCCACCGCGGCCTTGTGGCCCTGTGCGGCGCGCTGAGCATCCTTCAGCTGGCGCTCCACCTCGGCCTGCGCCTTGGCGACGCCGGTCAGCTCCTTGTCGATGCGGGCCAGCTCGCCCTCCAGCGATGCGCGGCGCGACGCCACGGCGTTGGCACCGAACTGGTGGTCGGACGCCGGAATGGCGACGCTGCGGCCACCGCGGCCGTCGCGGTAGTAGGCATCGGGCGTGATCCATTCACCGCCGGTGCCGCTGCCCTCCTCGGTGCTGGCCACGCAGCGGATGCCGTCGAGCTGGCGGGCCAGCCAGGTGGGCAGCGGCGCACTGACCTTGAGCGCGGCCAGCAGCGAGCCGGGCCGCGCCTGCGGCACCGGCGCGGCGTCGGACACGACGTAGTGGCGGTACTTCTGCTTCGCGGCCAGACGAAAGGCACTCGCCTCGTCGCTTCTAGCTTTCAGCACGATGACCCAGCGCGAGCCGCGCAGCACGCCCTCGGCGGCCGCGCGCCATTGCTCGTCGGCGATGTCGATGCAGTCGGCCACCACGTGGTGGGCGATGCCGGCCTCGTCCAGCGCCTGGCGCAGCGGGCGCACCTCGGGCGGCGGCGGTGGCAGACGCTTGTCCTTCAGCTCGTTGATCAGGCCCTGCACATGCAGCAGCTTGTCGTTCCAGCGCGTGTAGTCGCCGCGCAGGCGGTCGCGTTCGGCGGCCAGCGACTGGGTGCGGGCGGCCAGCGCTGCGGCGTCGGCCTCCACGTCGGCCAGCGCGCGCAGCTCGTCCTCGCGCTTGACCGTGGCTTCCACGGGCTTCTCGGCGTCGCGCGCCGTGTCGAAGGCGGCGCGGGCCTCGCGCTTCTCGCCGTCCAGCTCGGCCAGGCGCTTCTTGGCGGCCTCGTGGTCGGCGAACAGCTGGTGCAGGCCGGCGCGCTTGGCGGACAGCGCACGCGCGTCGCTGGCGGCGAACAGCCGGGCGCGGTGCAGCTCGCGGCCCTCGCGGGCCAGGCGCTCGCGCGCCTCGCTCCACTGCATGACCGGCAGCACCTCGGTGGCCAGCCGCTCGCGCTCGGCGATCTTCAGCTGCCACTGCTTGTAGTTGTTGACGCGGTTGGCCAGCTCGGCCAGTTGCGCCTGCGTGCGCGCCAGCTCGCCCTCGGCGGTCTGCACCTCCTTGGCCAGCTGCTGCTGGTGGCCACGCGCCTGCTCGTAGCGGTCCAGCACCTCCTGGTCGCCGAACACCTCGAAGACCAGACGCAGCAGCTCCTTCGGGCTCAGCTCGCACAGCCGGTCGGTCTGGCCCTGCTCCAGCGCCAGCACGCGGCCGATGGCGCGCGTCAGGCCGGCGGCTTCGAGCCGCTTGCGCCAGGCCTCGATGCCCAGCCACTCGCGCTCGCCCTTCTCGGCCAGCTTCTCGATCTCGACGGCGCCCTCCACGATGAGGTAGCGCCGCACCCAGTCCCCGCCCTGGCGCTCGATGCGGCAGGCCAGCGTGACCTGGTCGCTGTAGATCAGCGAGCTGGCGAACGGCCGGCTGCTGTTCTGCCGGCCGCGCGGGCGGTTGTCCACCAGCGCGCGCAGCCAGGCCGTCTCGGCATTCGCGTGGCGGGCGTAGGTGCGGAAGGTGCGTCCGCCCGAGCACTCCAGGCCGAGCAGCGTGCGCAGCGCATCCAGCAGCGTGGTCTTGCCCGAGCCGTTGGGGCCGGCGATGGTGATGATGTTGCCGTCCAGCGGCAGCGTGACGCGCTGGCAGTAGTCCCAGTGCAGCAGTTCGAGGGTTTGGAGGTGGAACATCAGTCCTCGCTCGGTGCTTGTTCTTCTTCGTTGCGGGCCGCCTGGATCTCGGCCAGCGCAGGTGCGGCGGCGGCGTCCGTCGCGCGGGCCAGCACGTCGGCCAGCGCGCCGTCCAGGATGCGCGGCGCGAGCTGGTCGTAGTCCAGCAGCAGGTCCAGCAGCGGGCCTTCGGCGATGTCCTCGCCGCGCCGCGTGATGAAGCCGTGGCGCTCCAGCGCCTTCAGGTTGCCGTCCAGCCTCACCTTCTTGCCGAGCTGGTCGCCGAAGTCGGCCAGCAGGCTGCGGTAGCTCAGCACCGGGGCGACGCTGGCCGCCGCGGGCAGCGGCTTGTCGGCGGCGAACATCTCGCCCTGCTGGTCGCTGGCGGCATCGGCGCGGTTGATCTGGCGCTGCCGCTTGGGCAGGATGATCAGGCTCCACAGCACCACCAGCAGCGACACGCCGTCGCGCGGCAGCTCCAGGTTGTTGTTGGCGCCCAGGCCCGTCTCGCCGAACACCGCGCTCTCGGCCGGCCGCAGCAGCGCGACCGACACATGCTCGGCGTAGACGTTGTCCACCAGCTTCAGCCCCACGCCGGCCAGCCGCGCGGTGACGGCAGCCCACAGGTCGGCGTCGATCAGCGCGCGCTTGACCAGCGGGTGGGTGCGGGGCAGCCAGCGGCGGGCCAGCAGTTGGGCCGCCAGGCTGGCGGCGTCGTCGAAGTTGCTCATTCGGATTCGCTCAACAGGTCGCCGCGGCTCATCCAGGCCACGAACTCGTCATCGATGGCGCCCTGCTCGGCGCTCCACCTCACGCGCCAGGGCTGGCGCGCCATGTCGCCGGTGGCGCCCTTCAGGTGGCGGGCCTGCGGGTCGCCCAGCAGCGGCAGCAGCTGCGCGCGGTAGGCGGCCGATGCGTAGCTGCCGCCCAGCACGGCCGGCGCCACCGGCTGCGTGCCGCGCCCCTCGCTGGTCCAGCCGTCCAGCAGCAGTTGCAGCGCGCCCAGCTCGGGCGGCAGGCTCAGCACCTCCAGGCGACCGTCCGGCGCGGCCTGGGCTGCCGGCAGGCCGGCCACGTCGGCGGGCTTGGGGCGGTCGCGCTCGAACTCGGCCTCGGCGCCGTCCACCAGCTCCTGCCCGGCCACCAGCGCCGGCTGCACGCCGGTGGTCAGCGCCTCGCCCAGCAGCGCGGCCAGGTCAGGCACGCGCTGCAGCCACTGGCGCAGGTCGGTCGTCGTCACGCCGGTGGAGCCCAGCGTCACGCGCTGGCGGTCGGCCTGCTGCAGCGCGCGGTTGAACTGGCTGGCCATCACCAGCAGCCCGGCCTGCGCGCCGGCCAGCTCGCGCGCCAGCCGCTCCAGCCGCGCATGGCCGCTGGCCTGGGCCTGCTCGATGATGGCCTTGACCGCGTCGCTGGCACGCTCCACCAGCGCGATGGCGCGCTCGAAGCGGGCGTTGGCGCGACGCAGCTCGAACTCGCTGCCGCTGGCCATCGCGTCGGCGAACTCCTCGCGCAGCCGCGCCAGCTGCGCCTGCAGCATGTGCAGTTGCTGCGGCTCCAGCAGGCCCAGCTGGTGCGCGCCGGCCACGCCGGCCAGCAGCGCGGCGAGGTCGTCGTCCGGCCCGGCGGTGTCGGCCGTCAGCGGCTGCAGCATGCCCACGACCGACTGCGCCAGCGGCGTGATCGCATAGGTCTGCGTGGACGCGTCCCAGTGCAGCAGCGCGGCGTCGCGCAGGCGCTTGAGCACGGTTTCCAAAGCGTCTTCCTTGACGTGATGGAAATGGCGGTTCAGGTCGTCGCGCGTCAGCCGCGCGGCAGGCAGCGCCATCAGCTCCAGGAACACCCACACGCGCAGCCGCACCCAGGCAGCCTCGCCGCCGAACAGCGCGCGCTGCGCGGCCATCAGTGCCTCGTGGCGCTCCAGTTGCCACCACAGCAGCGAGTCCACGGGCGCGTCGCCGTCGCGGAAGAACTCCTCGGGCGAACGCGGATCGTCGGCGGGGGCGGTGGGGCGGAGGTCGGACATGGGGCGCGGATTATCGTCGGGGTCATTCAGACGGTTTGAGCGCTGCCGGCGGCTGGCTTGAACCGCGGCGCGGCGGCGCCGGCGCACACTAGGCGCATCATGAAACAGCCCACCTTCTTCCTGTCCCACGGCGGCGGCCCCTGGCCGTTCATGGACGGCGACTACCGCCAGGCCCACGCGCAGCTGGAAGCCTCGCTGCAGGCGCTGCCGGCCACGCTGCCGGAAAAGCCGAAGGCCATCCTGATGATCTCGGCCCACTGGGAGGAGACCGCCTTCACGGTGATGACCTCGCCCGCGCCGGGCATGCTGTACGACTATGGCGGCTTCCCGCCGCACACCTACGAGGTGCAATACCCCGCGCCGGGCGACCCGGTGCTGGCCGAGCGCGTCGTGGCGCTGATCGAGGCCGCCGGCCTGCCCGCCGCGCGCGATGCGCAGCGCGGCTTGGACCACGGCGCCTTCTGCACGCTGGTGCCGATGTACCCGCAGGCCGAGGTGCCGGTCGTCCAGCTGTCGCTGAAGCGCGGTCTGGACCCGGCCGAGCACCTGGCGCTGGGACGCGCGCTGGCGCCGCTGCGCGATGAGGGCGTGCTGATCCTGGGCAGCGGCTTCAGCTTCCACAACCTGCGGCTGTACGGCGCGCAGGGCCGCGAGCCGTCGGCGCAGTTCGACGCCTGGCTGCAGGCGGTGCTGCCCTCGCCCGACGGCCGCGCCGAGCGCTTGCAGGCCTGGGCCGCGGCACCGGCCGCCCGGCTGGCGCATCCGCGCGAGGAACACCTGCTGCCGCTGATGGTGGCGGCCGGTGCCGCCGAGGGCGACACGGCGAGCTGCAGCTATCACGAGACCGGGTTCATGGGCGGCGTGACGGCGTCCAGCTTCAGGTTCGGGGCCTGAGCCCCACCTACAGCGCGACCAGTTCGACCTCGCGCACCCAGCCCTGCAGTTCGGCCAGATGGGCGGCCGTGTGCGCATCACCGGTCGCGGCCAGCAGCGACTCGGTCGGGAACGGGCGCGACTCGAAGTCCAGCCCCGGGCCCAGTCGGTCGATCAACGCATTGCAGGCATGACCATAGGCGACCAGCCGCAGCCAGAGAATGGGCTTGGTGCCCACCTGCAGGCCGTCCAGCAACTGGTCGAACGGTGAAACGGCGGCCATGCCGTCCGCGTCCAGCCGCGCATTGAACTCGTCGAAGCGCAGGATGCGCTCGGCGCCGCCGGCCTCGCGGTGGATCAGCGCCTGCGCGCAGGCCGCCAGCGAGTCGGCGAACACGTGCTGGGCCTGGCGGCCCCAGTCCACGTCCGGCCGGCCCCGCACCAGCTCGTCGCCACTGAAGATGCGCGTGATCGTGCGCCGAAAGCGCAGGCACACCACCGCAGACGGGTCCACGGCGAAGTCCGCCACGCCGATCTGCCGCTCCACCAGCTCGGCGATGGACAGCGGCCGCAGCAGCCGGTAGAGCGTGCTGCGGCCGTAGTAGCTGGCGATGTCCATGCGGTAGTGCTCGCGCGTGTGGAAGGACTCGATGCGCCCGGCCAGGTCGCGGCAGGCCAGCAGCAGCTGGAAGCGCAGCGGCCCGATGGCCGTGTAGAGCCGGCGCCGGGCCTCGTACTCGTACTGGCGCTGCGCGGCCATCTGGCCCAGTTGGGCCTCCACCTCACGCTTGATGGCCGCGTCGAACAAGGCCTTGTCACGGCCCAGCTCCAGCTGGATCTGGCCCTTGGTGCGCTCCAGGTCCTGGCTCAGGCCCAGCTTGTGGGTTTCGAGCTGGCGCGACAGCTCGGACTTGCGCTGCTCCAGCGCGTCGGTGAGGCGGTGCTGGACCAGCGTGCGCGCCAGCCAGTAGGCGCCCGCAAGCGACAACCCGAGAGACGAACTGACGGCGGCGACGACGGTCCCGAGATCCATGCTTCTCCCCCCGGCGGTGGACGTGGGGCCATGGTAGGCGAGCGCCAGCGCAGCAGAATGGCCGCGCCTACTACCGCCGAAGGAGGCCGCCATGAGCGTCTCGAACGGCGACGAGATCGTCCTCGTCGCGCATCTGCCGCTGGTGCGCACCGACCAGGAGAGCCTGCCATTCGCGGGCGGCGACCTGTGGCGCATGCCCTTCGAAGTCTTCGACGCGCTCACGGTCGGCGCCTTCTCGGACCACCAGGAAGCCTACGAGGCGATGGCGCCCGTCTTCCTGCGCGTCGTGGTGCGCGCACGGCTGCCCAATGTCGTGGCGCTGGACGAGGCGCGGACGCACAACTCCAGCCTGCAGATGAAGCTGCCCGAGCGGTCGTGGCCGCTGCTGGCGCGGTTCGGGCTGGACATCCTCATCAAGTTCCACGCCCTCGCCGTGCAGCCCGCCTGGCAGGCGCTGCTGCTGCAGGCGCCCGATGCCGTGCTGCCACCGCCGCGCTGGTCGCTGACCCTGGCCATCGCGGACGAGGGCTTCGGCTTCATCGACGTCGCGCAGCCTTCGCGCGTGGCCAGCGTGCAGGGCGACGCCGACATCGAGTACCTGATCAACGAAGGCTTCCCCACCCGGCACTTCGACAGCGCCGAGCTGCAAGCCGCTGCCGCCTGGGCGGAACGTCTGTCCGAAGCCACGTCGGTCGATGCGCGCCTGGGGCCTGCGCTGGACGCGCTGGCCGAATGCGCGTCGCCGTTGCTGGGCGCTGCCGAGCGCACGGTGCTGGCGACGATGGCGCTGGAAACGCTGCTGCTGTCCGAGGCGCGCAGCGGCTTGTCCGCCACGCTGGAGCGCCGACTGGCCCATCTGCTCGGCCGCGACGACGACGAGCGCCAGCACAGCCGCGACAGCGCCCGCGCGCTGTACAAGGCGCGCAGTGCCTCGGTGCACGGCGAGGCGCCCGCCCCACAAGGCCCTGCCGGCATGGCCAACGGCGGCGCCTGGCTGGCCGCGGCAATCATCGCGCTGGACCGCCAATCCAGCGCCACCGCCACGCCGGTGGTCGATCTGCTGCCGCGCCTGGACGAGCAACCGATGGGCGAGGCGCTGCCGCTGTCCAGGCCTTCTGGCGAGCCGGCGCTGCTACGAAAGCGGACCAGCATGGTCGGCATCCTCGCGCCCGAGCTCGCCTCGCACGAGGACGGCTGGCTGATGTGGGCGCCGCTGCCGGGACTGTTGAACCACCAACCCCTGGCGCTGGACGACGAGCTCCGCCGCCTGCTGCTTTCGTTGTCCGGCAACGAATTGCTGAAGCTGGAGGAGCGCGACATCAGGCGCGACTTCGCGAGCGTGCTGCGCATGCAGGAGGACGAGATCGCCGCGCTGTACCTCACCCTGCCGGGCGACATTGAGGACCCGGTCGACGCCATGGCCAGGCTGCAGCAGGAGCGCGACCTCGCCGTGGCGGCCTTGCGCCTGGCGGGCTTTCACGACTTCTGCGATCCGGCGCTGGCCGGTCCCGTCGCGATGCACAAGACGATCCGCTTTCGCCAACCCTCGGTGTTGCGGCAATCGGTTTGGCAGATCGTGGCGCGGAAGCAGGATGAGGCCCAGGCGCTGCAACCTACGCATGCGGAGCCGCTGGCTGCGGCCTGGCGCACGGTCGACAACTACCGCAACGCGGGCGGCCACCCTGATCTGGATCGCGCGCTGTCGCTGTACCGGCGCGGCTTCGACAGACGTTTCAACACGGCCCATGCCTGCGCCGGCCTGCACTACGCGACCATCGAATCCTTGCTGGGGCGCTTCCGCGCGCCAGGCGATGCGCTGCCGCTGGAGGCGCTGGTCACGCGATTGCTCGGCGAGCAGCAGCCGATCGCCGCCTGGTTCGCCCGTGACGGCCGCGAGCTGCGCAATGCGGTCGCCCACGGACGGGCGACGGACGCCGTCGAGGATGCGGCACTCGACGCGCTGGCCACCATCGCCGGCGCCGCCTGGCGCCATGCGGCGCAGATCCACGCCAGCGAGCCCCCCGACCCGACGCGGCCCGGCAAGCGGCTGGTGCGGGCCTTGTCCGCGTGAACGGGCTTTAGACCTGGTGGGCCGCCACCGTGCGGCGCTCGCCGATCAGGAAGGCGTCGGCCACCAGCTGGAACGGCCTCCAGTCCACCTCGGAGCGGCCCGCCGCGACCATCTCGGCAAAGCGCGCATACAGGCGCGGGTATTCGCCCGCCAGTGCCTCGTCGGCGCCGATGGGCTGGCCGTCGATCTCCAGCGCGCCGCCGCCGTGCGACAGGCGCAGCCGGCCGGTCGTCGAAACCAGCTCGATGTCCCAGGTCTGCTCGCCCTTCTGGCGGAAGTCGAACACCGTGTCCACCGGCACGCCGGATTCGGTGCGCAGGTCCAGTTGCGCGGCGATGGGCGCCTGCTGGTTCTCGGGGAACTCCAGCACGGCCTTGCTGACCACCACCTCCTCGGCCAGCACCTCGGTCAGCACCGACAGCGCGTTGATGCCGGGGTCGAACACGCCCAGGCCGCCCGCGTCGAAGATCCACTGCTGGCCGGGGTGCCAGTGGTGCACGTCTTCCTTCCAGGTGATGCTGCCGCCGGTCAGCGTGCGGCCCTTGACCCAGTCGCGCGCGGCGTCCACGCCGGCGGCGAAGCGCGAGTGCCAGGTCTGGAACAGCGTGCGGCCGTGGCGCGCGGCCTCGGCCTGCAGCAGCGCGATCTGCCGCGTCGTCGCGGCGGGCGGCTTCTCCAGCATCACGTGCTTGCCGGCGCGCAGCGCGGCCAGCGCGGCGTCGAAATGCGCCTGCGGCGGCGTGCAGATGGAGATGGCGTCCAGCTCGGGCACGGCGGCCAGCATGGCCTCCACCGTCTTGAAGCCGGCCACGCCGTCCACGCCGGCGTTGCGGCTGGCGGTGGCCACCAGCTCGAAGCGCGAGTCGGCCGCGATCGCCGGAATGTGTTGATCACGGGCGATCTTGCCGATACCCACCAAGCCCAACTTCAGTGCCATGCCGTTCCCGGAAAATGCTGCGCCGGACCCGATGCCCGGCATGGTTTTCATCTTAAGGTCCGCCCATCCCGACTCGCCGCACGGCACCACTCAAGCTCATGACCGAAGCCCCGATCCAAGCCCTTGTCCAAGCCCTGACCGCCTGCCACCGCGACGGCACCCGCCTGAAAGCCGCCGACTGGACCGACGCCGTGCGCACCGAGGCCGACGCCTACGCCGTGCAGGACGGCGTGGCCCGTGCGCTGGGCTGGCCGCTGGACCGCTGGAAGTCCGGCGGCGCCGGCCCGCAGGGGCCGTTCAGCCATTCGCCGGTGAGCCCGCTCGCCGGCACGGCCTTGCTGGGCCTGGAGGCCGAGGTGGCGTTGCGCGTCGGTGCGGACGGTGCGCCCGAGGCCATGTGCATCGCCGTCGAGCTGGTCGCGTCCCGCTGGGCCGAGGGCATGGATGCGCCGGCGCTGCTGCGCATGGCGGACTTCCAGAGCAACGCGGGCCTGCTGCTGGGCCCCTGGCAGCCCTACCGCGCGCTGGCCTGGGCCGACGTCGGATGGCGGCTGTCGCTGCCCGGCCAGCCCGACATCGTGCGCCGTGGCGGCCACTCGCTGGCCAACCCGGCGGGCGTGCTGCCCGCGTGGTTCCAGCACGCGACGCGCGACGGAACCACCCTCAAGCCGGGCACGGTCGTAACGGCGGGCGCCTGGGGTGGCCTGCATGCGTGGACTGGCCCGGTGCAAGGCACGCTGGCGTTCGACGGGCTCGGCGAGTTCAGCTTTTCAGCAACGGCGTAAACACCGCAGCGAACGCCGCGACGTTCACCACCACCATCGCCCAGTACACACGCCGGAACGATCGCTTTGCGCTCTTGTGCCGCAGCAGCCGCTGGGCCAGCAGCGCGCCGGGCCAGCCGCAGGCCAGCGCCAGCACGTGCAGCGTGTTCTCGGGCACGCGCCAGTCGCCGCGCGTGGCGGCGCGCTTGTCCAGCCAGTAGGTGATGAAGGTGGCCAGGCTCATGGCCGTGTAGATGCCCCACAGCCAGTTGGGCACGCCCCACAGCAGGTGCACCACCAGCACGAAGCCGGCGAAGGCCGGGATCAGCAGCAGCACTCGCCCGCCGTCGCGCGGCCTGGGGGGCGGTGGAGCCGCCTTTGGCGCCAGGCTCTGCACGTTCTGCGCGCGGCGCTTGCCTTGCGCATCACGGCCTTCGCGGTAGCTCAGGCGCTCGCCGACGAAGGGGCGCTGCGGGCGCAGGCCGAAGGCCTTGATGTGCACGAACAGCTTGGCGCCGCCGTCGTCTGGCGTGATGAAGCCGTAGCCCTTGGCCTCGTCCCATTGGGTCAGCGTGCCCTTGCTCATCGCACCTCCGCCAGATGGGCCTTCAGTGCCGCGATGGCGTGGCGGACCTTGGCGGGCTGCGCGTCCCGCTGTGGCGTCAGCGCCCAGACGGGCAGTTCGGGCAGCGCCAGCTCGGTGTCCAGCCGCAGCAGCCGGCCGGCGGCGACGGCCTCGGCCACGTCGTCGTCACCCAGCGCCGCCAGACCCAGGCCGGCCTCGCACAGCTGTTGCAGCGTCAGCTGGTTGTTGCTGGTGTAGCGCGGCTGCACGGTCAGCGCGCTGCCCAGCAGGCGCAGCGGCTGGTCGGTGCCGTCATGCAGCACCAGCCAGTCGGCGCCCTGCAGCGCCTCGGGCGTGGCCGGCACGCCACGCTGCGCGAGGTAGGCGGGCGACGCGTACAGGCTGGTGCGCAGGCGGCCCAGCGGCTGGGCAACCCAGGCGCTGTCCGGCAGCCGGCCGAAGCGGATGGCGAGGTCGATGCGGTGGGCCACGAGGTCGGTGAAGCCGTCTTCCACCTGCAGGTGCAGGCTCAAGCCCGGATGCGCGGCCAGCAGCGGCGCCAGTGCGGGGCCGATGCGCCGGCCGAAGCCCACCGTCATCGCGATGCGCAGCTCGCCCTCGGGCGCATCGCGCAGCTGCAGCAGCTGGGCCTGGGCGGATTCGGCCGCCGCCACCATCGCTGCGCAGCCGGCATGGAAGCGCTCGCCGGCTGGCGTCAGGCCGAGCTTGCGCGTGGAACGGTGCAGCAGCGTGACGCCCATGCCGGTCTCCAGCGCGCGGATCTGCTGGCTGACGGCCGAGGTGCTGGTGCGCAACTGCCGCGCCGCCGCCGCAAAGCTGCCGTGGCGGATGACGCTGGCGAACACGGCCATGCGTTTGAGCTGGTCGAGCATGAAGTTTTTCTAAACAGTTCTGGCGATTAAAGCCGTCTTATCAGGGGATTGTGAAGCACAAACAATTCATCCATCGCAACCTGCATGATGGAGAGAAGCTCATGAACATCGCCCTGATCGGTGCCACCGGCTTTGTCGGCAAGGCCGTGCTCGAAGAACTGCTGAACCGCGGCCACCAGGTGCGCGCGCTGCAGCGCGACGTCGCCAAGCTGGCCGCCCGGCCGGGCTTGGAAGCCCGCGCGGTGGACGTGCTGGGCGGCGACGATGTGGCCGCGGCGCTGAGCGGCGTGGATGCCGTCGTCAGCGCCTTCAACGCCGGCTGGGCCAACCCCAAGCTGCACGACGACTTCCTGCGCGGCAGCGACGCGATCGCCACCGCGGCCCGTGAGGCTGGCGTGCGCCTCATCGTCGTCGGCGGCGCCGGCAGCCTGTTCATCGCACCGGGCCAACAACTGGTGGACTCGCCGGCCTTCCCGGCCGAGTGGAAGCAAGGCGCGCTGGCCGCCCGCGAGGCGCTGAACCGGCTGCGCGCCGATCAGTCGGGGCTGGACTGGACCTTCGTGTCGCCCGCCATGCACCTGGCACCGGGCCAGCGCACCGGCAGGTTCCGCCTGGGGCGCGACGAGCCGGTGTTCGACGCCAAGGGCGAGAGCCACATCAGCGTTGAAGACCTGGCCGCCGCCATCGTCAACGAACTGGAAGCGCCGCAGTTCCGCCGCCGCCGCTTCACGCTGGGCTACTGAGCGTCAAACGGTGCCGCGCCGGGCTTCCAGCTCGGTGCGGATTTCGTACATGCGCTTTTCCGTCAGGAAGTAGCGCGACACGATCACCAGCGCGATCAGCAGGCCCACGATGGGAATGCCGGACAGGCAGACGCGGATCAGGAAGATCGCGTCTTCGCCCTGCACGGGCAGCTTGGCGTTGAAGCCCGTGAAGGCCAGCACCCAGCCCGAGGCGCTGTTGCCCAGCGCCAGGCCGACCTTGCTGATCCACGAGCCGCAGGCCGCGAACGAGCCCTCGCGGCGCTGGCCGGTGCCGAGTTCGTCATGGTCGATGACGTCGGCCATGGCGGAGCCGTAGATGGTCCAGAAGCCGGCGCCGATGAAGGCCACGCCGCCGCTGGCGAACAGCTGCAGCCAGGGCAGTTGTGGGTTGTAGAAGAACCAGTCGCCGATGAAGGCGGCGATGCCCAGCCACAGCACGGTCATCAGCGCATTGCGCTTGCCGTGCCGCTTGGCCACCCAGCCCGCGAAGGCGATGCCGGCGAGGCCGCTGACGAGGCCGGCCACGCCCATCAGCGAGTTCCACTTCGTGGCCTGGACGACGTCGCCGCCGCAGACGTAGTAGACGGTGGCGTAGTAGCCCAGCAGCCCCACCATGGCCGTGGCCATGTTGTAGGTCAGCATGGTGCCCAGCATCAGGCGGAACGGCTTGTTCTTCAGCGTGCGGTACAGCGTGTCCTTGAACGGCACGCGCTGGCGGCTTTGCGCCACGAAGCTCTCGTAATAGCGCTCGCGCGTCAGCGAGAAGATCAGGATGGCCAGCACCACCAGGATGCCGCCCAGGATGGACGTGTAGACCTGGGCGCCGAGCAGGATGTCGGGCTTGCCGTTGGCGTCGTGGAAGAAGTAGAGCGTCGTGAACTGCGCGGCGACGAACATGCCCAGCTCGGGAATCTTCTGGATCGCGTTCTTGATGGACATCACGCGCGTGCGCTCGTGGTAGCCCGGCGTGAGTTCGGCGCCCAGGCTGTTCCAGGGCATCGCGAAGCAGCTCATGACCGGCGCGTACAGGCAGGTCGAGACGAGCAGGAAGATGAAGTACTCGGTGTCGCTCCAGCCGCGGCCGACGGCGAACAGCAGCGGCAGGCCGATGCCCGTCAGGATGCCGCCGACGAGGATGAAGGGGCGCCGGCGCCCCCAGCGGCTGCGGGTGTTGTCGGAGATCCAGCCGAACATCGCGTCGGACACCGCGTCCGCGAAGATCTTGATGCCCATGGCCATCGAGATCAGCTGCGGCGCCACGCCCAGGCCGATGTTGAAGACGTGGAAGACCAGCGACTGGTACAGCCAGTGGCCCCACATGTCATGGAAGGAGCCGAGGCCGAAGCCGATCTTCTGCGACATCGGCACGCGGTCGTCGACCTGCGCGGCAGCGGGCGCGGCATGGGGTGTGGGCGTGGCGGAATGGGGCACGGGAACGCCCCCGTCGCGATCGGCAATCACTGCTGTCTCCTTGCCGCCCTGGTTTGGCGGGCATTTTTAGTAAACAGCAATATTTTCGTTTAACAACCCAAACCGCCGAAAGCGGTGAAACACCTAGGCCGTCTGCTTGCGCGGCTTGCGTGCGGGCACGGCCGGTGGCGTCGAGCTTTCACGCACCACCAGCTCCACCGGCAGCCAGGCATCGTTGGGCTCGGTATCCCCCTCGATCAGCGCACGCGCAGCCAGTTGGCCCAGCGCCTCCTTGTCCATCTTCACGGTAGACAGCGGCGGCTTGAAACGCGCGGCGGCCTCGATGTCGTCATAGCCGATGAAGCGCACGTCCTCGGGCACGCGCAGACCCTGGTCGTGGCAGTACTCGATGGCATGCATGGCTGTCGAGTCGTTGTACGCGAACACCGCATCGGGGGGCTGGGGCAGCGCCAGCAGGCGGCGCATCGCATCGCGGCCGGCTTCGCGATAGTCCAGCGCCGGGTCCAGCGTGACCTCGTAGTCGGGGTCGAACAGGCGGCCTGCCTCGAACAGCGCGCGGCGAAAGCCCTTGGCACGCAGCGACGTCGAGTAGTGCGCCAGCGGGCCGAAGATGGCCGCCACGCGCTGGGCGCCACCGTCCAGCAGATGCTTGGTGGCCAGCCAGCCGCCCAGCAGGTTGTCGTCGTTGATGCTGCGCACGCCCGGGTGGAAGTGATCCACCAGCACCAGCGGCAGGTCGCACTGGCGCACGGCGTCCATGACCTCGGGGTCCATGTAGCCCGCCCCCAGCAGCGCGTCTGCCTCGTGGCGGCGCACCTGGCCGGCCACGTCGTCGCCCGCCACCACCGACATCAGGCTCAACGGCACGCCGGCCTCCCGGCAGGCGATCTCGGCGCCGTGCAGCACGTAGGAATAGAAGGGGTTGGTCGCCAGCGAACCGATCAGGCGGCCATAAAGAAACAGGATGCGACGCGGCTTTCCGGTCCGCAGCTTGGCGGTGTCGTAGCCCAGTTGCTGAGCCACTTCCATGACCTGGGCACGCGTCTGCTCGGACAGACCCGGCTGGCCCTTCAGCGCGCGCGACACGGTGCCGATGGACACGCCGGCGGCCTGGGCCAATTCCCGAATCGTCACTCCCCGCTTTTCGGCCATGGCCTCATCCTCGCTTGTTTAGCGCCTTCGACTGGGGCGCGATTGTGCATGCAAGCGCTTCCACCACGGGCAACGCAGGCCATGCGGGATCGCCCCGATCCTTCAATTGTTCACTAAACAAAAGTTGTTGCCTAGAATATTTCGAATGACCTCCCGCTCCATTGCCGTCCTGGGCGAAGCCCTGGTGGACGAGTTCCATGACGGCCCCGTGGCCGGCGGTGCGCCGTTCAACGTGGCGCGTTCCGTCGCCGCGCTGGGCGCCCCGGTGCTGTTCATCAGCCGACTCGGCGCCGACGACGCCAACGGCCGCTTCGTGCGCGACAGCGCGCGGCGCTACGACCTGGGCGAGCAAGGCCTGCAGCGCGACGAGAGCCATGCGACGGGCCGCGTCAGCGTGCACGAGCTGCCCGGCGGCGGCCACCGCTTCGAGATCCACGGCGACGCGGCCTGGGACCATCTGGATGCCGCGCCCGCCCGGGCCCTGCTGGCCGACGCGCAACCTGCCGTCGTCTATTTCGGCAGTCTGGCGCAGCGCCATGCGGCCTCGCGCGCGACCATCCGCGCGCTGACGAAGGGTTTCGACGGTCTGCGCCTGCTGGACCTGAATCTGCGCCCTGGCACCGACACGCCGCTGCTGGCCGCCGAATCGCTGATGCTGGCCGACTGGGTCAAGGTCAACGACGAGGAACTGGCGCGGCTGGCCGGCTGGTTCACCGAAGAAGCGATCGACGAGACCACCCAGGTGGCCGCGCTGATGGCCCGCTTCGCGCTGCAGCGCCTGGTGCTGACCTGCGGCGCCGATGGCTGGCGCTTCTACGGCCCCGGTGGTGCGCTGCTGGCCAGCGGCCCCGGCGAGCGCCAGCTGCAGCTGGTCGACACCGTCGGCGCGGGCGACGCCTTTACGGCCACGCTGCTGGCCGGCCTGGCGCTGGGCCGCGACCTGCCCGCCACGCTGGCGCTGGCCAACCGCTACGCGTCGTTCATCTGTGGCCTGCGCGGGCCTTTGCCCGCCGATCCGCAACCCCTGACCCCGTGGCGCGACGCGCTGCAGGCACTGCCGCCCTCCCCCTGACCCTTCCGACTCCGTCCATGACCTCCATCGCAGACCTCATCGCCCCGCCCGCGGGCTCCCTGATGCGCCGCCCCGGCTTCGTGTTCGGTGCCGGCACTTCGTCCTACCAGATCGAGGGCGCGGCCCGCGAGGACGGCCGGCTGGAGTCCATCTGGGACCGCTTCTGCGCCACGCCGGGCAAGGTGCTGCGTGGCGAGAACGGCGACGTGGCCTGCGACCACTACCACCGCTTCGAGCAAGACCTGGACATCCTGCAGCGCCTGGGCGTGGACGCCTACCGCTTCTCCATCGCCTGGCCGCGGGTGATGAACGAGGCGGGCCAGCCCAACGAGCGCGGCATCGCCTTCTACCAGCGGCTGCTGGACGGCATGGCCGAGCGCGGCATCGCCGCCTACGTGACGCTCTACCACTGGGACCTGCCCCAGCACCTCGAAGACAAGGGCGGCTGGCTGAACCGCGAAACCGCCTACCGCTTCGCCGACTACGCCGACCTGATGACGCGCCGCCTGGGCGGCTGCGGCGTGGCGGCCTGGGCCACGCACAACGAGCCCTGGTGTTCGGCCTACCTGGGCTATGGCAACGGCCACCATGCGCCGGGCCACGAAGTGCCGCGCTGGGGCGTGCAGGCCATGCACCACCTGCTGCTGGGCCACGGCCTGGCGCTGCCGGCCATGCGGGCCAACGACCCCAAGGCGCAACACGGCATCGTCGCCAACGTGGCGCCCGGCTATCCGCTGACCGACACGCCGGCCGACCGCGACGCCGCGCTGCTGTTCGAGACCTACCAGAACCGCTGGGTGCTGGACCCGCTGCTCAAGGGCGAGTACCCGGCCGACCTGTGGCGCTACTGGAAGGGCTGCGAGCCGCTGGCGCTGGCCGGCGACATGGACATCATCCGCCGCCCCATCGACTACCTGGGCCTGAACTTCTACAGCCGCGCCGTGCTGCGCTCGGCCGGCCCCGACACCATAGCCTGGGTGCGCGAGCCTGATGTCGAGCGCACGACGATGGACTGGGAGGTCTACCCACAAGGCCTGCAGGATCTGCTGCAAGCCTTCAAGGCCGAGTACGCCAACCTGCCGCCCATCTTCATCACAGAGAACGGCATGTCCAGCGCCGACACGGTGGGCGGCAGCGGCGTCGACGACGTTCAGCGCCAGAGCTACCTGAAGCGCCACTTCGCGGCCTGCTCGCGGGCCATGGACAACGGCGTGGATGTGCGCGGCTATTTCGTCTGGTCGCTGCTGGACAACTTCGAATGGGCCTTCGGCTATGAGCGCCGCTTCGGCCTCGTGCATGTGGACTTCGAGACCCAGCAGCGCACGCTCAAGCGCAGCGCGCTGGCCTATGCGGACTTCTTGAGGGAACGTCGCGCGGCGCGCTGAAGCCGCCCTCTGTTAGCGTGGCGGCATGGACCTGCCCCACTTCCGCTACCACCCCGACCCGCTGGCCACCGGCGCCATCGAGCCCCGCACCATCAGCTGCGCCTGCTGCGGCGAGCAGCGCGGCTTCGTCTACGTGCAGCCGGTCTATGCGACGACCGACCTGGACGAGAAGCTGTGCCCCTGGTGCATTGCCGACGGCTCGGCCGCCGCCAAGCTGGGTGCCAGCTTCTCCGACCCGGCGCCGCTGCAGCAGGCCGGCGTGGCCGCGGACGTCATCGCCGAGGTGAGCCAGCGCACGCCCGGCTACTCCTGCTGGCAGCAGGAGGAATGGCTGGCGCACTGCAACGACGCCTGCGAATTCCACGGCGATGCGTCGGAAGACGACGTGGCCGACGCCAGCGACGCCGTGAAGGCCGACTGGTGCCAGCGCTACGGCAAGACCGCCAAGCAATGGACCGCCGCCACCCGCGACTACGAGCCGGCCGGCGACAACGCCTTCTACAAGTTCGTCTGCCGGCACTGCGGGGTGGTACGGCTGGGGTGGGATTGCATTTGAGGGGTGCCGGGAGGCGGGCAGTGCCTCGGCAGCGGTCGGCTTCCGATGCCTGCATGCATCCGGATGGCAGTGGGACGCGGGGGGACGCAATTGCTACGTGTCCCCCGGGCCGCTTCGCGGCCCTCCTCCTTTACCTTCGCAATTGCGTCCCCCCGCATCCCACTGCAGCGGCTTCGGGCGTCCTCGACGAACAAGCCGAGCGTCGCGCAAGCGGGCAGCGGGGCGGGCCGGATGCGCAGGTAAAGGAGGAGGCCCCCGCCGCGGGCCGGGGGCCACGCAGCAAAACGCCCCCCCCCCGGCCCGCGCCCATCCCACA
>CAMLKW010000063.1 GCA_946480605.1 uncultured Roseateles sp. | reverse complement strand
AGGAACGCGGCGTGACGATCTGGGACGAGTGGGCCAAGCCCGATGGCGACCTGGGCCCGGTCTACGGCGTGCAGTGGCGCAGCTGGCCCACGCCCGACGGCGGCCATATCGACCAGATCGCCGAGGTGGTGAAGCAGCTCAAGACCAACCCCGACAGCCGCCGCATCATCGTCAGCGCCTGGAACGTGGCCGACCTGCCGCGGATGGCGCTGATGCCCTGCCACGCGTTCTTCCAGTTCTACGTGGCGGACGGGAAGCTGTCCTGCCAGCTCTACCAGCGCTCGGCCGACATCTTCCTGGGCGTGCCCTTCAACATCGCCAGCTATGCTCTGCTGACGATGATGCTGGCCCAGCAGTGCGACCTGCAGCTGGGCGACTTCATCTGGACCGGCGGCGACTGCCACATCTACGACAACCACGTGGAGCAGGTGCAGACCCAGCTCGCCCGCGAGCCGCGCGCCTACCCGACGATGACGATCAAGCGCAGGCCGGCGTCGATCTTCGACTACGAGTTCGAAGACTTCGAGCTCAGCGGCTACGACCCCCATCCGGCCATCAAGGCGCCGGTGGCTGTATGAGCCTGATCACCTTGGTGGCGGCGGTCGCGAAGGACGGCGCCATCGGCCGCGACAACGCGCTGCTGTGGCACATCCCCGAGGACATGGCGCGCTTCAAGGCCGTCACCGCGGGCAAGCCGGTCGTCATGGGCCGCAAGACCTGGGACTCGCTGCCCGCGAAGTTCCGCCCCCTGCCCGGCCGGCGCAACCTGGTCGTCAGCCGCTCGGTCGCTGAGCTGCCCGGCGCCGAGGTGTTCCCCAGCCTGGACGCCGCGCTGGCCGCCTGCACCGAGCCCGAGGTCTGCGTCATCGGCGGCAGCGAGATCTATGCGCTGGCCCTGCCCCGCGCGCACAAGCTGGCGCTGACTGAGGTGGACGCCGCCTTCCCCGACGCCGACCGCCATTTCCCCGCCTGGCCGCGTGAGCGCTTTGCCGAGTCCGCGCGCAGCACGCTGACGACCGCCGACGGTCTGCGCGTCGATTTCGTGGACTACTTGCACCAGAACTGAGCGCCCACAAGTTTGGACTCATCCCTGCCGGGCCGGGGTGACCGCAGTTGCGCGAGAAGCCTGACGCCACACATACTGGCCGTCAGGGAGAGGTTGAATGAAGGTGCAGGGCCTTGGGCGAGTTTCAGCGATGACCCGCATGAGCCACCGCAGGCGCATGCCCGGCGGGCCGTCCCATTCAAGCGCCGGAGGTGGCCATGCCTAGGCAGGATGCCGCGAGCGGATCGCTCTGGACCAGCGGCGAGTGCCTGGGCAGCGCCTTCCTGGGCGGCGTCATCGGCAACCTGGCTGCGTCGCTGCTCTGGGAGTCAGGCAAGTACCTGGCCAGGCCGCTGCTGGACAAGGTTCCGGAACTCTCCGAGCTGGTTCGCCTGGGCGGCCATGACCGCAACCACGATCTGCTGCGAGTGCTGCGGCGGGCCGAGTGCGCCGCGCTGGTCGAGGTTCTGAACGCAAGCATCCTCAGGCATTGCGGCCTGGACCTGGGCGAGCGCAATGTCCGCGAAGCCCTCAAGGCTCGCTGGCGCAGCCGGGTTGATCCGACCCTGGACACCTTGTGCCGCCTACGGCGCACATTCATGCGCCTGCACACGGCCCTGGCCACGATGAGCCTGGAGCGGCTGGTGCTCTTGAATGGGGGCGCTCTGGCAGACCTGCCGGCACTGGTCCGCGCCGGCTCCGAATGCTTTGCCAACGACGACCCTGGGCTGCTGCGAGCCAGGGTGGTGAGTGACTACGTGGCCTGGCTGTCAGATGTGACTGGTGGACCCGGGCGCTTCGCGGGAATCGAGCCGGACGACCTCGCCCCCGTCGCGCCAGCGGGCCTCCCAGACCTGTTGGTCACGCAGCTGCACCTGCATCCGGGTGGATGGTGGGATGGCCTGCGGCTGGCATTCCGGGAGGAGTTGAAGGCCCCGGCGAACGTCAAAGCAAGAACAGCCTGGGAGCTGGATGTTCAGTCGCGCCTGCAGGCTCAGCTGGCCGCGTCGTTCGTGCAGATGTCCCAGCAACTGGACGCCACCGACGCGGCGCTGGACCGGCAATGGCGACAACTCCAGGCGATGCACGCGGACTTCGACCAGATCGGCGCGAACATCCTCCGAGGCATCGACCACATCCAGCAGGCCCTGGGCCGGCATGCAGTGGACCTGGGTCGCATCGGCAGGCAATTCGCGCTCGGCGACAAGCAGGTCTTCTTCAAGCCTGGCATCGGCAGCTCGTCCGCCTTCGCGTCTGCCTACAAGCCGTTCTACTTTGCCGAGGAGGAAGACCCCTTCCTCGGCCGCGAATCAGCGCTGACCGCTCTGCGCGGTGAACTGCTGGCGCAGTCGCCCGACTCGCCCCGGTTCCGCTGGGCCGCGATCTGCGGCGATGCCGGCATTGGCAAGAGCCGTTTGGCGCTGCAGGTCGTGAATGCCGAGAAAGAGGCTTGGCCGTTCTCGGGCTTCGTGCGGGAAGATTTCATCCGCTCAGCGGCAACCACGATGAGCAGCTTGGCCGAAATTCCGGCACCGACGCTGTTCGTCATCGATTACGCAGCAGGCCTGCCCGAGGACTGCTGTCGCTTCCTGGAACGCTGTGCGGCGCTGGCCGACACCTCGCCGCACCCGGTGCGAGCGCTGGTGCTGTTGCGTCGTTCCAGCGACCGTTTCTTCGAGGCCGTGGCCCGCCAGACGGACGGTGCCACGGCGCTCAACTCGCAGATCAGCTTTCCACCGCCGCCCGGCCGCCACGACGACCGATCCGGCGCCCTCTTCCTGGACGGGCTGACCGACGAGCAAACGGGCGTGCTCATGGAGCTACGCTTGCAGCGCTACCGGGACTCCACCAGCACCGCAAGCGGCATGCAGCCCGGCCAATCCAGGAGCCCACAGCAGCTGCTGGCGCTGCTGCGCGGGTACGACCCGCTGATGCGCCCGCTGTTCGCGGCGATGGTGGCCGACGCCTACGCTCGCGGCCTCCTGCCGGACCCGGCCACCCGCACCACCTCGCAGGAAGAGGCCCGCCTGCAGCTGTTCTGGGACTACCTCGAACACCAGTACCGCAAACGCTGGAGCCCGCCTTACACCGGACTGGACGAAGCGCCGCGCCGCGAACGGATCGATCGCCACCTGTCACTGCTCATCCTGTCGACCATGTGCCGAGGGCTCACGCCTGCCGGCTGGGAGCGCCTGCGCAACAACGCCGCGCTCTGGCAAGGCGCTTGCTCACTGCTGCCGGCCCACCCGCTGCATTTCAGCGCCACGGACGGCACCTCATCGGCCCAGATGCTGGACGAGGAACAGCTGCTGGCCGCGCTGTCTGGCACGGTACGCACGGACGAGGACGCCGACCCCTACCCCATCCTTGAACCGGACCTGATCGGCGAGAGCCTGGTGCTGATGATGCTGGACGACAGGGGCAAGGCCTTGTGCGGTCACCCGGGCACCGCGCAACGCAGGCGCAAGCTGATGCGCGAGTACGCCTGGTGTGCCGACCCCGCCGGCGCAGCGTTTTTCGCGGTGCTGGTGGCGCAGGACTTCCCGGAACGCGCCGCGAAGCTGGGATGGCTGCTGCCGGACAGCGCCATGTCCGGCGCAACGCCGGAACGAGAGCAACTGTTCCGCAACCTCGCTCTGGCGACGGTGGCCTCATTGCGCACACGCCCGGCCTCGCTCGAAGACATCAAGCGCATGCGCGAGCTGCTTGCGCGGTTCCCGCTGGAAGCCGCCGGTTCGGATGCCATGCGGTTGATGCACGCCACGACGATCAAGATCCTGACCGGCCAGCTCAGCTTCGTCATCAACAAGTCCAGTGCACCCCCGGAGGTCGAGGGAACACCGATTGCAGACAAGCTGGGAAAACGCACGGTGACCTTCGCCGCAGTGGCAGCGGGCGGCTCGGCCCCGGCCCTCACGGCGCCGCGCGACGACCAGGAAACCCTGCGCAGCGATGAAGCGACCACGGAGGCAGCGGCCTCATTGCTGATGCAGTTGTTCGAGCAGGCCGAGACCGGCGTGTTTTCCAGCCAGAGCCTGGAGCTGCGGCTTCAGCACGGCGCTACCGTCTGCGACGCGCTCCATTCGGTCTTCTGGGAGAACCGGAGCCGCCCGGGCAAGCACGGCTATGCCGCCACCACGCTGACCCCCGAGGAACGCCAGCAGCGCAGCAGGCTGGCGGAGCGCAGCCTGCGGAGCATCCAACAGGATGAGCTGGACGAAGACGCAGTGGCACTCGCCGCCAGCATCAACTCGGCACTCGTCTATGCCGAGGACGGCGCAAACTCGACCCGCGGCCGGCCTGTCTACGACGCCATATGGGCGCTCCACCACGGCCAAGGTTTCACCCAGCCGCTGGCCATGCTGGAAGCCGTCCGTTTTCTCGACAACCATCTGATCCTGCTGACTCGCTCACTGCTGCACGAAATCGAACCATCGGACCGGGCCGCGGAAGCGCCATCGCTGGCGGACCGGTGGGAGCTGGCAAGAGACCTGTTTCATCGGTGCCTGTCCAGCGAGCTGTCCCGCCCCCAGCTCAAGCGCCTGACCAACGCCCTCTGCCGCATCGCCGGCCAACTCGCCTACTACGAGCACCAATGCCAGCGACCCACGCTCGCAGGCCTAACGGCCGCTGCAGAGGCCATCGCGCGAGCGGCTCAACGGCCAGAGGGTCTTCCCGTCACTGCCGAGATCGTCGATTTCTACAGCGACCTGATCAGTGACTGCCACCTACAGGGGTCCGATGTCGGTGACGCCCTGGCCGCCTACGCGCACACCGTCCAGTCGCACGGCTTCGACGCTGCCTCGACCAACGCACATGGCTGGAAGCGCCTTGCACGCCACCTGTCGTTACTGAGGAATCTCGCCAGCAGTCACAGATCCACCATACAAGCCATCTTCGAGACGGCCATCGCCCAGATCGGCGAGCGTGTGCGCAAGGCCTTGACCCAGCTGTTGCTTCAGCGGCTGCCAGCGCCGGGGCCCACGGACGAGATCGACGTCTGGCTCGTTGACCGCGTCCGGCGCGACGCGCAAACGACGAGCCAACTGGCCGATGGTCGGCAACTGATGCTGGCCTTGGCGACCCAGCGCCTGATGGCCGGACAGGAGCACGCCGTGCTGCGCGAGTTGGAGGCGATGTGGTCGACCGGGACAGACGAAGGTGACTTCATCGCGCGCACGGACATCCTGCTCATGCTGCCGATGCTGCTCGCATGGCTGGGGCCGGAGGACCCCCGCGTGCAGGGCTGGCGGGCTCGCCTCGTCGCTCTGTGCGGCGCGCCCGCGGTGCCGCTCCCGGCAAGCGCCGTGCTGGAGGAACATCACCACGCCGCGGTGCAGGCCGCGACCAGCTTTGCTCGCCTGGAGATCGCGGCGGGCCTCGCCCCCGACACCTGGCTGCCCGAAGGAACCGCACCATGATCAACGACGAGTTCTCGCTGCAACTGACACAGAACGTCGCGAACGCCCTGCTGGAGCGCATCACCGTGGCAGGCGCCGATGCGCTGGTCAGCGAAGACCTCGCGCGCCTGAGGCGCCTCGTCGACGCAGGCCACCTCAACAAGAAGGTGGTGCGGCAGGCGCTGCACAACATCGCGAACAACGAGACGCTGGGCGCCGCCATCAGGGAGGCCGCAGCCATGGAGGTTGCCAACGACTTCCAGGTGGCCGCCATCAAGTCGGCCAGCCCCGGCGCCGCAAGCCCTCATCCCTACCGGTCCGGCGACACGCTGCTGCCGGGCAACTGGCCCATCGACGGACTGGAAAGCTGCGGCTGGACACCCTTCACCGGCGACCAGGCCGCCAACTTCCTGTCAGAACTCAACCCCATCGATGGCCGTATCCGCGTCACGCCCAGGACGACGGCGGTCCATTTCCGGACGCTGCCCTGGTACGAGAACGAAGTGCTGATCCGGGTGCACGATCCGGACTGGCAAACCAAGGACTTGGCGCTGTACTACCTGACCTGCGAGCAGTCCCTGATGCGCCTGAACGGCAGCTCGCCGCCCATCCACGAGGTCAATGCGAAGGCACCGATCAGGCTGAATGACCTCTGCGTGCTCGACTACCTGAAGTTCTTCTGCTTCTTCGTGCGCGGCGATGAGGGCCCCTTCTTCATCCCGGCCGACGCGGCGGCCCCCCTGCTGCCGCCTGCCTCCGTCGCCGTGCTGTCTGACGACGCGAAAGCCCGGCTGTCCGTGGCGAGGCTGACCCACGTCGACGAACAGGGGACGTACCACTGCGAAGCGACGGTCTATTACGGCAACGCCCTGTTCAGCGCCGAGTTCTCCGTGGCCCCCACCGGGATGATTGAAATGCACAACGACACGGCCATCTGCGGCGACCTGCCGGAGCTGATCCAGGCCCCCCTGACCTGACTGGCACCATGCCCTCCGGGGGAGGCCACGGCCGGGCTTTGAACCTTTCCCGCCGCCGACAGCACCCACCGCTCGTCTCGCCGCCGGCCCCTCGGCCGGGCGATGACGACAGGGAGCATGCATGCCGTCGGTTCTGGTCGCCCATTCCTATTTCCTGCGCTTCGACCCCAAGCAGGCGCAGCGCGCCAGGCCCTACCCGCCGCTGGCCACCTTGCAGGTCGCCGCACTGCTGCAGGGGCTGGGCCACGAGGTGGCGGTGTTCGACGCCATGCTGGCCGACGGCGTGGGCGAGTTCGCCACGCAGCTGACGCAGCAGCAGCCGGCCGTCGTGCTGCTGTACGAGGACAACTACAACTACCTGAGCAAGATGTGCCTGGCGCGCATGCGCGAGGCGGCGCTGGCGATGATCCGGCTGGCACGCGCCGGCGGCGCGCAGGTCATCGCCGCCGGCTCGGACGTCAGCGACGCGCCCGAGGTGTATCTCGGCGCCGGCGCGGCGGCGGTCTGCCGCGGCGAGGGGCTGGACGTGATTCCCACGCTGATCCAGCGCCTCGCGGCCGCCCCCGGGCTGGACGCGGCAGCGCTGGTACAGGGGCTGGACGGCGCGCTGGCCTGGCACGAGGACCAGCTGCTGCGCGGCGAACCGCAAGCCGTCGTGCAGCTGCCCGCCGCGCGGCGTGGCAGCGACACGCTGGAAGCGCCGGTCGCCTGGGAACTGGTGGACGTGGCCCGCTACCGCCGCGTCTGGCAGGCGGCGCATGGCCAGTTCAGCCTCAACATGGCGGCGTCCAAGGGCTGCTCCTTCCGCTGCGCCTGGTGCGCCAAGCCCATCTGGGGCCAGAGCTACCAGCAGCGCAGCGCCGAGGCCGTGGCGGCCGAGATGCTGATGCTCAAGCAGCGCTTCGAGCCGGACCACATCTGGTTTGCCGACGACATCTTCGGCTTCCGCACCGACTGGGTGGAGCGCTTTGCCGACGCACTGATTCGCGGCGGCGGCGGGCTGCCGTTCACGATACAGACCCGCGCCGACCTGGTCAGCGACGCGATGGCCCAGGCCTTGAGCGACGCCGGCTGCCAGGAAGTCTGGCTGGGCGCCGAGAGCGGCAGCCAGGCCGTGCTGGACGCCATGCACAAGGGCATGGCGGTGGCCGACAACCTGCGCGCCCGCGAGCGGCTGCGCGCCGTGGGCGTGCGCGTGGGCTTCTTCATCCAGCTGGGCTATCTGGGCGAAGGCCTGCCCGAGCTGCTGCAGACCCTAGACCTGGTGCGCCGTGCGCGGCCCGATGCCATCGGCGTCAGCGTCAGCTACCCGCTGCCGGGCACACCCTTCCATGCGCAGGTGCGCGCGCAGCTGGGCGCCAAGACGCACTGGGACCACAGCGCCGACCTGGCCATGATGTTCCAGGGCAGCTTTGGCAGCGCCTTCTACCGCGAGGTGCGCGAGCTGCTGCATGCCGAGGTCGAGTGGCGGGACCCGGCCGCGCGCGCCAGCCTGCCCGCGCGCTGGCAGGCGCTGCTGGCGCAGGTTGCGCCGGCCGAGGCCCTTAACTGAGAGGTTGAGAGGCTTTCATCCATGCCCGCCTTGCTCGCCAAAACACCCCTGCTCGTCGTTGCAAATGCTCGCCATAGACAGAGCTATGGCTGTGCTTTGCGCCTAGATCAGGGGCCTTTTGGCGCGCCTTTCGGGCACGGCCGAAAACCTCTCAACCTCTGAGCAACTGGAGCAGCGCTTGCGCCGCCTCGTCCGGATGCGCCCCGCGCCGCAGCTGCCAGGCCGGCAGCCGCAGGCAGGCCCGCTCGAAGGCCGCCCAGCCGGCATGGCCGGCGGCATAGGGCTGGGTGCGGCGCAGCCGCTGCAGGCATTGCTCGGCGTCCAGCGGCAGCAGCAGCGGGCCGGTGCCGGCCGGCTCGGCGCTGGCGAACACCAGCTGGCGCAGCAGCGGCGGCTCGCCAGCCAGCCGCGCCCAGCCACCGCGCAGGTCCAGCTCGTACTTCTCGTCGCCGCTGCGGCGCCGGATCACGGGCGAGGCCGTGATGCGCTCGCGCAGCGCCGGCTCGGCGATCCAGCGCAGCGCGTCCAGCCGCAGATGCAGCCAGCTCGACAGCCCCGTCATCGCCAGGCTGTGCGGATGGACGAAGCAGCTGTCCTCGGTCAGGAACAGCAGGCCGGCCTGCTGGGCCCGCAGCGTCAGCGTGGACTTGCCGGCGCCGCTGTCGCCCACCAGCAGCAGGCCGGCGCCGTCCGCCGTGGCCAGCGCGCCCGCGTGCAGCGGCAGCATGCCGGTGGCCGCCTGCGCCAGCACATAGACCGCGAACTCGACCAGCTCGTGGCGCGCGTGGTAGGGCCGCGCCAGCAGCGCCGGGCTCACATGCACCACGGCCAGCCCCTGGGCCGGCTGCACCGCGGCCAGATTGGCCTCGTCCACCACCGCCAGCCGCAGCCCCGCACCGCCATGCATGCAGGGTGCGGGCGGCTCGTCGGCGAGCAGCCAGGCGGGCGCGCGCTCCGGCCCCAGCCGCAGCTCCACGCGCCGCGGCGCCTGGGCCTCGTGCACCAGCCGGTGCTCGGGCAGGCCGCGGTAGGCCGTATCGGCCAGCGCCATCAAGGCCTCGCTGTTGCTGTGGAACTCGAACGGCACGCCCAGCAGCCGGTAGTCGCGCCGGCAGTCCAGCGCCAGCCCGGTGCCGAACGGATCGGCAACGCCTGATTCACTCATCAATCATCTCCTTGAACCCCATGTCCTCTTCCACCCTGCTGCAGGCCGCGCTGCACGACACCACCGAGCGCCTGGCCGCCGAGCTGCGCCAGCCCATGGCGACGGCGCCGGACTGGTCGCCCTGGCAGTGGCGCATCGCGATGGCCACGTCCTTTCTGCACGGCCTGTCGGCCCGGCTGGCCGAACGTCTGCGCTGGCAAGGCCCCGCCGACTGGCAGGACTTCCTGGCCGAACAGGCTTGGCAGGGCCGGCTGCGCGAGCAGGCCATCGCCGAGCTGCTGGCACGCATCGATGCCGCCGCGCGCACCCAGGGCCTGGCGCTGATCGGCCTGAAGGGATCGGCGCTGCTGGCGCTCGGCGTGCATGCGCCGGGCCACCGGCCCATGGGCGACATCGACCTGCTGTGCGCGCCCGGCCAGGCCGACGCCGCCGCGGACCGGCTGATCCAGGGCCTGGGCTACACCCGCCACGTCGAGATGTGGAAGCACGTGGACTACCTGCCGCCCGGCATGCCGGCCGAGCCGGCGTTTGGCGAGCACGCCGGCAACGCCATCCGCATCGAGCTGCACACCGCCGTGGCGGAACGGCTGCCGGTGCGCCGCGTGGACATCACGGCCGACCTGTGGCGCGCCGAGCTGCCCGCGGGCCTGCAGCCCTACCCCAGCCCGGCCGCGCTGATGCGCCACCTGCTGCTGCACAGCGCCGGCAACCTGTGCAACCGCGCGCTGCGCCTGGTGCAGCTGATCGACCTGGCCCGGCTGGCCCCTCGGCTGCAGCCGGCCGACTGGGAGCAAGCCCTGGCCCCCGGCTCCGACGGCCTGCCGGCCTGGTGGGCATGGCCCTGCCTGGAGCTCGCGCGCCGCCATGCCGGCGCCGACCTGCAGCTGGCCATGCAGACCAGCGCCTGGCGCGCCGCCCAGGGCGCCTGCCCGGCCCGGCTGCGCGCCGTTGGCGAGCGCGAGACCCTCAGCGCCGTGTCGCTGTCGCGGCTGGCCATACAGCCGCTGCCGGGCATCGAGTGGAGCCATTCGCTGGCCGAGGCCTGGGCCTGCGCCCGCCAGCGCCTGTGGCCCGACGCACGCAGCCGCGCCACGCTGCAGCAGCAGGTGCGGGCCCAAGCCTCGCTGCGCGGCGCTGCCTGGGTCGCGCGGGCGCCGTGGCGCAAGGCGCTGCGCTTCCTGCGCGGCGCGCCGCCGCGGGTGCAGACGCTGTATGCGGTGCAGCGCGCGCTCGATCACCGGCCCACCCCGCACAAGCCCGCATGAAGCCGCTCGAAGCAGGCCGCCGTGTGGTCGGCATCATCTTGCAAGGCCAGCCGCTGCACACGGGCGGCCAGCGCCAGCCGCGCGTCCTCGTCGGCGGCCAGCACGGCCACGCGCTGCGCCAGACCTTGCGCATCGCCAGGCAGCGGCGCCTGCGCATCCCACTCCTGCAGATGGCCCACGGCCGTGCCCACGCTGGGCACGCCCAGCACGGCCGCCTCCAGCGCCGCCACCGGCCCGGCCTCGTGCCGCGAGCTGACCAGGTGCAGGTGCGCCCGCGCCAGCAGCGGCCGCAGCTGGGCCTGGGTCTTGAAGCCGTGGAAGCGCACGCAGTCGTCCAGCCCCAGCCGGGTGGCCAGGCGCTGAGCCTCGCCGTCCAGCGTGTCCACGCCCACCTGGTCCAGCCGCAGGGCCAGGCCTTGCGCGCGCAGCTGCGCCACGGCGTGCAGCAGGCAGGCCGGGTCTTTCACGCGGTTCAGGCTGGCGACGTGGATCAGCCGCAGCGGCTCGCCAGGCTCGCGGCGCTGCGGCGGCTGCGCGGGCCAGCACGCCAGGTCCGCGCCCAGCGGCAGGCGTTGCGCGCTGCGGCCCAGCGCGGCGATCTGATCCAGCATGGGCTGGCTGGCGGCGGTGACGGCCTGCGCCTGGCGCAACACCCAGCCCTCGCGCCAGCGCCCCCGCAGGTCGCGCCGGCCGCCGTAGGCGATGTCGTCCAGCGCCACCAGCTCGCCGCCGGCCACGTGCACGGCCGCGGGAACGCCCAGCCAGCGCCCGGCCAGCACGGCCGTCACGCCGCAGGGCCCGGCCCACAGCGACTGGATGACGTCGAAGCGCGCCCGCCCATGCTCGCGCGCCAGCACGCGCAACGCCCGCCACTGCCGCAGCGCATTGGGCCCCGCGCCGACGTTGTGCACCTGGGCACCGTGCAGAGTCCAGCGGCCGGGCTCGGGCTGCTGGTACAGCGCCACGACATGCAGCTCATGCCGCGCCGCCAGCCGCGCTATCAGGGCCAGCAGCGCCGGAATCACCTTCACCTCGCCCGAGGCGTCCACGCCGCCGGGCACCACCATCGCCAGCTTCAAGACCGCACCTCCTGCCCATGAACACCTCGTCCCACTTGACCGACACCCAGGCCGCCTTCGACAGCGTGGCCGCCGACTACGACGGCCCGCGCGGCAACAACGCCTGCATCCAGGACATGCGCGCCGAGATGTGGCGTTGGCTGGACCTGCAGTTCCCCACGCCCGCTCGCCTCATCGACCTGGGCTGCGGCACCGGGCTGGACGCCGTGCGCATGGCCGGCCTGGGCCACGAGGTGGTGGCCACCGACTGGTCGCCGGCCATGGTGGCCCGCACCCGCCAGCGCGCCCGCGACGCCGACCTGGCCGGCCGCGTGCAGGCGCTGCCTGTGGGTGCGCACGAGTTGCAGCTGCTGGACGGCGACGGCCGCTTCGACGGCGCCTACTCCAACCTCGGCCCGCTGAACTGCGTGCCCGACCTGCAGGCCATGTCCGCCCACTGCGCCCGCCTGCTGCGGCCGGGCGGGCGGCTGGTGTTCACCGTCATCGGCCGCTGGTGCCCGTGGGAGATCTGGCACTACGCGCGCCAGCGCCGCTGGGCGCGGCTGAAGCTGCGCTTCGCGCGCGGGACGGTGGCCGTGGGCATGAACGGCCACACCATCTGGACGCGCTACTACACACCCGGCGAGTTCTGCGCCGCGTTCGCGCGCGAGTTCGATGTGGAGGTGGTGCGCGGCCTGTGCGTGCTGGTGCCGCCGCCCTATCTGACGACGCTGCGCGAGCGCCACCCGCGGCTGTACCGCGCGCTGTGGTGGCTGGACCGCCGCATCGCCGGCCGGCCGCTGGTGCGTGCGCTGGGCGATCATTTCCTGGTGGTGCTCAAACGCCGCGGCAGCTGAGCGGCCAGTTCGCCACGCAGCGGATGGTCTGAAGCGCACAGCAGCGCCAGCGCCGCTGCCAGGCCGACCACAGGTCCGAGAACTGCGGCGACGGCCAGCGCCACTGCGCTGGCTGCCAGCGCATGCAGCGCCCAGGTCGCCGGCCGCTGGCCCAGATCCCGCCAGGCCACCACGGCCTGCAGCGGCCACGCCAGCAGCGCCGCCAGCGCCCAGGCCCAGGCCAGGCCCAGCCAGCCCGAACCAGGCCACAGCACGGCCACTGACAGGCTGGCCAGCAGCCGCAATGACAACTGCGCGAGCTGCAGCTGCCAGACGCGGCGCGTCAGACCGCGAGCCGTCAATGCCGCGTTCTGCGGCAGCCAGGCCAGGCCCAGCGCTACCGCCAGAGCCAGCGGCAGCAGGCCGGGCGCACAGCCGGCCCAGCCGGGGCCATACAGCAGCGCCAGCAGCTGCGGCCCGGCCCACACCAGCAACGCCAGCGCCGGCCAGCCCAGGCCGATCAGCAGCGCCGCCAGATGCTCCAGCGCGGGTGCCAGCGGCCGACCCTCGGACTGCGTGCGCGACAGCCAGGGCAGCGCCGCGAAGCCCAGCGCCGGCTGGGCCAGCTGCGGCAGCAGTTGCACGGTGGCCTGGGCGCGCAGGAAATGCCCCAGCTCGCTCCCCGGCAGCCGCAGGCCCAGCCAGGCCGCGGGCCAGGCGGCGCCGGCCCAGGCCAGCGCCTGCGCGCCCTGCAGCGGCAGGCCGAAGCGCAGCAGCCGGCCCCAGCCCCGCAGCCCCGGCCGCCAGCGCAGGCCGGGCTCGCGCAGCCGCCACGACAAGGCGGTGCAGACCAGCCCGCAACCCAGCTCGGCCGCCGCCAGCCCGGCGGCGCCCCAGCCGTTCACGCACAGGCCCAGCGCCAGCGCGGCATGCGTGAGGTCGCCCGCCCGCGCGACCCAGGCCAGCGGCCGTGCCGCCAGCCGGCGCATCTGCAAAGCCGCCAGCAGGCTGCCCAACGCCGACAGCGGCAAGGCCAGTGCCAGCAGCCGCAGCGGCGCCGAGAGGCCGGCATGCGCGAGCGCGGCCTCCAGCAGCGGCGCGAACGCCCACAGGCCCAGTGCACAGGCCAGCGCGGCAGCGAGCGACAGGCCCAGCGCCGCCGACCAGTCCCGCCCATCCAGCACCGGCACGCGCTGCACCCAGGCCGACACGCCCAGGTCGCGCAACAGCTGGCAGCCGCCATAGATCGCCAGCGCCAGGCCCCAGGTGCCGAAGTCCTCGGGGCTCAGCCAGCGTGCCAGCAGCAGGCCCACGGCCAGGCGCACCAGCAGGCTCAGGCCGCTGGACGCGCTGTAGTGCAGCAGCGCTGTGCGCAGTCCGCTCACGGCCGCAACGCGTCGACATAGACCTCGCACAGCCGACGCCCCAACGCAGCCGGGGACAGCTGCCGCTCGAAATGCGCACGCGTGGCGGCACGGCGCTCATCGGCCGGCATGGCGGCGGCGGCCACCAGCGCTTCAGCCAGCGCCGCGGCATCGCCCACGGGCCACAGCCGGGCGCTGGCGCAGCCGCCGGCCAGCGCCCGGAACGACGGGATGTCGCTCACCACCGGCGTCAGCCCGCAGGCCAGCGCCTCAATGAGGCTGTAGCCGCTGCCCTCCTCGTGGCTGCCCTGCACGAACAGGTCGGCGGCCGACATCAGCTGCTCGATGCGCTCAGGCGGCTGCGGCCCCAGCAGATGCACGCGGCCGGCCAGCGGGCCCCGAGCGATGCGGGCCTGCACGGCCGGCAGCAGCGGCGCTTCGCGGAAGCACATCCACAGCTGCAGCCCCGGCAGGCGCGGCAGCGCGCGCTCGATGCCGGCGAGCACGGTCAGCGGGTCCTTGTTGGCATTCAGATGGGCCACCCACAGCAGCGCCGGGTCGCCGGCCAGGCGGGGCGCGCCTTGCTGCGGGCGGAAGACGGCGGTGGACTCGGGCACCTCGTAGACGCGGCAGCCGCGCGGCAGCAGCCGCCAGCGCGCAAAGGGCTGGGCCTGCTCGGCGCTGCAGAACAGCAGGCCGCGCGCCGGCGCCAGCGCGCGGCGCATGCGCCACCAGCCCAGCGGCCGGCGTGCGGGCCGGCCCGCATGGTGTTGCAGCAGCAGGGGCCGCTGCGGGCATAACTCTGCAAGCGAGCGCACCAGGGCGCCGAAATGCAGGCCGTGCACATGCAGCAGCTCGGGGTCGGCCTGCTGCAGCAGCGTGGCCAGCGTCGCAGCCGGCGCCGCGCCGGCCAGCGGCAGGAAGTGGTAGTCCACCCCACGCTGGCTGAACCGCTGCGGCTGCTCGTGATGCAGCACCACCCGCACCGCGGCGCCGGCCGAGGCCGCCGCCTCGGCCACCCGCACGGTGGTGGGCCAGGCGCGCAGCAGCCCGGCCGCATCCAGCCCGGGCGGCCCGCGCTCGGCACAGATCTGCACCACACGCATGGAGGCCGCCCGGCAGGCCGTCAGAAGAAGGCGTGCAGCTCGACGAAGGTCTGCCGCCGGTTGTCCAGCGCGTTCTGCGGGATGCCGCCGAACTTGCGGTAGCCGGCGCGCAGCTGCGCGAAGGCGATGGGCGTGTACTCGTAGACCAGGCTGTAGCGCACCTTGTGGTCATGGCTGACGCGGCGGTCGGGGTCCAGCAGCTCGCTGCCTATCTTCAGGTTGTGGCCCTGCGCCATCAGCCAGTTGGCCTCCAGCAGGCCGGCGAGCTGGCGCCGCTTGCCCTCGGGGTAGCCGGTGTCGCCCACCAGGTCCAGCTCGGCCAGCCAGGTGACTGGCCCGGTGGTGGTGCCGGCGAACAGGCCCCAGGCGTCGCGGTTGCCCGCCACGCCCTTGACCTGCGCCGCCGACAGGCCCACGCGGCCCCAAGGCTGCAGCCAGCTGGCCGAGCCGGTCCACTGATGGCCGCCCGACGTGCCACGGTTGCCCGGGCCGTTGGTGTAGGCCAGTTGCACCGACCAGTCGCCCTGCTCCATGCCCAGCTCCACGCCCTTGTCGGGCACGGTCATGCTGACGCCGCTGAGCTGGCGCACGAAGGTCAGGCTGTCCTGCAGCCGCCAGCCGAACGGCAGGTAGAACTGGCCGACCTTGGCATACCAGCCCAGGCCCGGCGTCTGCAGCCGCACATAGGCCTCCTGGCGCAGCGACTTGCCGGGCGCGACCTGCTGGTCCACGTAGGCGCCCAGCCAGTCCTTGATGAGCTGGACGTCGGCATACAGCCGCGTCTGCTCGTTGCCGCCCACGCGCCGCGTCGGCTGGCCCGAGACGGCCGTGCTGTTGCTGGACGTGCGCAGGTCGCCGCCGATGCGCAGGTGGTCGTCCAGCAGGCTGCCGTCCCAGTTCGACAGCGGCTGCGGCAGCGGATTGGCGGCGATGCTGCCGCGCGCGAAGCTGTTGCCCACCATGTTGCGCAGGCCGCCGCCGGTCGGGTTGACATGGCAGGCCGAGCACTTGAGGCCGTAGCGCAGCGCCAAGTAGGGCTCGGCCTGGACCCAGGCGGGCAGCAGCAGGGCCAGGCCGGCGAGGAGTCGGAACAAGGCCTTCATTGCGCGGCTCCGTTGTCGATCCACTGGCGGATCAGCGCGACCGTCGCGGCGTCCAGGTAGGGGCCGCCCAGCGGCATGCGCGCGCCGACCGAGGCATGACCTTCCAGCTTGTGGATGAGGTAGCTGTCGGTGGCCTTGCCCGGCGCCACGCGCTTCAGCGACGGCACTTCGGCGCTGGCCGTGCCCACCAGCATCGCGTAGCTGTTGCTGGCATCCAGCCGCAGGCCGGCGGGTGCCGACGCGCCCGCATGACAGCCCGAGCAGCGTGGCGTGAACACATGCGATTGGATGGAGCGGAAGGTGGCCAGCATCGGCCCGCTGGGATCTTCACCTTCGCCCAGCGGCCGGCCGTTGGCGTCCAGCCCCTCGCCACCGCCACCGCCACAACCCGCCATCACGGCAGCCACCAGGGCCGCCAGCGCGGCGCCTCGCCAGCTTGTTGATCTCATCAAAGCCCTCCAAAGGAATTCGGTCGGGCATGAGTGCCGGCCGGAGGGCTAAAGGTTCATGCGCGCATCAAAAGCCCAGCGACAGGCTGGCCAGCCAGCGCTGGCCGCGTGGTGGGGCAGTCCAGCTGCTGGGGCCGCCGCGACCCACCGCCACCCAGGCCAGCTGCAGCTCGGCCGCTTCGCCCAGCGAGCGCGACAGACCCAGGCGCAAGTCCTCGCGCGCACGGCCGCCGCGCTGCACCGCCGCCACGCCCAGGTGCCCGGTGGCCGCCAGGCCCGGCGCCAGCGGCCAGCGGCCGTTCAGCTCGACATACCAGGTGCGCTGGGCCAGGCCGTAGTAATCGGGCGCATGGTGCAGGCGCAGCTGCCAGCGCTCGGCCAGCAGGCCCACATAGGCCTCGGCGAAGTCGTAGTGGCCCAGCGACGGGAAGCGGTGCACGCGCAGGCCGGCCTCGGCATCCAGACCGGGGATGAGTTCCACCACCTGGCCCGCATAGGCCTGCAACCAGGCGGAACGCCGGCCGCCCCAGAAGCGGCTGTGCGTCAGCTGCAGCCCGGCGTAGCGGCCTTGGGCCCCGTCCCAGGCCAGGCCCAGCACGGCCTGCGGGCGGCCGCCGCTGTAGGAAACGCCGCGCTCCAGGCCGTCCGACAGCAGCGCCAGCGTGCCGCCCCAGTCCGCCCGGGCCGGCAGGGCGCAGCCGAGACATGAGGCGAGCAGCGTGGTGGCGATCCGGTGCGGGAAGGGCATCAGTCGAGAGTCTGCCCCATCGCCTGGCAGGACGGCCGGGCGCCGCCCAAGTGCCGCGCCAGCGAGGCGCAGCTGTCGATCTGCCCTCCCAGCGCCGTCACCAGCGTGCGCGCCACGCCACCGCGCCAGGCCTGGCGGTCGCGCTCGCGCAACAGCGCCAGCAGGCCGCTGGCATGGGCGGCCGCAAAGGACGAGCCGCTCACCAGCGACCAGCCGCCGCCCGGCACGGTGGTGGGGATGTCGCGGCCCGGCGCCACCACGCCGCCGCTGGGCGCGGGCGGCGCGCCGCCGACCACCAGCACGCCGGGGTGGGCGGCCGGGAAGGCATCGGGCCGCAGCGGCTGCGCGGCCACCACGGCGATGCCGCGTGCCAGCGCCTGGTCCAGCAGCGCCGACAGCAAGCGGTCCGGCGGGCCGCCCAGGCTGAGGTTGATGATGTGGGCGCCGTCCAGCACCGCCGCATGCAGCGCCTTGGCCAGGCTGAGGCTGTCGCACAGCGTGCGCTGGTCGGCGGCCTGCCAGCAGGCCCGCAGGCCCAGCAGCCGCACGCCGGGCGCGACGCCGGCGATGCCCTGCTGGTTGTCGGCCCGCGCGGCAATGATGCCGGCCACGGCCGTGCCATGCCGCTCGGCCGGCGTGGGTTGGGCATCGACGAAGTTCGCAATCGATGCAAGCTGGCCGTCCAGGTCGGGGTGACGGGCCTCCACGCCGCTGTCGATCACCGCCACCTTGACGCCGCGGCCGGTGCTCAGGCGATGCAGCTCGGCCAGCTGCCAGCGCTGGGCGACGGGCTGGGCCGGGTACAGCGGCTCCTGCACGGCCGACTGGGCCTGGTAGAGCTGGATGGGCTGGGCCCAGGCGACGCGGGGGTCTTGTGCCACGCGGTCGGCCAGTTCGGCGGGCGAGCGCGCATCGCCGGCCGGCAGCCGCAGCACGAAGCAGTCCACACCCAGCAGCGGCATGGGCCAGTCGCTGCGCAGCGCCAGCCCATGGCTGCGGGCCAGTTCCTGCGCCAGGCGCTGGCGCGCCTGCCGCCCGACCGCCGTGCCATAGGCGCCCGCGTAGGCACCGTCGGGGCGGAAATGCGGCTTGGGCAACTGCAGCATCACCAGCAGCTGGCGCTCGACCTCGTCCGACTGGGCCTGCGCAGGCGCTGCCAGGCCCAGCAGCAGCACGAGGGCACACAGGGCCCAGGCGATGACTCTCATCGGCCGGCGCCCGGCTGCAGCGGCTCGGCCAGCCGCACCAGCGGCGAGCGGCGCAGGCCGTCCAGCGACGCGGCCGGCAGGCGCAGCTGGTAGGCACCGGTCTCGGTGGGCCCGGCCACGATGCTGGCGCCCTGGGCGTGCAGCAGCGCGCGCAGCTCCTGCTCGCTCACCTCCGGGCGGAACATCACCAGCGCGTCCGCCGCGGCCACCGCGCTACCGGCCGACAGGCCCTGGTAGGCCGGCTCGGCCGGCCGGTCGTGCAGCCACAGCGCCAGCACCGCCACCAGCGCCGCGCCCTGCAGGCCCAGGGCCCAGGGCATCCAGCGCGGCGCACGCGCGGCCTCGCGCGGCACCAGCCGTTCACGCAGGCGCGCAAAGCCGCGGTCGGCATCGCCCGCGGCCGCCGGCAGTGCCGCACCCAGCAGGGTCTGCACCGCGGGCTCGGCCGCCAGCTCGATGCGGCAGCGCTCGCAGCTCTGCAGGTGCTGGCGCACCAGGCTCATCTCGTCCGCATCCAGCTGGCCGCGGACGTACCAGGGCAGCAAGGCCTGGACCTGGGCATGCTCATCGACATCCAGGGGCACGACGACACTCATCTTCAGACTCCCAAGCCGGACAGGTCGTCCAGCAGCGTGCGCAGCCGACGCCGCGCATAGAACATCCGCGTCTTCACGGTCTCCGGCGGGCAGCCGACGACTTCGGCGATCTCACCATAGGCCATGTCGCTGAAGTAGCACAGCTCCACGACGGCGCGGTGCTCGGGCGACAGTTCGGCCAGCGCACCTTGCAGGCGGCGGCGCAACTGCGCCAGGTTCAGCTGCTGGTCGGGGCCGGCGGCGGGATCGACGGGCTCCTCGCCTTCGCCGGCCTCGACGGGCAGGTCCCGCCGGTCGAGGGCCTTCAAGGCCTTGCGGTAGGCGATGCCGAAGATCCAGGTGGACAGCTTGCTGCGTCCGCCGAAGGTGTCCGCCCCCTGCCACACCACCAGCAAGGTGTCATCCAGCACCTCCTCGACCAGCTCCGGCTGGCGCAGCATGTGGGACAGGAAGCGCGACAGCCGCGGGTGATAGAGCCGGTAGAGCTTCTCGAAGTCCGCCAGGCGCCCTCGCTTCACGCCGTCGAGCAGCGCCAGCTCCAGCGCTTCGGCAGCTGCGACAGGGTCTCCCGCCTCGGGCTGACGTCGTTGAAATGGCCACTTGGACAAACGCATAGACGTCTATGTACCTGCCGGGCCGCCAAAGGTTCATGCAGACCGCAGAAACAACAAACCCGGCACGAGGCCGGGTTTGAGGAACTTTCTGGTGGGCGGTGCAGGGTTCGAACCTGCGACCCCTGCCGTGTGAAGGCAGTGCTCTACCGCTGAGCTAACCGCCCGGATTCTGTGCTACGCATTCAGGTCACCAGAGGTCTGGTGGGCGGTGCAGGGTTCGAACCTGCGACCCCTGCCGTGTGAAGGCAGTGCTCTACCGCTGAGCTAACCGCCCGGATTCTGTGCTACGCATTCAGGTCACCAGAGGTCTGGTGGGCGGTGCAGGGTTCGAACCTGCGACCCCTGCCGTGTGAAGGCAGTG
>CAMLKW010000062.1 GCA_946480605.1 uncultured Roseateles sp. | reverse complement strand
CCAACGAGGTGGACTTCCACCTGACCGGTGTGAACTGGGGCCGCGACCTGCCCGAGCCGGACGTCGTCGCCGACATCCGCAACGTCGTCGCCGGCGACCCGTCGCCGGACGGCAAGGGCGTGCTGGCCATCCAGCGCGGCATCGAGGTGGGTCATGTGTTCTATCTCGGCACCAAGTATTCGGCCGCGATGAACGCGACCTTCCTGGACGAGACCGGCAAGCCCAAGCTGATGGAGATGGGCTGCTACGGCATCGGCGTGACGCGCATCCTGGGTGCCGCCATCGAGCAGAACCACGACGCGCGCGGCATCATCTGGCCGGACGCGATCGCGCCGTTCACAGTGGTCATCTGCCCCATCGGCGCGGACCGCAGCGAAGAGGTGAAGGCCGCCGCCGACAAGCTCTACGGCGAGCTGAAGGCACTGGACATCGACGTGCTGCTGGACGACCGCGGCGAGCGCCCGGGCGCGATGTTCGCAGACTGGGAGCTGATCGGCGTACCGCACCGCGTGGTGCTGGGCGATCGCGGCTTGAAGGAAGGCCAGGTCGAGTACCAGGGCCGGCGTGACGAGGCCGCCACCAAGGTGGCCGTGGGCGACGTGGTGGGCCACCTGAAGGGCCTGCTGAAGCTTTGAAGCGTCGCGCTGCGATCCTGGGCCTGCTGGCCGCGCCGCTGACGGCGCGGGCCGGCGCCCAGATCGAAGAACCGCTGATCGACTCGGTGCGCTCGGTGCTGAGCAGCGCCATCGCGCAGTCCGCGCCGCCGCGGCCGCGCTTCGACGACGTGGACTCGCGCATGGCCTATCTGCGCTGGCTGGGTGCCATGAGCGAGCGGCTGAAGAAGCGCAAGACCGAGGCGCAGATCCGCATCGAGTTCCTCGAAACCGTCTGGTACGAAGCCAAGCGCGCGGGCCTGGAGCCCAGCCTGGTGCTGGGGTTGATCCAGGTGGAGAGCGGCTTCCGCAAATACGCCATCAGCACGGCCGGTGCGCGGGGCTACATGCAGGTCATGCCGTTCTGGACCCGCAGCATCGGCGACGGCAACGCGGCCAGCCTGTTCCACATGCAGACCAACCTGCGCTTCGGCTGCGTGATCCTGCGCCACTACCTGGACCGCGAGAAGGGCGACCTGTTCCTGGCACTGGGCCGCTACAACGGCAGCCGCGGCCGGGCCGAGTACCCCAACCTGGTGTTCGGCGCCCGCCGGCAGTGGCTGCTGCCCGGGCAGACGTAAAGCTGGCTTTACATGGCCACGTTGCTTCTGGCCGGGGCAGGCGCAGCGGTTAGCCTTGGCGATTTCGTCCACAAGACAAGTCGCCCATGCCCGCTGCCACCCGCTTCGCGCCCTTCCTGCTGTCCGCACTGCTCGCCACCGGCTTCGCCGGCGCGCAGGCCACGGACAACCCGCTGCTGAGCGTCAGCCCGCTGCCGCTGCGCTACCCGCAGTTCGACAAGCTCAAGGACGAGCATTTCGCGCCCGCGCTGGACCAGGGCATGGCCGAGCAACTGGCTGAGATCCAGGCCATCGCCGACAACCCCGCCGCGCCGACCTTCGACAACACCATCGTCGCGTGGGAAAAGAGCGGCCGCCTGCTCGCCCGCGCGAACACGCTGTTGTCCAGCCTGGGCGGTGCCGACACCAACCCGGCGCGTCAGCAGTTGCAGAGCGACTACGCTGCCAAGCTGGCCGCGCAGCGCGACGCCGTGCTGCTGAACCCCAAGCTGTTCGCCCGCGTCGAGGCGCTGTACGCCGCCCGCGACCAGGCGGTGCCCAACGCCGAAGCCAAGCGTCTGATCGAGCGCTACCGCCGCGACATGGTGCGCGCCGGCGCGCAGCTGAACGACGAGCAGAAGGCGCGCATGAAAGCGATCAACGCCGAGATGGCGACGCTGGGCGCGCGCTTCAGCCGCGCCGTGCTGGCCGAGGTCAATGACTCGGCCATCGTCGTCGACAGCGCCGAGGAACTGGCTGGCCTGAGCGCCGCGCAGATCGCCGCGGCGGCCGATGCGGCCAAGAAGCGCGGCCTGGAAGGCAAGTACCTGCTGACGCTGCTGAACACCACCGTCCAGCCGCTGGAGACCGAGCTGCAGAACCGCACGTTGCGCGAGCGCCTGCACCGTGCATCGGTGGCGCGTGGCAGCCGCGGCAATGCCAACGACACGACGGCCATCGTGGCTCGCGTGATGACGCTGCGCCAGGAGCGCGCCGCGCTGCTGGGCTATGCGACGCCGGCCGACTTCGTGCTGGAGGACGAGACCGCCAAGACCCCGGCCGCCGCCACCGCGCTGCTGCGCCAGCTGGCCCCGGCCGCCGTCGCCGTCGCGAAGCAGGAGGCGGCCGAACTGCAGAAGCTCATCGACGCCGACCAGGCCGCCAAGGGCCAACCCACGTTCGCGCTGCAACCCTGGGACTGGAGCTACTACGCCGAGAAGCTGCGCGCCGCCAAGTACGGCTTCGACGAGGCCCAGCTCAAGCCCTATCTGGAGATCACCAGCGTGCTGGAGCGCGGCGTGTTCTTCGCGGCCCAGCAGCTGTACGGCATCAGCTTCAAGCGCCGCACCGACCTGCCGGTCTACCGCGATGACGTGCGCGTCTACGACGTGTTCGACACCGACGGCAAGCAACTGGCCATTTTCATCGCCGACCTGTACGCCCGGCCAGCCAAGCGCGGTGGCGCCTGGGCCAACAGCTATGTGAGCCAGAACCCGCTGGAGGGCACGCTGCCGGTCTCGGCCAACCACCTGAACATCCCGAAGCCACCGGCCGGCCAGCCCACGCTGCTGACCTGGGACGAGGTGGAGACGCTGTTCCATGAATTCGGCCATGCGCTGCACGCCATCTTGAACAAGAGCCGCTACCCCAGCCTGGCCCGCACGCCGCGTGATTTCGTCGAGTACCCGTCGCAGGTCAACGAGGTCTGGGCCGACACGCCCAGCGTGCTGGCCAGCTACGCGCGCCACTACCAGACGGGCGAAGCCATGCCGCGCGAGCTGCTGGACAAGGTGTCGCGCGCGAAGCGCTTCAACCAGGGCTACAAGACGCTGTCCTATCTCAGCTCGGCGCTGCTGGACCAACGCCTGCATCAACTCAAGCTCGGCGAGATGCCAGCGGCGGACGGCGTGATGGCCTTCGAGGCCAAGGTGCTGAAAGAAGAGGGCGTGGACTTCGCGCCGGTGCCGCCGCGCTACCGCACGCCTTACTTCAGCCACATCCTGGGTGGCTACTCGGCCGGCTACTACGCCTACATCTGGAGCGAGGTGCTGGACGCCAACACGGTGGAATGGCTGCAGGCCAACGGCGGCCTGAAGCGTGCCAACGGTGACCAACTGCGCGCCAAGCTGCTTTCACGCGGCGGCAGCGAGGATGCGATGGTGTTGTTCCGCGACCTGGTGGGCCACGAGCCCCGGATCGAGCCGCTGCTGGAGCGCCGCGGCCTCGTTGTTCAGAAGCCCTGATGCGCAGGACTGCCTCGTCGTTCAGGCGTTGGCCGTCAGCGAGCCGGGATAGGTCAGCGAGCTGCTGCCGGCCGACAGCGAGAACGTCACGCTGGTGGCCGCGGTCTGCTGCATCAGCGAGGTGTACAGCGAGACCACGCCGCCCGTGGTCTTGGCCATCTTGGCGGCCTGCGAGATGGCAGCGCTCTGCTGGATGGTGGTGGACAGCTTCATCGCGTCGCGCGCCTGCGTGGCGATGCGGCTGGCGAAGCTGGGGCTGCTGGTGTCGGCCTTCAGGAAGGCCTGGGTGGCGGCCTTGTCGGCGTCGCTGCCCTTGACGCTGACGCTGCCGTCGGACTTCACCGAGAACTCGACGGCCCCGCCGAGCTTGACGCCGGCCTTGGCCATCGCGGCGCGCAGGTCGGTGGCGAGAGCCTTCTGCCCGTTCTCCAGCGCCTGCACGGCGCCTGCAGCCTTGGCTGTGCTCGCGGCGCGTTGCATGGCGGCCTGCGACAGGGCTTGCGTCTTGGCACTCGTGCCGGCCGTGCCGCCGCTTGTGGTCGAGCTGGCCTGGCCTTGCGTGCTCAGATAGCTGAGCAGGGAGTTGTTGAGCTTGGATAACACCGCAAATCCACGGAGCGAAGTCGGGAGCCGATCTTCTCCGTGGCGGTGGTGGTGCAAACGCCGCAGCAGCGCCGGATTTGCCCGGCTGATGGCGCTTACAAGCCGGTCCAGGACTTGGGCTGCGCCGAGGCGACGCCCGCCAGCTCCAGCACCCGCTCGGCGGTCTCGTTGACCATCTCCTCGATGGTCCTGGGGTGGTGATAGAAGGCCGGCAGCGGCGGGAAGCAGATGCCGCCCATCTCGGTCACGGCGACCATGTTGCGCAGGTGGGCCAGGTTCAGCGGCGTCTCGCGCACCATCAGGATGAGGCGGCGGCGCTCCTTCAGCGTCACGTCGGCGGCGCGTGTCAGCAGGTTGTCGCCCAGGCTATGGGCGATGGCCGCCAGTGACTTCATCGAGCAGGGTGCGACGACCATCGCGGCGGTCGCGAAGCTGCCGCTGGCGATGCAGGCGCCGACGTCGCCGGGCGAGTAGGCGTGATCGGCCTCGGCCTCCAGCGTGGAGCGATCCAGGCCCAGCTCGTGGTGGGCGTTCAGGATGCCGGCGGGCGTGGCGATCAGGTGGGTCTCGGCGCCCAGCTCGCGCGCGCGGCGCAGCAGGCGCAGCGCGTAGGCTGCACCCGTCGCGCCGGTCAGCCCGACGACGAGCCTTTGAACCATCAGGCGGCGAGGGCCTGCTGCAACTCGCCCGACTCGTACATCTCCATCATGATGTCCGAGCCGCCGACGAACTCGCCGTTGATGTAGAGCTGCGGGATGGTGGGCCAGTTGGCGTAATCCTTGATGCCCTGGCGCACTGCCTCGTCTTCCAGCACGTTGAAGGTCTTGATGTCGGTGGCGCCGGCGGCCTTCAGGATCTGGATGGCGCGGCCGGAGAAGCCGCACATCGGGAACTGTGCCGTGCCCTTCATGAAGAGCATGACGCGGTTGGACTTGACCAGGTCGTCGATGCGTTGCTGAACGTCGCTCATTGCAGTTCTCGGTAAGGCAAAACCACAATTATCCGGGACGCTTGCGCGTCGCCGTCAGTAGCTGTAGGCCAGACCCAGTTGCAGCAGGGGCTTGAAGCGCAGGTCGCGCATCGCATCCTCGAAGCCCTGGGCGCTGCTGCGGCCCAGCCGCAGGCCCACGCTGCCGGAGACCAGGCCCAGGTCGGCGCTGAAGGACAGGCCGCCGCCGGTCATGCGGCCCGTGTAGCCGATGCCCAGGTAGGACAGGTTGCCGCTGGGTTCCAGCGCATAGGCGTCGGCGCCATTCAGCGTGAGGTTGCGCCGGCCGGCCGCCACCGGGCCCATGCCCAGCGCCAGGCCGCCGCTGCTTTGCGAGATCGACAGCGGGCCGGTCAGCAGGCCGCCGGTGGCGCGCAGGCCGCCGCTGAGGCCGGAAATGCCGGAGCGGGTCAGGTAGTAGTCGCCCAGCAGGTTGGCGCTGAGCACGCGCGATCCCCCCAGCAGCGGGCGGGCATCTTGCGGGCTGTCGGAGCTGGAGAGCTGCAATCGCGCCTGCCAGCGCGGATGGGCGTCGACCTCGGCCGCAAGGGCCGGCAGGTTGAGAAGGGCAGAGAGGCTCAGTACTGCAGCGCTGGCGAGGCGGGTCATGGTCGTCTCCTGCGCGGTGCAAGGCAGGCACCGGGATTCGATACTACGCCGGCAGTTCGTTCGCGGGAATGACGAACTGGTGGGAAAAGATCACGCAAACAGGCGACGGGTTCAAGCGGCCCAGCACCCACCGCTGGCGCGGGCCCTGCCCGCGAGGTCGCGGCGCAGCGCCTGCCTTGAGTAGCCGCGTTCGGTCAGGCGCCGCGCGACCGCATCGGCCTGGTCCCAGCCATGCTCCAGCAGCAGCCAGCCACCGTGCGTCAGATGTTGCGGCGCCGCATCAATCAGCGTCTGCAGGTCGGCCAGGCCGTCGCCGCCGGGCGTCAGCGCGGTGATGGGTTCGTGGTGCAGCGCCGGCAGGTGCGGGTCGTCTCCGGCGATGTAGGGCGGGTTGCTGACGACGAGGTCGAAGCGCTGGCCGGCGAGCGGCTCGAACCAACTGCCCAGGCGCCAGTCCACCGGCAAGCCCAGGCGTTCGCCGTTGGCGCGCGCGACGGCCAGCGCGTCGGCACTGAAGTCCACGGCCGTGACCCGCGCGCGCGGGCAGGCCGCCTTGATGGCCAGCGCAATGGCGCCGCTGCCGGTGCCGAGGTCCACGACGCGGGGCTCGCCGGGGTGTTCGGCCAGCAGCTCCAGCGCCCAGTCCACCAGCGTTTCGGTGTCGGGCCGCGGGATCAGCGTGGCCGGGTTGACCTGCAGCACGAGGCCGTGGAAGGGTTGCCAGCCGGTCAGGTGCGCCAGCGGTTCGCCGCCGGCCAGGCGGCGCAGCAGGCCTTCAGCGCCGGGCACGGGCGAGTCGCCATGCGTGACCAGCCAGGCGCGGCCCTGGCCGGTCAGGTGGCTCAGCAGCGTCTGCGCGTCGCCGCGCTCGACGCCGAGCTGGCGGGCCAGGGCGAGGGCGTCGTCGACGGTCATGTGCGGCCGGCTTCCAGCTCGGCCAGTTGCTCGGCGGCCTGGGCGGCCAGCAGGCCCTGGATGACGTCGTTCAGGTCGCCATCCATGATCTGCCCGAGCTTGTACAGCGTCAGGTTGATGCGGTGGTCGGTCAGCCGGCCCTGCGGGAAGTTGTAGGTGCGGATGCGGTCGCTGCGGTCGCCGGTGCCGATCAGGCCCTTGCGGGTGGCGGCCTCCTTGGCGGCGCGCTCGCTGCGTTCCTTTTCCTGGATGCGGGCCTGCAGCACCTGCAGCGCCTTGGCCTTGTTGCTGTGCTGGCTGCGGCCGTCCTGGCATTCGGCCACGATGCCGGTGGGCAGGTGCACCACGCGCACGGCGGAGTCGGTCTTGTTGATGTGCTGGCCGCCGGCGCCGCTGGCGCGGAAGGTGTCGATGCGCAGGTCAGCCGGGTTCAGCGTGATGGCCTCGGCTTCGTCCGGCTCGGGCATCACGGCGACCGTGCAGGCGCTGGTGTGGATGCGGCCCTGGGTCTCGGTGGCCGGCACGCGCTGCACGCGGTGGCCGCCGCTCTCGAACTTCAGCCGACCGTAGACGCCGTCGCCTTCCACGCGGACGACCAGTTCCTTGTAGCCACCCAGGTCCGACACGTTCTCGGACATGATTTCGGTGCGCCAGCCCTGGCTCTCGGCAAAGCGCAGGTACATGCGGGCCAGGTCGCCGGCGAACAGCGCCGACTCGTCGCCGCCGGTGCCGGCGCGGATTTCGAGGAAGGCATTGCGCTCGTCGTCCGGGTCCTTGGGGATCAGCGCGAGCTGCAACTCCTGGTCCAGCGCGGCCAGCGCGGCCTCGTTGGTGGCGATCTCCTCGCGGGCCATCTCGGCCATCTCCGGGTCGGCCAGCATGTCGCGGGCGGCGGCGAGGTCGGCTTCGTGCGCCTGATAGCGGCGGTAGCGCTCGACGAGGCCCGACACCTCGGCCTGCTCCCGGGTCAGCGCGCGGTAGCGCTTCATGTCCGACGCGATGCTGCCGTCGGCGAGTATGGTGTCCAGCTCGGCGAGGCGGAAGGCGAGGCGGTCGAACTGCTGGCGCAGGGAGTCTTTCATGGGCGGGCGATGGAAAGGCAGTCAGGAGCGGCGCAGCGGTGGCGCCGGGCGGCGGCGGTGAGCGCCGCTAGGACTGCCTGCCGCGCAGGAACAAGCGAGAGACGGTCTGCGCCAGCTGCAGGCGCTGCTCGCCGTCGCTGGCGTGCAACTCGGCCAGCGTGCCATGCAGCAGCTTCTGCGTCAGGCCCTTGGACAGCGCGTCCAGCACCTCGTCCATGTCGGCCCCCTTGGCCAGCAGCTTGCGCGCGCGGGCGATCTCCACCGCGCGCCAGTCGTCGGCCTGGGCGTGCAGGGCCTGGATCAGCGGCACGGTGTGACGCTGGTCCAGCCAGTGCATGAAGCTCTGCACGCCGGTCTCGACGATGGCCTCGGCCTGCTCGACGGCGGCCTGGCGTTTCTCACCGGCGGTCTGCACCTGCTGGGCCAGTTCGTCGACGGTGTAGAGGTAGACGTCGTCCAGCTGGGCGACCTCGGGCTCGATGTCGCGCGGCACGGCCAGGTCGACCATGAACATCGGGCGGTGCTTGCGTTTCTTGAGCGCTCGCTCGACGGCGCCCAGGCCGATCAGCGGCAGGCTGGATGCGGTGCAGGACACGACGATGTCGAACTCGTGCAGGCGCTCGGGCAGGTCGGACAGGCGCACGGCCTCGGCGCCGAAGCGGATGGCCAGCTTCTCGCCGCGCTCCAGCGTGCGGTTGGCCACGGCCATGTGGCGCGGCGTGCGCGCGGCGAAGTGCGTGGCGGTCAGCTCGATCATCTCGCCGGCGCCGACGAAGAGCACGCGCGTCTGCGCCAGGTCTTCGAACAGCTGGCCGGCCAGTCGCACGGCGGCGGCGGCCATGCTGATGGAGTGGGCGCCGATCTCGGTGGAGCTGCGCACCTCCTTGGCGACCGAGAAGCTGCGCTGGAACAGCTGGTGCAGCGTGGTGCCCAAAGCGCCGGCGGCCTCGGCCTCCTTCACGGCCTGCTTCATCTGGCCCAGGATCTGCGGCTCGCCCAGCACCATGGAGTCCAGCCCGCTGGCGACGCGGAAGGCGTGCCGCGCGGCGGCGCTGCCCTGCATCACGTAGGCGTGCTCGCGCAGCGCGCCGGCGTCCACGCCGCCTGTCTGGGCCAGCCAGGCGATGGCCGGTTGCACCTGGGCCGAGGGCGCGGCCACATAGACCTCGGTGCGGTTGCAGGTCGACAGGATGGCGGCCTCGGGTGCCCCTTGAACAGGTACGGTCAGCTTCTGCCTCAGGCCGGTCAGCGACGGCGCCAGTTGCTCCAACGTGAACGCAAACCGCCCGCGCAGATCGAGCGGGGCGGTGTTGTGATTCAGGCCGAGAGCGAAGACCGACATGGAGACGAATTGTAGGATTCGCGGCTTTGCCGCTTCTGATACGGGTCAAGCCTGGATGAGCCCTCTCGACGCTTTCTGGCATCTCGCCAACTTGTTCGCGCCCGCCTGGGGGCTGGCGGCGCTGCTGGCGCTGGCGATCAAGGGGCTGTGGTGGCGCGAGGCGAAGTCGCTGGCGTGGCGGCGGCTGTGGGGCTGGGGGACGGCGGGTGGCTGCGCCGCCGTGGTCCTCTCGCTGCTGCTGCTGGGCCGCGACGGCAAGATGGCCGGCTACGCGTTGCTGGTGCTCGGCGTCGCCCTGCCGCAGTGGTGGCTGCTCAGTGTCAGGCGCTGAGCACGTCCTCGGTCGTGACGACCTCGCCGCGCAGCGAGTGCGCGAACGCGGTCGTGATGCGCACGTCCACCAGCTGGTTCATCAGCCTGGGTGAGCCCGCGAAGTTGACGATGCGGTTGCACTCGGTGCGGCCCATCAGCTCGGACGCGTCCTTGCGGGCGTTGCCGGTGACGAGCACCTTCTCGACCCGGCCGACCATGCCCTGCGAGATGGTCAGCGCATGCGCCTCGATGGCGGCCTGCAGTTCCTGCAGGCGCTTGACCTTGACCTCGTAGGGCGTCGTGTCCTCCAAGGCAGCCGCCGGCGTGCCGGGGCGGGGGCTGAAGATGAAGCTGAAGCTCGCGTCGAAGCCGACATCGTGCACCAGCTTCATCAGCCTGGCGTGGTCCTCGTCGGTTTCGCCGGGGAAGCCGACGATGAAGTCGCTGGCCAGGCGCAGGTCCGGGCGGATGGCGCGCAGCTTGCGGACGATGCTCTTGAACTCCAGCGCCGTGTAGCCGCGCTTCATCGCCATCAGGATGCGGTCGCTGCCGTGCTGTACGGGCAGGTGCAGGTGGTTCACGAGTTGCGGGATCTTGCCGTAGGCCTCGATGAGGCGCGGGCTGAACTCATTGGGGTGGCTGGTCGTGAAGCGCAGGCGGCGGATGCCGGGAATCTCTGCCGCGTACTCCAGCAGCAGGGCGAGGTCGGCGAACTCGGCCGTGTCGCCCATCCTGCCCCGGTAGGCATTGACGTTCTGGCCCAGCAGGTTGATCTCCATGACGCCCTGGTCGGCGAGGCCCGCAATCTCCGTCAGCACGTCGTCGAACGGCCGCGAGACCTCCTCGCCGCGCGTGTAAGGCACCACGCAGTAGCTGCAGTACTTGGAGCAGCCTTCCATGATGGACACGAAGGCCGAGGCGCCCTCGACCTTGGCCGGCGGCAGGTGGTCGAACTTCTCGATCTCGGGGAAGGAAATGTCCACCTGCGGGCGGCGTTGTTCGCGGCGGGCCTCCAGCATCTGCGGCAGGCGGTGCAGCGTCTGCGGGCCGAACACCACGTCCACATAGGGCGCGCGCTCGATGATGGCGGCGCCTTCCTGCGAGGCGACGCAGCCGCCCACGCCGATCATCACGCCCTTGGCCTTCAGGTGCTTCACGCGGCCGAGGTCGCTGAACACCTTCTCCTGCGCCTTCTCGCGCACCGAGCAGGTGTTGAACAGGATGAGGTCGGCCTGCTCCGGGTCGTCGGTGGGGGTGTAGCCCTTGGCGGCGCCCAGCACGTCGGCCATCTTGTCCGAGTCGTACTCGTTCATCTGGCAGCCGAAGGTCTTGATATAGACCTTCTTCTGAGAGGTCTCGTTCATCGCTTGATCCAGGTCTGGTTGCCGGGGTTGAAGGCCCAGGTGGCCGATTCGGCCGGCGTGGTGGGCCAGGGCTTGTTGGCCAGTTCGGCGGGGTTCAGCACCCACGCGTCCATGACGAGCCCGCTGCTCTCGAAGGTGTAGTGCACGACCAGCTTCTGGCCCGCGAGGCCGGCCGGCGGCACCCACAGATTCACGTCGTTCTTGATGCGGGCGCCGGGCGCGAAGCGCACGGGCTTGCCGTTCATGCGGGCCTCGGGGAACTGCGTGATCTGCAGTTCGCCGCGCAGCGCGTGGGCGGGGAAGGGGCGGTGCTGCTGGGCGTGGGCGACCAGGCTGCTGGCGGCAAGCACCAGCGGGAGGGCACAGCGGTACATGGTATGTGTCCAGTGGCTGCGGCTGCGGAAACGAAAACGGCCCGGGCGCTGCCGGGGCCGTTCTCCACGTCGACCGGCAGGACTTCAGGGAAGCGCCGCCGGCGGGCTCGTCATGAGCAGAAACGCATTGTAAATCAACGACCTGTGCAGCAGCCTCAGGCCTGTGAGGCGGGCTCGCGCAACAGCCGCAGGTAGTCGCTGACCCGGGCGACGCGCCAGTGCGGGTCGGTGGCGGCGCCGGCGGCGCGGGCCCGCGCGCAGGCCTGCAGCGCCTCCTGGCGCGGGTCGGTCGTCCAGGGCCGCAGGTCGGCGGGCAGGTGGGGCAGCCGCAGGTCCGGTGGTGGTGGCGGGCCGTCGCGCAGCCAGGCTTCGGCCTGCTGGAAGCCGTCACGGCGCATCAGCTCGATCATGTAGTCGCAGGCCGACTGCAGGCCCGGCCGCAGCCGTCCCGGGCTGACCGACACGATGGGCAGCATCGGCGCCAGCATCGGCACCAGGTGGTTGGCATAGAGCGTCGCACCCCAGTAGCGCTCGGCGGTCTGGCGGAAATGAGCCAGGTCGCGTACCGGCACCAGGCCCGAGTCCGCCATGGGCAGGATCTCGACCGGCGGCTTGCTGACGACCACGGTGTCGTTGGACACGTCCACGTACAGCGTGCCCATCTGCAACGCGTTCTGGAAGTACTGCTCGCGCAGCACGCCCCAGACGGAGCGCAGCCAGCCGCCGCTGTCGATGAAGCCGCGCAGCGCCTGCTCCACCGGATGGCCAGGCCGGCGCAGCCGCTGCTGCAGCCGGGCGTGAACCTGCTGCGTGATCTCCTCGCAGCGGCCATAGGGGTAGGGCTTGCCCGCGGCGTCCGGCAACTGCGGCGCGAGCGCCGCGTCGACCTCGGCCCGCAGCGCCAGGCAGTAGGCCATCAAGGCGTCATTGAGCGGCGCCAGCCAGCGGGCCGTCAGCTCGACTTGTTCGGGGTTCGCCGACGCGATCTGCTGTGGCAGGAGGGGCGGTTGGGTGGCAGGAAACGTCAAGGGCTGGTTCGGGGCAGCGGCGAGCGATTGTGCGCGACGTGAAGAAAGCGGCTTTACTGCCGGTTTCCCTGGGCTGTCACACCGCTTGCTGCCCTAGGATGGTGCCAGGGGAGGGCTTGCGCCGCAGGCCTCCGCGCATGCTAACCACACACCCACACTGAACATGCAAACCTGGCTCAAGCTCTTGTCGACGGCCGCAGCGGGCCTGTCATTGACCGCGTGTTCCACGCTGCAGCCGCAGCCGGTCACGCCCCGCGAGGTGGCCGAGATCGCCAAGGCCGACGGCCTGGCCTTGCAGCGCGACGTGGCGCCGCTGGCCGGGCCGCTGCGCCTGGAGGAGGCCATCGCCCGGGCGCTCAAGTACAACGCCGAACGGCGCGTGCGCCGCATGGACGAGGCGCTGGCCTTCGAGGGCATGGAGGCCGGCCGCTACGACATGCTGCCGCGGCTGGTCGCCTCGGCGGGCTACCGCGACCGCAGCAACGACCTGCTGACGCTGCAGGAAGACCTGTCCACCGGCCGCACCATCGGTGGCCAGTCCATCTCGTCCGAGCGCAAGTCCAGCACCGCCGACCTGACCTTCTCCTGGAGCCTGCTCGACTTCGGCCAGAGCTACTACGCGGCCCGCCAGAGCGCCGACCGCTACCTGATCGCCACCGAGCGCAGCCGGCGCGCGCTGCACCTGCTGGTGCAGGACGTGCGCACCGCCTTCTGGCGCGTGGCCGCTGCGCAGAAGCTGGCCGCCGAGCTGAAGCAGGCCACGCAGCTGGGCGAGGAGGCGCTGGCCGATGCCCGCAAGGTCGAGGCCGAGGGCCTGCGCTCGCCGCTGGAGCCGCTGCGCTTCCAGGGCCAGCTGCTGGACAACCTGCGTCTGCTGGAGCTGGTGGAGCAGGAGCTGTCTACGGCCCGCATCGAGCTGGCAGCACTGATCAACGCGCCGCGCCACCAGCCGCTGGCCGTCGTGGAGCCGGCCAACGCGCTGAACGCGAGCTGGCTGCAGGTGCCGGTGGAGCAGCTGGAGGAGCAGGCGCTGGCGCAGAACGCCGAGCTGCGCGAGAGCGTCTACAACGCCCGCATCGCCCGCCTGGAGACGCGCCGCGCCATGTTGCGCATGTTCCCGGGCCTGTCGTTCAACTACGCCACGCGCCACTCGGACGACCGCTACCTCATCAACCAGTCCTGGAACGAGACCGGGCTGCAGCTGTCGCTGAACCTGCTGGGCCTGCTGGCCGCGCCCGCGCAGCAGCGCATGGCCGAGGCCGGCGTGCAGCTGGCCGACCAGAGGCGCATGGCCATGCAGATGGCCGTGCTGTCGCAGCTGCACGTGGCGCGGCTGCAGTACGCCAACTCGATCCGGCAGTACGAACGCGCCGACAGCATCGCGCAGGTGCAGACCCGCATCCTGCAGCACGTCAGCAACCAGGAAGCCGCCGCGCGCCAGACCCAGCTGGAGCGCGTGTCGCAGCAGACCGTCGCCATCCTGGCCCAGCTGCGCCGCTACCAGGCGCTGTCCAATGCGCAGGCGGCGGCCTCCAAGCTGCAGGCCACGCTGGGCCTGGAGCCCGCCATCGCCGCCGGCGACACGCTGCCCATCGCCGAGCTGACCGCCCGCGTCGCCAGTGCGCTGCAGGCCTGGGACGCCGGCAAGCTGCCGGCCGCCGAGGCGCCCGTCAAGCCCTGAACGGACGCGCCGATGTTGTGGTCCCATTCGACGCCGCGCTGGCTTGCCGGCACGGCCCTGCTGCTGCAGGCGGCGCTGACCGTCGCGCAGCCCAAGCCCGTTGCGGTCGAGCGCGAGGTGCGCGCCCAGCTCACGCCCAAGCGCTTCACCACGCTGGCCGCCGAGGTCGGCGCCAAGATCCAGTCGCTGCCCGTCGCCGAGGGCGGCTTCTTCAAGGCCGGCCAGACGCTGGTGGCCTTCGACTGCTCGCTGCAGCAGTCACAGGCGCAGAAGGCCCGTGCCCAGCTCGACGCCGCCGAGGCCACGCTGCGCTCTACCACCCGCCTGGCCGAGCTGAACTCGGCCGGCAAGCTGGAGCTGGAACTGGCCCAGACCGAGGCCGCCAAGGCGCGCGCCGATGTCTCGTTCAACACCGTCATGCTGGGCAAGTGCGCCATCGCGGCGCCCTTCGCCGGCCGCGTGTCGGAGCAGAAGGTGCGCGAGCAGCAGTACGTGCAGCCCGGCCAGCCGCTGCTGGAGATCATCGACGACTCGACGCTGGAGCTGGAGTTCATCGCGCCCTCGCAGTGGATGGCCTTCCTGAAGGTCGGCTCGGCCTTCGAGATCCGCATCGACGAGACCGGCCGCAGCTACCCCGCCGCCGTGGTGCGCACCGCGGCGCGCGTCGATCCCGTCAGCCAGTCGGTCAAGTTCGTCGGCGCCATCCGGGGCCGCTTTCCCGACCTCATCGCCGGCATGAGCGGTCGCGTCATCGTGACGCCGCCGGCCGCCCGCTGATCCCTTTCCCTCGCCGAAGGCCCTCGCCATGAACCACCTGTACCGCAGCCTGTGGAACGACGTCACCCGCACCTTCGTCGCCGTCGCCGAGGTGGCCAGCGGCCGGGGCAAGCGCAGCTCAGGCAGCCGCACGGCCGGCACCGGCGACACGGCCGTCGCACCCGCGCGCACGCTGCTGCGGCCCATGGCGCTGGAGCCGCGCCTGATGTTCGATGCGGCGGCGGTGGCGACAGTTGTCGAGGCCGTGCACGCGGACACGGCGACGGCGGCGGAGGCCGGCCATGCCGCAACGCTGGCGGAAGCCGCCCAGCATCTGGCGCAGCTGGCGCCGGCGGCCGTGGCCACGCCGCGGCAGGAGGTGGTGTTCATCGACACCGGCGTGGAAGGCTGGCAGACGCTGCGCGACGGCGTGCGCGAGGGCACCGAGGTCGTGCTGCTGGACAGCGGGCGTGACGGGCTGGCGCAGATGGCGCAGTACCTGCAGGGGCGCCAGGGCCTGGACGCCATCTCCCTCGTCTCGCATGGCCAGGCTGGCGGCGTGCAGGCCGGCTCGGTGTGGCTGACGACGACCACGCTGGCCGCGCACGCGGCAGACCTGCAGGCCATAGGCGCGGCACTCGCACCTGACGGCGACCTGCTGCTGTACGGCTGCAAGGCCGGTGCCGACGATGCGGGCCGGGCCTTCATCGCCGGCGTGGCCGCCGCCACGGGCGCGGACGTCAGCGCGTCGTCGGACGACACCGGCGCCGCCGCCCGGGGCGGCGACTGGGTGCTGGAGCAGCAGACAGGACCCGTCGAGACCGGCCTGTTCGCGGCGCCGGACCGCCTCGCCGGCTTCCAGGGGCTGCTGGCGGTGCCCGCCGACGAGAACTACGACGACAACGCCCTCAACTCGGGGGCCGCCACCAACATCTTCACGCTCGACGGCATCAAGTACACCCAGACCGGGAGCAACACCTATGACACGCTGGTGCGCAATGACTCGGGAATTACAGCGCTGGGCAATGACGGCAGCGACCACTTCCTGCTGCTTGACGCCTACGAATTGGGTGGCACGACCAGCGTCAGGATCGAGGCGGCGGACGGCAGCATCTTCCGGTTGGCGGGCCTGAGTTTCGATGGCAAGGCGACCGCCAATATCACCATCACCCCCTACAACGGGGCGGTGGCGGGGACCGCGCTCACCTACGCCAGCAACAACTCATTCACGCTGCAGCAGAACATCAATCTGTCGGCCAACACGGCCTTCCAGTACATCACGCACTTCACGATCTCCGGCGCCAATCTGTACCTGTCGCTGGACGACCTGAACTTCGAAGCCGCCATCTCCCCCAACGCCGCCCCGGTGGCCACCGCCAGCGGCGGCACCACCGCCTTCACCGAGGGCAACAACGTCGCCAGCACGCCCGTCGTCGTCGACAGCGGCCTGACGCTCAGCGACGCCGACAACGCCACGCTGGCCAGCGGCACGGTCTCCATCACCGGCGGCTTCCAGAACGGCCAGGACACGCTGGCCTTCACCAACAACCCGGGCACGATGGGCAACATCAGCGGCAGCTACGCGGCCGGCACGGGCATCCTGACGCTGACGTCCGCCGGCGCCACGGCCACGGTGGCGCAATGGCAGGCCGCGCTGCGCTCGGTGACCTACACCAACAGCTCGGACAGCCCCAACACCGGCAACCGCACGCTGAGCTTCGTCGTCAACGACGGCACGACCAGCAGCTCGGCCACCACCAAGACCGTCAGCATCACGGCGGCGAACGACACGCCCGTGGCCTCGGCCAGCGGCGGCACCACCGCCTTCACCGAGGGCAACAACGTCGCCAGCACCCCCGTTGCGGTGGACGCCGGGCTGACGCTGAGCGATGCCGACAGCAGCACGCTGAGCAGCGGCACGGTGTCCATCACCGGCGGCTTGCAGAGCGGCGAGGACGTGCTGGCCTTCAGCAACACCAATGCCACGACCTTCGGCAACATCACCGCCAGCTACACGGCCGGCACCGGCGTGCTGGCGCTGAGCTCGGCCGGCGCGACCGCCACGGTGGCGCAATGGCAGGCCGCGCTGCGCGCGGTGACCTACGCCAACTCGTCGGATACGCCCAACACCGCCAGCCGCACGATCAGCTTCGCCGTCAACGACGGCTCGACCAGCAGCAGCACGGTCACCAAGACGCTCTCCGTCACCGCCACCGACGACTCGGCGGTCGTCACCCCCAGCGGCGGCGCCACGTCCACCAGCACCGGCGCGCCCATCGCGGTCGACGCCAGCCTGGCGCTGAGCGACGCCGACACCAGCACGCTGGCCAGCGCCACGGTGTCCATCGGCGCCGGCTTCCAGAACGGCGAGGATGTGCTGGCCTTCACCAACGACAACGCCACCAGCTTCGGCAACATCAGCGCCAGCTACAACGGCGGCAGCGGCGTGCTGTCGCTGAGCTCGGCCGGCGCCACCGCGACGGTTGCGCAATGGCAGGCCGCGCTGCGGGCCGTCACCTATGCCAACACGGCGGGCACGCCCACCCCGGGCACGCGCTCGGTCGGCTTCGTCGTCAACGACGGCAACTCCGACAGCGCGGCCGGCGTCAAGTCGGTCAGCCTGCAGAGCGCGCCGGTGCTGGCCAACCTGGGCGGCGACAGCGTCACCTGGGCGGGCGTGGGCGCCAGCGTGGGGCTGGATGCCGGCGGCAATGCCGGCGCGACCGATGCCGAGCTGGATGCACTGAACGGCGGCAACGGCAACTGGCAGGGCGCGACGCTGACGGTGCAGCGCGCCGGCACGGCGGTGAGCGCCGATGTGTTCGGCTTCAACACCGCGGGCGCGGCCTTCACGGTCACCGGCACCACCAGCGGCAACCTGCAGTCGGGCGCCCAGACCTTCGCCACCTACAGCCTGGCCGGCGGTGTGCTGAGCATCAGCTTCACCAGCAGCGCCGCGGCGGCGACGCGCGCGCTGGTGGACAACGTCCTCCAGCGCATCACCTACCGCAACGACACGCCGGCGGGCGACGCGACCGTGCGCCTGCTGCTGGCGGACGGCGCCGGCGCCACGGCGACGGCCGACGTCACGGTCAGCAGCGACAGCATCTACGTCACCAACACCACCGACACCGCCACCATCGACATCAGCAACGGCGTGAGCCTGAGCGAGGCGGTGGCCATCGCCGCGGCGGACGCCACCGGCAGCCAGACCCTGGTGCTGGGCAGCGCCTTCAACGGCGCCAGCGTGTCGCTGGCCGGCGCCCTGGCCCTCAACGAAAGCCTGACGCTGAATGCCGATGCGGCGGCCGGCCTTACCGTCAGCAGCGGCGCCACCATCACGTTGGGGGCGGGCACGACGCTGAGCTTCACGAACGCCAGCGGCAGCGTCACCCTGGCCGCGGCGCTGGCCGGCAGCGGCACGCTGGACAAGGGCGGCGCCGGCACGCTGGTGCTGGCCAACACCGGCAACCGCGCGGGCATGAGCGGCAACATCGCCGTGAACGGCGGCACGCTGAGCATCGCCGAGGTCGACCACCTGTCATCCGGCGCTGTGAGGCTGGACGGCGGCACGCTGCAGGACACCGGCACTGCGGCGCACACGCTGTCGAACGTGATGCTGATCGGCAGCGGCGGCGCCACTTTCGCGAAGTCGGGCAGCGGTGCGCTGACCTTGTCCGGCACGCTGAACGGCAGCGGCTCCATCACCAACAACGGTGCGGCCCTGACCCACACCGGCACCGGCACCTTGACGCTGGACGGTGCCGGCCTCACCACGGCCACCGGCAGCGGCGCGCTGACGCTGGGCAGCGACGTCGTCATCGGCGGCGGTGGGGCCACGTTCACGACCACGGTCGCGGACATCATCCTGAAGGGCAACCTCAGCGGCGCCGGCAACTACACCAAGGCAGGCGCCGCCTACTTCCTGTCGCTGTACGGCAGCAACACGCACAGCGGCACGCAAACCGTGGACAACGGCTACCTGGTGGCCTATGCCGCAGGCACGCTAGGCACGGGCCAGATCGTGCTGAACAGCGGTGCAACGCTGGGCTTCATCAGCGTCGGCACGATGACGGTGGCCAACAACATCGTGCTGGCCGGCAACGCCACGCTGGCCAACGGCAACTCGGGCAACAGCAACGTGACCTTCAGCGGCACGATCTCCGAGAGCGGCGGCAGCCGCAACCTGGGCATCACGCCGGGCAGCGGTGCCAACAGCCGCATCAGCCTCACCGGCAACAACAGCTACACCGGCACGACCACGCTGACCGGCGGCGTCGTGGCGATCAACGACGCCAGCAACCTTGGCAGCGGTGCCCTCACGCTGGCCGGCTCGACGCTGCTGATCAACGGCAGCGGCGTGACGCTGAGCCACAACATCGCAGTGACGGGCGCCTCCACCATCGAAACGCCCAACGCCGCCACGCTGTCGGGCACGCTGTCGGGGTCGGCCAGCCTGGCCAAGACGGGCGCGGGCACGCTGACGCTGAGCGGCAGCAACACGCACAGCGGCGCCGTCACCGTGTCGGCCGGCACGCTGGCGCTGAACGGCGGCGCGGCGCTGAACGATGCGGTGGCCGTGACGGTGAGCTCGGGCGCCACGCTGGCGCTGAATGCCGCCGAGACCATCGCCTCGCTGGCGGGCGCGGGCGCGGTGTCGCTGGGCGCGAACACGCTGACCACCAGCGGCAACGGCAGCACCAGCTTCTCGGGCGCCATCGGCGGCACGGGCGGGCTGACCAAGCAGGGCAGCGGCACGCTGACGCTGTCGGGCAGCAACACCTACACCGGCAACACCACGCTGAGCGCCGGCTCGCTGACGCTGGCCGGCGGGGCGGCCATCGCCGACACCTCGGCCGTCGTCATGAGCGCCGGCACGACGCTGAACCTGTCCGCCAGCGAGGTCGTGGGCTCGCTGACCGGCGATGGCAGCGTGAGCCTCGGCAGCTACACGCTGACGGCGGGCGGCAACGGTGGCAGCGGCAGCTTTGCCGGCGCCATCGGCGGCACCGGCGGCCTGACGAAGACGGGCAGCGGCACGCTGGCCCTGACCGGCAACAACAGCTACAGCGGCGCGACCACCGTGTCGGCCGGCACGCTGGACGCCAACCGCGCGGGCGGCGCCATTGCCGACGCGTCGGCCGTGACGGTGGCTGCGGGCGCGACGCTGCGCGTCATGCAGGACGAGACGGTGGCCTCCATCGCCGGCGCCGGCACCGTGTCGCTGAACAGCGGCTACCTGATGCTCGCGGGTGGCGCCAGCACGACGTTCTCGGGCCAGCTCTCGGGGGCCAACGCGCTCTACATCGACGGCGGCGGCACGCTGACGCTGTCGGGCAACAGCAGCGGCAGCCACAGCGGCGCCGTGTTCGTGCGCAACAACAGCACGCTGAGCGTGGCGGGTGACGCCAATCTCGGCAGCGGCACGCTCACCTTGAACAGCGGCACGCTGACGCTGACGGCCGCGGGCAGCATCGACAACGCGCTGGAGATGGCGGGATCGGGTGGCACCGTGGTGGCGGATGCCGCCACCACGCTGTCCGGCGG
>CAMLKW010000061.1 GCA_946480605.1 uncultured Roseateles sp. | reverse complement strand
CGTCCTTGAACTGGTTCATGCCCGCGTTGGTGAACAGCAGCGTCGGGTCGTCGCCCGGCACGACGGGGCTGGACGCGACGATCTGGTGTCCTTTCGACTCGAAGAACTTCAGAAACGTCTGGCGGATCTCGGCGGCTTTCATTCCGGGGCTTCCTGGAAAAGGTCGGTGACAAAGAGGGGCGATTGTAGAGAGGGGGCTTCGATCTCCACGGGTAGAGTGACGTTCAAATGGATTGGAGAACCCCGATGGACGCGAATTCCCCGCTGGACGCGCTGGACGACGCCAGCCTGCTGCGCAGCCAGGCGCTGATCAACGGCGAATGGGTCAACGGCACCGGCAGCTTCGCCGTGACCGACCCGGCCACCGGCCGCGAGCTGGGCCAGGTGCCCAACCTCGGCCGCATCGAGACCGGCACGGCCATCGCCGCCGCCGCCAATGCTTTGAACGCCTGGAAAGCCAAGCCCGCCAAGGAGCGCGCCGCCGTGCTGGTGCGCTGGCAGCAGCTGTTGATCAAGCACGCCGACGACCTGGCCCGGCTGATGACGGCAGAACAGGGCAAGCCGCTGGCCGAGGCGCGCGGCGAGGTGGTCTACGGCGCCAGCTTCCTGGACTGGTTTGCGGAAGAAGCCAAGCGCGTCTATGGCGAGACCATCCCGACCACCGACCCGACCAAGCGCTACCTGGTCATCAAGCAGGCCATCGGCGTCTGCGCGGCCATTACGCCGTGGAACTTCCCGCTGGCGATGATCACGCGCAAGGTCGCGCCCGCGCTGGCCGCCGGCTGCACCGTCATCATCAAACCGGCCGAGGCCACGCCGCTGACGGCGCTGGCCGTGGCCGAGCTGGCCCAGCGCGCCGGCATGCCGTCCGGCGTGCTGAACGTGCTGACGGCGGACTCGCAGCAGTCGATCGAGATCGGCCAGGTGCTGTGCGAGAGCGACGTGGTCCGTCACCTGTCCTTCACCGGCTCGACCGAGGTGGGACGCATCCTGATGCGCCAGTGCGCGCCGACCGTCAAGAAGCTCAGCCTGGAGCTGGGCGGCAATGCGCCCTTCATCGTGTTCGACGACGCCGACCTGGACTCTGCCGTGGACGGCGCCATCGCCAGCAAGTACCGCAACGCGGGCCAGACCTGCGTTTGCGCCAACCGCATCTACGTGCAGGCCGGCGTGTACGACGCCTTCCTGGAGAAGTTCGCGGCCAAGGTCGCCGCCTTGAAGACCGGCAATGGCTTCGAGGCCGGCATCCACGTCGGCCCGCTGATCGACGCGGCGGCGCTGGAGAAGGTCGAGACCCATGTGGCCGACGCGATCGCGCTGGGCGCCAAGGTGCTGACCGGCGGCAAGCGGGTCGAAGGTGCGCCGGGCCACTTCTTCGAGCCCACGCTGCTGGCGGATGCGACGCCCGAGATGCTGTGCTCGCGCGAGGAGACCTTCGGCCCGGTCGCGCCGGTGTTCAGGTTCCAGACCGAGGACGACGCCATCCGCCTGGCCAACTCGACCGAGTTCGGCCTGGCCAGCTACTTCTACAGCCGCGACATCGGCCGCATCTTCCGCGTCGGCGAGGCGCTGGAGTACGGCATGGTGGGCGTCAACACCGGGCTGATCTCGACGGCCGAGGTGCCATTCGGCGGCGTGAAGCAATCGGGCCTGGGCCGCGAGGGCGGGCGCCAGGGCATGGACGACTACGTCGAGGCCAAGTACCTCTGCCTGGGCGACTTGCAGCGCTAGTCGACAACAAAAAACCGCGAGGCAGCTTCTGGCTGCACTCGCGGTTACCGATCTGGCTGTCCGGGCTGGTAATCCCGGCAGCCGTCTCAATTGGTTTTACTGGAAGTCGACGCTGAAGGTCAGCGTGGTCAGGCGCGGAGCCAGCAGGTAGTAGAAGGCGGTGCTGCCGTTCCAGTTCGCGCCCGAGCCTTGCAGCGGGGTCGCCGCTGCGTTGGAGATGATCGACGACACGCCTGCGCGGGCCCGCTTGTCGCCCAGGTTGGCAATGTTCAGGCGCAGCTTGGGATTCTTCAGCATGCCCCAGCTCGGGAAGGTGTAGCCGGCGTCCAGGTCAAACATCGAGTGGCCCGGCATGGACTCCTGATTCATCAGGTCGGCATATTGAGCGCCGGTGTACTTGCCCTTCAAGCGCAGGTACACCGGACCTTGCTCGTACTGCACCGACAGCGCGGCCATCATTTCCGGCGTCTTGGCGAACTGCTTGCCAGCGGTCGGCAGTGCGCCGGTCGCCGTCAGCTGCAGGTTCTCCTTCATCCGGCTCTTTTGCAGCGTCAGCGAACCGTAGGCCGAGAAGCCCTTGTAGACGCCGCTGCCGAGTTCCAGCTCCATGCCGCGGTTCTTCACACCGCCCGCATTCAGGTAGGTGCTGAGCTTGGATTCTTCATCGACCACCTGCACCTGGCGGTTCTTGAAGTCCGAGCTGAACAGCGTGGCCGTGAACGACAGGTCACGCGACTGGAAGCGGTAGCCCGCATCGACCATCACCGTCGTTTCCGAATCGACTTCCTTGATGGGCTGAACCGCACCGCCGTTGATGGAGGCCACGTAGACACCGCTGGAACTGACCATGTAGGCATAGTTCGGCGGCGCACGGAAGTTCTTCGACACGTTGGCGAAGACATGTTGCTTGCCGTCGAGCTTGAAGCGAGCCCCCAACTGCGGCAGCACCTCGCGGAAAGTCCGCTTGATGTTGAAGTCCTTGTCGTACACACGGCCACCGGCAACATAGTTGCCGGGCGTTCCCGTGTACGTCGGATAGCCCGTCTCGTTGGCGAAATTGGTCACGTCACGGACGACGGTCGGCAGTTTCAAGCCCAGGTTGATGAATGCGCGGTCGTTCAGCAGGCTGATCTGGTCGTTCAAATAGAGCTGGTAGACCGTGCTGATCGTCTGCGTGTTGCGCGCCGAGTAGCAATCGCCGGTGGCACGCTTGACGCAGCCCTCTTGCAGCCAAATGTCGGTCGGCACGCCGTCGGCGCCGATCTTCACGGCCGGCTGAGTCTGGCGGTGCTCGGCCCGCTCGTACCACAGGCCCACCTTCAGGAAATGGTTGCCGAGCGTGGTGTTGACTTCGGCTGTGACGCCCGGGCGATTGGTCTTGGTCACGCTGGCGCGGCCCACGGCCACGCGGTCCAGCGTGTCTCCGTCACCGTTGATGTCGACGGCGCCACCGATCGGCATCGTGCCTTCCTGCAGCAGGGTTTGCGACCAGCCGCCATTGCCGAAGCCGTACCACATGTAGGGCTGGACCTTGAGGTAGGTGTCGTTGGCGATCTTGAAAGAACCCGACAGCGAGGCGATGACGTTCTTGAACGGATTCAACGACATGCCGTAGAAGATCGGCGACTGCGCCACGTCCGTCTGCGCGCCGGCGCCCGGCGTCTTCAACGGATTGAAGGTCGGCGACGTGAAGTCGTAGAAGTAGCCCTGCGCCGGGTTGTTGAGCTGCGCCAGGCTGACGTTGGAGATGTTCTGGTTGACCATCCGGTTGTACAGGATGGAGCCCAGGATCTTGTTGTCCTCGTTCAGGTCGAGCGAGAAGCCGGCGTCGATGTGGTCCTTGCGGGCAGAGCCCAGGCCCTTCCACTTGTCCACCTCGGCGTGCGAATAGCTCAGGAAAACCTTGGCCATATCGTTGGCGAAACGACCCGAATCAACGCGCACAAACGTCCGATTCAGGTTGAGGCCACCGAGAGTCTGGGTCAGGCGAACGCGGCGAGTGTTGGCGGGGTCGCAGGTGATCATGCTCACCGCACCACCGGTGGCGCCGCTGTTCGGCGACTCAAGTTCCGGAGAACCCTGTGCCACCGAAGCCGTGCAGACATTCTCCTTGTCGATCATTTCCTGGGCGTAGAAGGCATAGCCACCCGAGTCATTGACCGGCACGCCGTTCACGGTGAAACCGATCTGGTCCGAGGCGAAGCCACGGATGCTGACGTCACCGCCGAACAGACCCGTGGCGTCGTAGTTGTAGGTGCTCACGCCGGGCAACTGGGCAATGCTCTGCAGCACGTTGCCGGTGCCCAATTCCTTTTCCATCGCCGCCTGGGTGATGGTGCTGCGACCCTTGACGGAATCGTCGTTCAGCATCATGCCGGTGCCCAGCTTGTTGGCGGAGCCGACCACCGTGATCGTGCCCAGGCGAACCTTGTCTTCCTGCGCGCGCGGTGCCGCTTCTTCCTTGGCCGGGTCGGCAGGCGCCGTCTGGGCGTGCACCATGCCGGTTGCCAGTACGGAAACGGCCAGAGCGGTGGCCGTCTTGCAGAACAGTCTGCTCTTCATTCCTAGACTCCTAGTGGGCGCGGCAACGCGCGCGGGCTAAACAAAATTCGGTGAGATGCCGCTCCAACGACGGCACTGGGGTCGTTTTGCGACCGCCTCGGAATTGTCATGACTTTCTGTGACAGAACTTTACGGGTAAGTCAGATGTGGCCCGTTTTAGACACTGCCCCCGGCGTCCGGGCACTGTCGGAGTGCGTCGCCGCCATGCCCGCCCCGGCCTGCCCTGGCTGCTGTCGCCGCTCTCGACGCCCTGCAGGACGGCACCAAATGCACCACGAAAGTGCATTTCGACTTCTTTGTAAACTTTTCTCTAAATGTCGTGATTTCGCGACAAACTCCTGCAACAAACCCACACCTAACATCGGCGCCCTTCCGCCTCACGTCATGCCGCGCTCCATGCCCCTCCCCGCCGCCCTGCGCATCGCCTCCGCCATCACCGTGGCCGCTGCCCTTCTTGCCGGTTGCGCAACCCCGCAGCCGCCCAAGACCCGCGAGCTGACGCTGCTGTCCATCAACGACTTCCACGGCAACATCCAGCCGTCCAAGCCGACGCCGCTGATGCCGCGCCTTCCCGACCCGGCCACCGGCGAGGTCAAGCCGCAGCCGGCAGGCGGCGTGGCCCACCTGGCCACGGCCATGGCGCAGCTGAAGGCCAGGAACCCCGACGCCGTCATCGTCGCCGGCGGCGACCTGATCGGCGCCTCGCCGCAAATCTCCAACCTGCTGCGCGACGAGCCCACCTTGGCGGCCATGGGCGAACTCGGCATCGCCGCCAGCGCGCTGGGCAACCATGAGCTGGACGCCGGCCTGCCCGAACTGCTGCGCCAGGCGCGCGGCGAATGCGGCGCCAATGGTTGCCTGTGGCCGGGCTACAAAGGGCCCGGCTTCCCCTTCCTGGGCGCCAACGTGCTGGACGCCGCGACGGGCCAGCCGCTGCTGCCCACCCACGTCCACAAGCAGGCCGGCACCCTGAAGGTCGCCATCGCCGGCGTCGCCACAAAGGACACGCCGCATGTCATCGTCGCCAAGGCCATCAAGGGCATCCGCTTCGCCGACGAGGCCGACACGCTGAACGCGCTGGTGCCGCAGCTGAAGGCCGAGGGCGCCCAGGTGCTGGTGGCCGTCATGCACGAGGGCGGCGTGCAGGGCAAGGACGGCGCGGCCAACGATCCAACCTACGCCTGCCCGACGCTGAGCGGTCGCGTGCTGGACATCGCCAAGCGCCTGGACCCGGCCTACGCCATCATCATCGGCGGCCACACCCACCAGGCCTACACCTGCAAGATCAACGGCCGCCTCGTCGTGCAGGCCGGCAGCTACGGTGGCTGGATCACCGAGAGCCGCCTGAAGCTGGACGACAGCGGCCGCGTGCTGGACGCCCAGGCCGTCAACCACCCGGTGCTGCAGTCCGTCTACGCGCCCAACCCCGCGCTGGCAGCGCTGGTCGCCCAGGCCGCCGCGCTGACCGAGGCCGCCCGCATGAAGCCGGTCGCCACGCTGTCGCGCGGCGCCACCCGCAACGCCAGGGAGCCGCATGGCGACTCGGCGCTGGGCAACCTGATCGCCGACAGCCAGCTCGCCTTCGCGCGCAAACAGGGCCCGGCCGACATCGCCTTCATGAACCCCGGCGGCATCCGCGCCGACCTGGTGGTGGAGCCCGGCAAACCCACCACCATGAGCGACCTGCTGGCCATCCAGCCCTTCGGCAACGAGATCGTCGTGCTGACGCTGACCGGCCAGCAGCTTTGGGACATCCTGCAGCGCGCGCTGCCCAAGGGCGACGCCCAGCCGCGCCTGCTGCAGCCCTCCTCCACGCTGCGCTACCGCTGGCGCAGCGGTGCCGACGGCACGCCGCAGCTGGGCGAGATCCTCGTCGACGGCCAGCCGCTGCAGCGCACGCGCGACTACCGCATCGTCGTCAACAACTTCCTGTCCGAAGGCGGCGACGCCCAGGCCGGCTTCAAGCACGGCCGCGACCGCGCCGTGCTGGGCACCGACATCGACGCGCTGGTGGACCTGCTGAAGGCCGACCCCAAGGCCGTGGAGCGGGTTGCGCCGGGCCGCATCGTGCGCGAGTAGGCGCCCGCCTAGGGCAAACCCGTCGCTCGTTGCAGCGACGCGCGCGCTGACGGCCGGACACCACCGTCCTAGACTCGCAGCGTCCGGCACTGCAGGCCGGATGCCAACGGCGGGAGCGCAATGTCGGCGAGGGAGCAACAAGGAGGCATGGGTGCCGGGCACCGACACAGGCCTGCGCCCAGTCCGCTGATCCGGGAGGTTCTGGCCCACCTGCCCTGCGGCCTGGCGGTGTTCGACGCGGAGCGTCGCCTGCTGGTGCACAACGCCGAGTTCGAGCGGCTGCTCAGCATCCCGGCCTCGCTGTTCGAAGAGCCGCCGCTGCGCTTCGACGACCTCATCGCCTTCTTCGCCACCCGGGGCGACTACGGCCAGGGCGAGGCCGCCCGGGCGGCCGTGGAGGCCGCGCTGGCGCTGGGGCGCGACACGCACGCCAACCGCCTGGAGACCTACCGCGCTGGCGAGCGCCTCATCGAGGCCCGCACCGCGCCGCTGCCGGACGGCGGCCTGGTGCTGACCTGCCTGGACCTCACGCCGCAGGCCCAGGCCCGCCTGGCCGCCGAGCGCGCCTCGCACGCCAAGACGCGCTTCCTGGCCAACATGAGCCACGAGATCCGCACGCCCATGAACGCCGTGCTGGGCATGCTGCGCCTGCTGCAGAAGACGGCGCTGGACCCGCAGCAGCGCGACTACGCCGTCAAGAGCGAGGGCGCCGCGCGCGGCCTGCTGGGCCTGCTCAACGACATCCTGGACTTCTCCAAGATCGAGGCCGGCCACCTCGCGCTGGACCCCCACCCCGCGCGGCTGGAAGAGCTGCTGCGCGACCTCTCCGTCATCCTGGCCGCCACCGTCGACAAGCGCGACATCGAGCTGCTGTTCGACCTCGACCCCGCGCTGCCGCGCGTGCTGATCGCCGACGCGCTGCGGCTGCAGCAGGTGCTGGTCAACCTGACCAGCAACGCCGTCAAGTTCACCAGCGCCGGCGAGGTGGTCCTGCACATCCAGCGCATCGCGCAGACGCCCGGCCACGTCACGCTGGCCTTCTCGGTGCGCGACACCGGCATCGGCATCGCGCCCGACCAGCTGGAGCGCATCTTCAGCGGCTTCACGCAGGCCGAGGTCTCCACCGCGCGCCGCTTCGGCGGCACCGGTCTGGGCCTGGCCATCAGCCGCCGCCTGGTGCGGCTGATGGGCGGCGACATCCATGTCGACAGCACGCCCGGCCGCGGCAGCTGCTTCAGCTTCACGCTCAGCTTCCCGCTGCCGTCCGAGGCCACAGCATCGCTGCCGCACCAGGCCCTGCAGGCCCTGGTCGTGGACGACCACCCCGGAGCCCGCCGCATCATCGGCACGCTGGCCGAGACGCTGGGCTGGCAGGTCCGCCTCGCGGCCAGCGGCGCCGAGGCCCTGCAACTGGCCGGGCAGCAGGCGCCAGACGTCGTGCTGCTGGACTGGGTCATGCCCGGGCTGGACGGCTGGCAAACCGCCGTGCGCCTGCGCCAGCAGCTCGGGCCCGCGCCGCTGCTCCTGATGGTCACCAGCCACGACCGGGAGCGCCTGGCGCAACGCAGCGCCATCGAGCAGGCCCTGCTGGACGGCTTCCTCGTCAAGCCCGTCACGGCCACGCTGCTGAGCCTGGCCGTCACCGCGGCACAGCAGCAGCGCCGCGGCGACGGCCCAGCCCCCGAACCCGCCCCGCAGCGCCTGACCGGCTTGCGCCTGCTGGTGGTGGAAGACAACCCCGGCAGCCAGCAGGTCACGCGCGAACTGCTGGAGCTGGAAGGCGCACGGGTCACGCTGGCCAGCGACGGCCAGCAGGCGCTGACGCTGCTGGCGCAGACGCGCGGACGCACCGGCTTCGACGCCGTGCTGATGGACATGCAGATGCCGGTCATGGACGGTCTCACCGCCACGCGGCTGATCCGCCGCCAGCTGGGCCTCACGCTGCCCATCGTCGCGATGACCGCCAGCGCGTTGGCTGCCGAACGCCAGGCCTGTCTGGACGCCGGCATGGACGAGCACATCGTCAAGCCCTTCGACCCCGACGGCGTCGTCGCCGCGCTGCGGCGCCGCTGCGGCGCCGCGCCCCTGCCCGACCGCAGGCCCGCAGCCGCGCTGCCGCCCGCGCTGCTGGACGACGCCGGCCGTGCCGGCATCGCACTGGCCGAGGCGCTGGCCCGCATGTCGGGCCGCGTGGAGCTGTTCGAGCGCACGCTGGCCGCGCTGCACGAGCAGGACCGCCAACTGGCCCAGGCCCTGCTGGAAGGCGGCGCCGCCGCCACGCGCGGCCTGCACGGCTTTCGCGGCCTGGCCGCCATGCTGGGGGCCGAGGAGCTCGCGGCGCTGGCCGCGGAGGGCGAGCATGCCGCCGCGCCCGACGCCGACTGGCGCCAGCGCTTCCTGCAACGCCGCGACGCCGACCTCGCCGCGCTGGACCGCCTGGCCGGCCAGTTGCTGACCGCCCCGCCTGCACCCACGCTCCAGGCTGCCGGCAGCGTCACCGAACGCCTGGCCACGCTGGGCGAACTGCTGGCCGGCTCCGACCTGGCGGCACTGGACGTCCACGAGGCCTTGCGCCCGCATTTGCAGGGTGTGCTGGACGCCCAGAGCGCCGCTGCGCTGGATGCCGCCATCGCCTCGCTCGATTTCGGCACCGCGCTGGCGCTGTGCGAACAGGCGCGCGCCACGCTGGAGGCCCGCGCATGATGCAGATCTCGCTGCCCGAGCACACGCCGCTGATGCCCGGGCTCGGCCCGCCGGGGCGCAAGCCGCGGCTGCTGCTGGTCGACGACCAGCCGGTCAACATCCAGGCGCTGCACCGCGTGTTCGCGGCCGACTGCCAGGTGCTGATGGCCACCGACGGCCGGCGCGCGCTCCAGCTGTGCCGCGAGCGCCAGCCCGACCTGGTGCTGCTGGACGTGCAGATGCCCGGCATGGACGGCCACGAACTGTGCGCCGAGCTGAAGGCCGACCCGCTGCTGCGCGGCATCGCCGTCATCTTCGTCACGGCGCAGGACCACCCCGACGACGAGACCCGGGCGCTCGACGCCGGCGCGGCCGACTTCATCACCAAGCCCTTCAACCCCACCGTCGTGCGCGCCCGCGTGCGCACGCAGCTGACGCTGAAGGCCCAGGCCGACCTGCTGCGCGAGCTGGCCTTCGTCGACGGCCTGACCGGCGTGCACAACCGCCGCCATTTCGACGACCGCTTCCAGGCCGAGTCGCGCCGCGCCCAGCGCAGCCGCGCGCCCCTGGCCGTCGTGCTGGCGGACGTGGACCACTTCAAGCGCTACAACGACGCGCTCGGCCACCTGGCCGGCGACGACTGCCTGCGCCGCGTCGCCGCCGCCCTGAAGGCCTGCCTGCGCCGGCCCACCGACCTGCTGGCCCGTTATGGCGGCGAGGAGTTCGTCTGCCTGCTGCCCGACACCGACCTGGCCGGCGCCATCGGCGTGGCTCAGCTGATGGAGGACACCGTGCGCGCGCTGGCCCTGCCCCACCCCGGCACGGACGGCATCGTGACCATCAGCCTGGGCGTGGCGGCCGGCAATCAGGGGCAGGGGCTGGTGGAGATGGCGGACAAGGCGCTGTATCTGGCCAAGGCGGCGGGGCGCGGACGGGTGAGCTGGGTGGAGGGGTGACTGCCGCGGGCTTAATGCGCATGAAATAAGTGAGGCATCACGGTAGACCGCAATAACAGACCTACCCTGCGCATCCATGGATATCAGCACTGAAGAGAAATGCGGCGTCTCGCCCATGGCACCCAGCAGCCAGCCGCACGCGACGCATAGCCGACCGCGCATCAGCACGCTTGCGTTTGCAGGCCTAAGGCGACTCAACCCCTTTGTATGCTCGGCCAAGGGCGCCGATCTCCTTGCTGCTTGGCATGACAACCGCCAAATCTACGAGTTCGGTGACATCAACGTCTTCGCTGGCCGCAATGGAGCCGGCAAGAGCACGGTGCTGGACCTTGTCGCAATGTTTGGCATCCCCGGCAAGCTCGGCACACTGCCCCGAGAAAACAGGAAGAGCGACAGCCACTGTCTGATTGACCTGCGTTTCGAGAACGGCGCCGCGCTCCACGCGACGGTACTCCCGAACCCACTCGACGGGTTTGCCATGCCACCGAGGCAAGCCGGAGATTTCCTTCACGACTATCAGCATGTGCAGCTGTTTGTGCTTGCGAACGGGACGTTATCGGAGCATTGCAGGAACGTAAGCAAGGTCGCACTCGACGCATCGTCCACGGCCTGGCTCAACGGGGCGCTAGCGCCACTGCAGTGCCGCGTCTCGGTTTGGGACCGTGACGCGAGGCCGCCCCACGACGCGTTGGCTGCCACGCTGAACCGCCTTGCTGCACACCTCTCCGGACTTGAATCGGACCCACATGCTCCCCTCGAAGAACGCCCGCCGCACAGCGAATGGATGGACAACCGTCATGTGTTCATCGTCTTCGAGCGCAACAAGCTGGCCGCCTACCTCTCAGACGATCGAACCCAAGCGAACATCGTCAGCCCCGAAGCGCTGCCATCGGGCTGGCGTTCCGCGGCATCATTGCTGACTTGCTTGGATGCCGCACCCGATGGTTCCATCTGCGTGCTGGAGGAGCCGGACTGCCACATGCATCCGGCCCTGCAGCGGGCCGTCATCGCCGAGATGGCTCGCATCGTTTGGAGCAAAGGGCTGCAAGTGTTCCTGTCCACGCATGCCATGAGCTTTCAGTCCCGTTTCCTCTGGAACGCGTCGGCTCCATCCCTGGACGTCAAGTTCTTCGAGGCAGGCGCCCACGAACTGCATACCGGGATCGACGAACGGCGCATGCTGGACATGCTCGGCATCAGCGGCGGCGAGTACGGGGTCAGCAACGGCATCATCTGGGTCGAGGGCCCTTCAGACCGCATCTACATCAAGCACTGGCTGGCACTCCATTGCGCCCATATCGGCGCTCCATTGCCGCTTGAGCACCGCGACTACAGCTTTGCGTTCCACGGCGGCGCCGTGCTGGCCCACCTGGGTGCCCATGGCTCGACGACACAACGACTTGACTTGTCGCGGCTGAACCGGAACTTCGTTGTGCTGATGGATCGCGACGACGACATCGGCGACGACATCGCGCCCGAGAAGGTCAACGCTGCCAAGCAGGCGATGCTCGATGACATCAGGATCTTGAACTCGCCTTCCTGCGTCGGCCTGCTCACGCCTGGCTACACCATCGAATCCAGCCTGCCCAAAGAATTCCGTTCGACGTACTTCAAGGAAGAGCCGGACCGCCTGCTGCACATCAAAGGCAAGAAGGTGGCAATCGCTCGTCACTACGAGAGCCGCTTCGTCGATTGGATGACCTGCTTCGACTCTGCATTGACCATGCAACCCGTGATCGAACAGATCCTGTCTGCAATTCACCACTGGAATGGGCAACCACCCAGCCAACCTGGGACGGTGCTGGCCCGTCAGGCCTGTCGCAACTGCATCTGCAACCGGCAGCACTGATGCTCACTGTCGAAGTGGAGCGGGCGATGGGGATCGAACCCACGTCATGAGCTTGGGAAGCTCAGGTCCTACCATTGAACGACGCCCGCGTCGGGCCGGATTATGGCGTGATTCAACGGCGCCACAGCAGCTGTAGGACAAGGCCGCGAGATGCCGATGCCTTGGCGTCCGGGCACCGGCGCCGCCCTAGCATGCCGCCCCATTCACCACTGCCCCTGCAGGAGAAGGCCATGAACAAGGCACGACGCATCCTCACCTCCATCCTCATCTCGTCGCTCGTCTTCAGCAGCACCGCACACGCGACCCCGCTGATCAGCACCGAGCAGGCCGCCGCCGCACTGGCGCCCGCCGCGCACAGCGAGGCCCACGCCAAGCTGCACGCCGCGCTGGACCGCGCCGACCTGGCCGCCATGCTGCAGGCCCGGGGCGTGTCGGCCGACGAGATGCGCGCCCGCGTCGACGCGCTGACCGACGCCGAGGCCAGGCAAATGGTGCAGCAGATCGACCAGGACCCCGCCGGCGCCAGCGACGTCGTGGGCGTGCTGTTCACCGTCTTCATCATCCTGCTGGTGACCGACATCCTCGGCCTGACCAAGGTCTTCCCGTTCACGCGCTCGGTGCGTTGATCGCGCGGCTCGCCACGGCCACCGCCGCGCTGCTGCTGTCCGGCTGCGCGGCGCTGTTCACGCCACCGCAGACCGCAGCGCTGCTGCAGCAGCCGCCGGCCGACCTGCCGGCACGCGTCGAGCGCGTCGAAGTGCCCTTCTATGCGCAGACGCGCGACCACTGCGGCCCCGCCGCGCTGGCGACGGCGCTCGCCGATGTAGGTTTGCCTGCCGATCCCGAGCGGCTGGGCGACGCCATCTTCCTGCCCGCCCGCGGCGGCACGCTGCAGCTTGAGATGCTGGGCGGCGCACGCCGCCAGGGCGCGCTCGCAACCCGGCTGCCGCGCGAGCTGCAGGCGCTGCTGCGCGAGGTGGCGGCCGGCCACGCCGTGGTGGTGCTGCAGAACCTCGGCCTGGATTTCGCACCGCGCTGGCACTACGCCGTCGTGGTGGGCTACGACCTGCCGCGCCGCGAGTTGCTGCTGCGCAGCGGCACGACGGCGCGCGAGGTGATGGCGCTGCGCACCTTCGAATACACCTGGGCCCGCGCCGGCCGCTGGGCCATCGCTGTGCTGCCGCCCGGACGCCTGCCGGCCACCGCGCTGGAGACCGACGCGCAGGACGCAGCACTGGGCTTCGAGCGCGCCGCGCCGCCGGCCCGCGCCGCGCTGGCCTGGCGCGCGCTGCTGGCACGCTGGCCCGGCAACCTGCTGGCCGGCATCGGCCTGGGCAACACGCTGAACGCGGCCGGCGATGCGGCCGGCGCACGCGCCGCGTTCGAGGCCGTCGCGCAGCGGCACGACAGCGCCGTCGCCTGGAACAACCTGGCGCTGCTGCGCCTCGATGCTGGTGACCGCGCGGGCGCACGCGACGCGGCCGAACGGGCACTGCGCCGCGCTGAGGCGGCCGAGCCTGCTTGGGCCGCTGCGGCCCGCGCCACACTGGCGACTATCGACACCCCGAAATAAGCGCCTGCGCGGCTACAGTCGCGCGCATGACGTCCTCTGCTGTAGCCGCCCAGCGTCCGCCCGCCACGCTGTCCATTGCCTGGCGACAACTGTTGCGGGATTGGCGGGCCGGCGAGCTGCGGCTGTTGATGCTGGCCGTGGCGCTGGCCGTCGCGGCGCTGTGCGCGGTGGCCTTCCTGTCGGACCGGCTGGACCAGGGTCTGCGCCGCGACGCGGCCCAGCTGCTGGGGGGCGACGCGGTCGTCGCCAGCGACCAGCCGACGCCGCAGGCCATCCTGGACCTCGCCGCCGAGCACCAACTGACCACCGTGCGCAGCGCCAGCTTCCCGAGCATGGCGCGCGCCGACGACGCGCACGGCGGCGAGAGCCGGCTGGTGGCCGTCAAGGCGGTCAGTGCGGGCTATCCACTGCGCGGCAAGATCACGCTGCGCGATGCCCTGCCCGGCCGCGCCGGCGCACCGGCCGCCGGCGAGGTCTGGGCCGACCCGGCCGTGGCCGACGCGCTGGGCCTGAAGCTGGGCGACCCGCTGCTGCTGGGCGACGCCACGCTGCGCCTGGCCGCCCTCATCCAGAACGAACCCGACCGCGGTGGCGGCTTCATCAACTTCGCGCCGCGCGTGATGCTGACCGAGGCCGACCTGGAAGCCACGCGCCTGGTGCAGCCGGCCAGCCGCCTGACCTACCGGCTGGCCGTCGTGCCCGGCCCCGGCGCGACGCCGGATGCGGTGCGGCGCTTCGTGAGCGCCGCCGCGCAACTGGTCGAGAAGGACAAGCTGCGCGGCGTGCGGCTGGAGTCGCTGGAGGCGGGCCGGCCCGAGATGCGCCAGACGCTGGACCGCGCGGCGCGCTTCCTGCGGCTGGTGGCCATGCTGTCGGCGCTGCTGGCCGCGGTGGCCGTGGCGCTGGCGGCGCGCGACTTCGCCGCGCGCCACCTGGACGCCTGCGCGATGCTGCGCGTGCTGGGCCAGCCGCAACGCCGCATCGCCTGGGCCTATGGCCTGGAGTTCCTGCTGGCGGGCCTTGCCGCCAGCTTCGTCGGCGTGCTGGGTGGCCTGGCGCTGCACCAGGTCTTCGTGTCGCTGCTGGCCGGCCTCATCAACGTGACGCTGCCGGTGCCCAGCGTCTGGCCGGCGCTGCTGGGCCTGGGCCTGGGCCTGTCGCTGCTGCTGGGCTTCGGCCTGCCGCCGGTGCTGCAGCTGTCCGCCGTGCCGCCGCTGCGCGTGATCCGCCGTGACCTGGGCGCGCCCAAGGCCGGTTCGCTGCTGGTGCTGGGCGCGGGCGTGGCCGGCCTCGCGGCCATCCTGGTGGTGCTGGCCGGCGACATGGTGCTGGGCGCCATCGCGGCCGCCGGCTTTGCCGGCGCGGTGCTGGTGTTCGCCGCGCTGGCCTGGGTGGCCGTGAAGCTGCTGCGCCGCATCGTGCCCACCAACGTCAGCGGCGCGGGCGTGCCGCGCTGGCTGCTGCTGGCCACGCGCCAGGTCGCCGCGCGGCCGGGCTTCGCGGTCATGCAGGTGTCGTCGCTGGCCGTGGGCCTGCTGGCGCTGGCGCTGCTGGTGCTGCTGCGCACCGACCTCATCGCCAGTTGGCGCCAGGCCACGCCGGCCTCGGCGCCGGACCGCTTCGTCATCAACATCCAGCCCGACCAGGGCGCGGCCTTCCGGCAGACCCTGGATGCCGCCGGCGTGAAGGACTACGACTGGTATCCCATGATCCGCGGCCGCCTGACGGCCATCAACGGCGAGGCGGTGCAAGGCAGGAAGTTCAGCGAGGACCGCGCCCAGCGCCTGGCGGAGCGCGAGTTCAACCTGAGCCACACGGGCGACATGCCGACGCACAACCAGCTGGTGGGTGGCCGCTGGGGTTCCGCCGCGCCGGGCGAGACGGGCCTGAGCGTTGAGGAAGGCCTGGCGCAGACGCTGGGTCTGAAGCTGGGCGACACCATGGCCTTCGACATCGCCGGCCAGCCGGTGCAGGGCCGCGTCACCAGCCTGCGCAAGGTGGACTGGTCGTCCATGCGGGTCAACTTCTTCGTGCTGTTCGAGAAGGCCGAGCTGCCGGAGCTGCCGGCCACGCAGATCGCCGCCTATCGCATGCCGGCCGGCGCCCAGCTGGACCGCGAGCTGGCGCGGCAGTTCCCCAACCTGACCGTCATCGACGTGTCGGCCCAGCTCAACCAGGTGCAGGGCGTGCTGAACCAGGTCATCCAGGCCGTGCAGTTCCTGTTCGGCTTCACGCTGGCGACCGGGTTGGTGGTGCTGATCGCGGCGGTCAGCAGCACGCGCGAGGCGCGCATCCGCGAGTTCGGGCTGATGCGCGCTTTGGGCGCGCCCTCCTCGCTGCTGGCGCAGGTGCAGCGCGCCGAGCTGCTGGGCGTGGGCGCGCTGGCCGGCTTCCTGGCCGGCGGCGTGGCGCTGCTGCTGGCGGCGCTGCTGTCGCGTTACGTGTTCGAGTTCGAATGGCAGATCAAGCCCTGGGTGCCGCTGGTCAGCGCCGCCTGCGGCGCGCTGCTGGCCTGGGGCGCCGGCTGGTGGAGCCTGCGCGGCGTGCTGCAGCGCCCGGTGGTGCAGACGCTGCGGGAGGCGCAGGCGGAATGAGGCCCTTGACGGCCCGCGAGGTCGGCCGCTATCTGGCGCTGTCGGCCGGCATCACGGCCGTCTACTACCTGCTGGCCCGGTTGGGCTTGCTGATGGTGCTGCCCCCCTACCAGGTGGCGCCCATCTACCCGGCCGCCGGCTGGGGGCTGGCGGTGCTGCTGGTGGGAGGGCTGCGCTACCTGCCGGCGGTGGCGCTGGGCTCCTTCGTCGTGCAGGCCACCATGCTCAGCGAGATGCGGGCCGACGTGCTCCCGTTGGCGCTGGGCATAGGCTGCGGTGCGGCGGCGCAGGCGGCCGTCGGCACGCTGCTGATGCGGCGCTGGTGCGGCCGGCCGCTGGTGCTGGCGTCGCCGCGCGAGGTGGCGGGCTATCTGGCGGCTGCGGTGCTGGCCGGCTGCGTGAGCCCCAGCGGCGCGACGCTGCTGCTGCGCATGGCAGGCATCATCGAGACGGCGCAGATGGACCTGGTCTGGGTCGTCTGGTGGACGGGCGACCTGATGGGCGTGCTGATCGCCACGCCCATCACACTGGCGCTGATCGGCCATCCGCGCTCGGCCTGGGCCACACGGCGCCTCAGCGTGGGCCTGCCCATGCTGCTGACCACGCTGCTGGTGGGCCTGGGCGTGGCGGCCACGGTGGAATGGGACCGTCAGCGCAACCGCGCCGACTTCACCCGCGACGCCACCAGCGCGGCGCAGGCGCTGGCCGGCCGGCTGCGCGAACCGCTGCTGGCGCTGGAAGGCGCACACGGCCTGCTGAAGATCAAGGCCCAGCCCGCGCGCGACGAATGGGAGCGCGCGACGCGCGGCTTCCTGACCGAGGACAGCCCGCTGCTGGCGCTTGGCATGGCGCGGCGCGTGGCACGCGAGGACCTGGGCAGCTTCAACGCCGAGGCCGCGGCCGATGGCCTGCCCGACTACCAGGCCCGCGACCGCACCCGCGCCGGCGACCTCAGGCCCATGCCCGACGAGGACATGATCGCGATCCGCCTCATCGAGCCGATGTCGCGCAACGCGGTGGCGCTGGGCGTCAACATCCGCACCATCCCCGGCGCGCGCGCTGCGGTGGAGCGCGCGATGGAGACCGGTCGGGCCAGCGCGTCGGCCGGTTTCCAGCTGTCGCAGGACAAGGAGGGCGCCATCGGCGTGGTCGTCTACCAGCCGGTGCGCAGCGGCCCGGGGCCGGCCGACCGCGTTGCCTTCGCGACGCTGCGGCCCGACCTGCTGTTGTCGCGGCTGTCCGCGCAGTGGTCGCCGCAACTGGGCGGCTGCCTGGTCGATCTGGAGGCCGATGCCGTGCACAAGCGGCTGGCGGGGCGGCTGGGCTGCGAGGCGGTGCAGCGCACCGCAGGCGCCGCACTGCCGCTGGTGAGGCTGCCGCTGAACTTTGGCGGCCGGGCCTGGGAGGTGCGCATCTACGACCTGCCCGGCCAGGTGCCTCCGGCCGGCCGCAGCTGGGCGTTCGCGCTGGTGGGCCTGCTGTCCACGGCCATGGTGGGCGCGCTGCTGCTGCTGATGTCGGGCCGCACCCAGCATGTGGAGGCGCTGGTGCACGAGCGCACCGCGGCGCTGGAGCGCGAGATCGCCAGCCGCGCCGAGGGCGAGCAGGCCCTGCGCCAGAGCGAGCAGCGCTTTCGGAGCATCTTCGAGACGGCCCCCATAGGCATCGCCTTCACCGATCTCGACGGCGGCTTCCAGGAGGTCAACGCGCGCTTCTGCAGCCTGGTGGGCTACTCGGCCGAGAAGCTGATCGGCCGGCGCTCCATTGACGTGACCCACCCCGACGACCGCCGCGAGGACATCCGCCAGGGACGCCGCCTGATCCGCGGCGAGATCCCTTTCTACCGCCGGCTCAAGCGCTACGTGGCCAGCGACGGCAGCGTTGTGCATGCCCGCGTGCTGGTCAGCCTGCTGCGCAACACCGACGGCCGGCCCTACCGGCTGGTGGGTGTGGTGGAGGACATCAACGACCAGCTGCGCATGGAGGCGCTGGACCGCGCCCGCGAGGCTGCCGAGGCGGCCAATCACGCCAAGAACGAGTTCCTGTCGCGCATGAGCCACGAGCTGCGCACGCCGCTGAACGCCATCCTCGGCTTCACGCAGCTGATGCAGATGGACGCGGCCGAGCCGCTGCAACCGGGCCAGCGCGACCGCACGCGGCAGATCACGCAGGCCGGCTGGCACCTGCTGGAGATGATCAACGACATCCTGGACCTGTCGCGCATCGAGGCCGGCTCGCTGCGGCTGGACCCGGCGGTGCTGGAGCTGCCGCCGCTGCTGGGCCGGGCGCTGTCCCTGGTGCAGCACAGCGCGGCGGAGCACGGCATCGCCATCGTCCAACGGCTGGACGATGGCGCACAGCGCCTGATGGGCGACCCGACGCGCGTCACGCAGATCCTGACCAACCTGCTCAGCAATGCCGTCAAGTACAACCGTGCTGGCGGCAGCGTGGACATCGAGGCGCACAGCCCCGAACCGGGCTGGGTGGAGGTGGCCGTCAGCGACACCGGCCTGGGTCTGAGCGACGAGCAGCGCGCGGCACTGTTCCAGCCCTTCAACCGGCTGGGGCGCGAGCACAGCGGCCTGCCGGGCACCGGCATCGGCCTGGTCATCAGTCAGCGCCTGGCCGAGATGATGGGCGGCAGCCTGCGCGCCGAAGCGGTCCAGGGCCCCGGTGCCCGCTTCGTGCTGCGCCTGCCGGCCGGCGGCGCGCAGCCGCTGGCGCCGCACGAGACTCTGCCGGGCGAGCTGGACCCGCCGCGCGCCAGCCCGCAGCGCCGTGTGCTCTATGTGGAGGACAACCCGCTGAACGTGGAGGTCATGCGGGGCATCCTGGAGCAGCGCCCGGGGCTGGAGCTGGAGATCGCCACCACCGCCGAGGCCGGCAAGCGCGCGCTGTCCGAGCGGCTGCCGGCGCTGCTGCTGCTGGACTGGCAGCTGCCCGACGGCGACGGCCTGGTGCTGCTGCGCCACCTGCGCGACCTGGGTGGCACGCCGCCTCCGGTCATCGTCGTGTCCGCCAACGCCCAGCCCGAACAGATCGCGCTGGCTCAGACCGCCGGCGCCCGGCACTACCTGACCAAACCACTGGACGTGCGCGAACTGCTGGCCCTGGTTGACGAATTGTTGGCACCGGCGGGCGGGCCGGAGCGGGCAGAATGAAGGCCTCCCTCCTCTCCCAGTGCAGCGTCCGATGAGCTCCACCGACCTCGTTCCCAGCAGCGGCGCCCAGGCCGTCCAGACCGTCGCCCGCACGGACGACCGTCAGTTCCTGACCTTTCGCATCGGCGCCGAGGAATACGGCCTGGACATCCTGCGCGTGCAGGAAATCCGCTCCTACGAGGCGCCCACGCGCGTGGCCAACGCGCCGGCCTTCGTGAAGGGTGTCGTCAACCTGCGCGGCGTCATCGTCCCCATCCTGGACATGCGCATCCGCCTGGGCCAGCCCGGCGAGTACAACGCCTTCACCGTGGTCATCGTGCTGAACGTGGCCGGCCGGGTGGTGGGCATCGTCGTGGATTCGGTGTCCGACGTGCTGGCGCTGAGCGCAGAGGAGATCAAGCCCCGCCCCGAAGTGCCGGCCGCGATGGACGCCCGCTTCATCACCGGCCTGGGCAAGATCGGCGAGCGCATGCTCATCCTGCTGGACATCGAGGCCATGATCAAGAGCCCCGATTTCGGCCTGGTGGACTGAGCCCGACCCTGCATGAGTTAGTGGCCGCTGACTGTTGCGGCCTTGGAAATACTGCATTCCATCGTCACCCTCGCAAGACTTAGCACTCGACGATTCAGAGTGCTAATATCTCCTTCACCGCTGCATCCCACGCGGCGGCTTGCTAGGAATCAAGACGATGTCTGCTGCTAACGCCATTGCCGTCCGCGACCCTTGGGCCCTGGTGCCCTCGCTGGGCAATCTGGACGCCTACATCTCGGCCGTGAATCGCCTGCCGCTGCTGACGGCCGAGGAGGAGTCCTCCGCCGCCCGCAAGCTGCGCGAGACCGGCGACCTGGAGGCTGCCGGCCGGCTGGTGCTGTCCCATCTGCGCCTGGTCGTGTCCATCTCGCGCCAGTACCTGGGCTACGGCCTGCCGCAGGGCGACCTGATCCAGGAAGGCAATGTCGGCCTGATGAAGGCGGTCAAGCGCTTCGACCCCGACCAGGGCGTGCGCCTGGTCAGCT
>CAMLKW010000060.1 GCA_946480605.1 uncultured Roseateles sp. | reverse complement strand
CCAGGAACTGGCCCCAGAACCCCGGATTGCCCAGCGCCCGGTACCAGCCGGGCATCGCCCAGACCAGGTCGACGGCAGCCAGGCCGATGACGACGCCGATCGCCGAGCTGAAGACGGAGAGGCCCGTGTAGAACACGCCGGCGCGCCAGTCCCTCCAGCCGACGACGGTGTCGATCCAGCGCTGCGGCGCGAGCTTCTCGAAGCCGCGGAACACGATGAAGAAGCAGGCCGTCACGCAGGCGCTGACGAGCAGGTGCCCCGGCACGTCCTGCCGCCACCAGGCCACCGCACCGAGCCGCCCGTTCTGAAAGCCATGGATGGCTGCAAAGAAGAAGCCGAAGCCCAGCATCCAGATCAGGTAGATGACCATCCGCACGCGCAGCCGGTCGGGCCGGTGCTTCATCAGCACGCGCTGGTGGCGCAGGGCCTGGGCGAATTCCGCTTTGAATGTCATGGGCCGCGAGTGTAGGAATCACCCGCGGCATGCCCCTTGCATGAGTGACGGATCGACAGCCGGCGCGACAGACGGACAGCCATGGGGGCTGCCTACAATCCGCCGCGATTTCAAACCCAGCTTTCGAGGGAATTCATGCAGGTCCACGCTTCCATCTTCAAGGCCTATGACATTCGCGGCGTCGTCGGCACGACGCTGAACGAGGAGCTTGCCGAGCACCTGGGCCGGGCCTTCGGCACCGAGGCCAAGGCGCTGGGCGAGAAGGCCGTGGCCGTAGGGCGCGACGGCCGCCTGTCCGGCCCCGGCCTGGTGGCCGCGCTGGTGCGTGGCCTGCAGAGCACCGGCCTGGACGTCGTGGACATCGGCGCCGTGACGACGCCCATGCTGTACTACGTCGCTGCGACGCGCGGCAAGCATGGCTGCAACTCCGGCATCATGGTCACGGGCAGCCACAACCCCAAGGACTACAACGGCTTCAAGATGGTGCTCAAGGGTGCCGCCGTCTACGGCGAGCAGATCCAGGGTCTGAAGCGCCGCATCGAGACCGAGGACTACGCCACCGGCAAGGGCCGCGTGGGCACCATGGACGTGGGGCCCGAGTACGCCGCCCGCATCGTCAAGGACTGCAAGCTGGCCCGCCCGATGAAGGTCGTCGTCGACAGCGGCAACGGCATTCCGGGCGCCTCGGCCCCGGCCATCCTGCGCGCGCTGGGCTGCGAGGTCGTGGACATCTTCTCCAAGGTGGACGGCGACTTCCCCAACCACCACCCGGACCCCAGCCGCCCCGAGAACCTGGAAGACCTGAAGAAGATCGTCCACGCCACCGACGCCGAGCTGGGCCTGGCCTTCGACGGTGACGGCGACCGTCTGGGCATCGTGACGAAGGACGGCGAGATGATCATGCCGGACCGCCAGATCATGCTGCTGGCTGCCGACATCCTGAAGCGCAAGCCGGGCGCCGAGATCATCTTCGACGTCAAGTGCACGCAGCGCCTGGCGCCGTGGATCAAGGAGCACGGCGGCAAGCCGCTGATGTGGATGACCGGCCACTCGCTGGCCAAGGCCAAGCTGAAGGAAACCGGCGCCCCGCTGGCCGGCGAGCTGTCGGGTCACATCTTCTTTGCCGAGCGCTGGTACGGCTTCGACGACGCCATGTACACGGCCGGCCGCATGCTGGAGATCCTGTCGCGCAGCGCCGACCCGAGCGCCGTGCTGAAGGGCCTGCCCAACAGCTTCAACACGCCCGAGATCAACGTGCCCTGCGCCGAAGGCGAGCACCACGAGGTCGTCAAGAAGCTCAAGGAGTTGGCGACGCTGGCCGACTTCCCCGGCGCGTCCGAGCTGATCACCATCGACGGCCTGCGCATCGAATACCCGGACGGCTTCGGCCTGATCCGCCCGTCCAACACCACGCCGGTGCTGGTGCTGCGCTTCGAGGGCCACACGCCCGAGGCGCTGGAGCGCATCCAGCACGATGTGCTGGCCCAGCTCAAGCGGGTGAAGCCGGACGCGACCTTCGCCGCGGGCCACTGATGGCACTGTGGGTCTATGCCGCGCTGCTGCGGTTGTTGACCCCCTTCTACCTGCTGCGCCTGTGGCGGCGCGGCGCCCAAGAGGCGCTGTACCGCCACGCGCTGGCCGAGCGGCTGGGCGTCTACCGCGGCGCGGCCGTACCCGGCCGGCTGTGGATCCACGCCGTATCGCTGGGCGAGACGCGGGCCGCCAGCGCGCTGATCGATGCACTACGTGCCCGCGACCCGTCGCTGCGCCTGCTGCTGACCCATTCCACCGCCACCGGCCGCGAAGCCGGCCAGGCCTTGCTGCGCGATGGCGATGCTCAGGCTTGGCTGCCGTATGACACGCCTGGCGCCGTGCGCCGCTTCCTGCGCCACTGGCGGCCCCGGCTCGGCGTGCTGATGGAGACCGAGGTCTGGCCCACGCTGCAGCGCGAGGCGCAGCGCGCCAGCGTGCCCATGGTGCTGGCCAATGCCCGGCTGTCCGAGAAAAGCCTGCGCCAGGGCCTGCGCCTGGCCGCGCTGATGAAGCCGGCCGCACGGCGCATGACGCTGGCGCTGGCGCAGACAGAGGCCGACGCGGAACGCCTGCGTGTGATGGGTGCCCCACGCGTGGAGGTGGCGGGCAACCTCAAGTACGACATCGCCGTGGACGCCGCGCTGATCGCCCGTGGCCAGGCCTGGGCCGCACGGCTGGGCCGGCCGGTGCTGATGCTTGCCGTCAGCCGCGAAGGCGAGGAAGCCGCGCTGCTGGCCGAGTGGCTGAAACAGCCGGCGCCGCGCCCGCTGCTGGCCATCGTGCCGCGCCATCCGCAGCGCTTTGACGAGATCGCCGCGCTGATGGCTGGCGCCGGCCTCAAGCTCGCGCGCCGCAGTGGCTGGAGCGACGAGCCGCCAGCCGAGGCGCTGCAGGCCGATGCCTGGCTGGGCGACTCCATGCGTGAGATGCCGCTGTACTACGGCCTGGCTGGCGTGGCCTTGCTGGGCGGCAGCTTCGAGCCGCTGGGCGGACAGAACCTCATCGAGGCCGCCGCCTGCGGCTGCCCCGTGCTGGCCGGGCCGCACACCTTCAATTTCGCCGAGGCCACCGAACTGGCGCTGGCCGCCGGCGCGGCCGAGCGCTGCGCCGACCTCGGTGGCGCGGTGGCACGCGGCCTGCAGCTGTGCGCCGACTCCGGAGCACGCCGGGCCATGGGCCTGCGTGCGCTGGCGTTTTCGGCGGCCCATCGCGGCGCGGCGGCACGCATGGCGGACACGCTGCTGACCCTGGCTTGAGTGTTGGAGATGTTTTGCAAATGCGTATAATTCGCATTTGCAAAACATCTCCAAGTCATCATGAAGAGCCGCACGATCAAGCAATGGGCCTGGGTGCACAAATGGAGCAGCCTGGTCTGCACCGTCTTCATGCTGCTGCTGTGCCTGACCGGCCTGCCGCTGATCTTCCATCACGAGATCGGCCACCTGCTGGGCACCGAGGTGGAAGCTCCACCCATGCCCGCCGACACGCCGCGTGCCAGCCTGGACCGCGTGCTGGAGGTGGCGCGTGCGCAGCACCCCGACCGCATCGTGCAGTACGCGTCCAAGGCCGAGGACAGCGACGACCTGTGGTTCGTCACGCTGACGCCCACGCCCGACCCGACCGACGACTTCCGCTCAGTGGCCGTTGACGCCCGCACCGGCGAGGTGCTGGCCCAGCCGCGCTTCGACCAGGGCTTCATGTACGTCATGTTCAAGCTGCACGTGGACCTGTTCGCGGGCCTGGCGGGCAAGCTGTTCCTGGGCCTGATGGGGCTGCTGCTGCTGGTCGCCATCGTCAGCGGCGTGGTGCTGTACGCACCCTTCATGCGCAAGCTGGAGTTCGGCACCGTGCGCCGCCAGCAGAAGACGCGCACCAAGTGGCTGGACCTGCACAACCTGCTGGGCATCGTCACGCTGACCTGGCTGTTCGTCGTCGGCGCCACCGGCATGATCAACACCTGGGCCGACCTGCTGATCAAGTACTGGCAGCACGACCAGCTCAGTGCGCTGCTGCAGCCCTACCAGGGCCAGCCGGTCGTGCCGGCGGCCCAGCGCGCCTCGGTGCAGCAGTCGCTGGAGATGGCGCAGCGCGAGGCGCCTGGCACCAAGCTGTCCTTCATCGCCTTCCCCGGCACGGCCTTCTCCAGCCCGCACCACCACACCTTCTTCCTGCGCGGCAACGAGCCGCTCACGTCGCGGCTGCTGCAGCCGGTGCTGGTGGACGCCAAGACCGCCCAGGTCACGGCCGCACCGCAGCTGCCCTGGTATCTGACGGCGCTGCTGGTGTCGCAGCCTCTGCACTTCGGCGACTACGGCGGCATGCCGATGCAGATCCTCTGGGCGCTGCTGGACATCGCGTCCATCATCGTGCTGGGCAGCGGGCTGTACTTGTGGCTGCGCAAGGGGCAGCCGGCACCGCAGGCCGTTCCCGACGACGCGCTCGAACCCGCGCTGGCCAGCGAGGCCGCACGATGAGCATCGTCGACAACGGCCGCAAGAGCGGCATGTGGACCTTGCCCATCGCCTTCGGCGTCATCAGTGCCGTGGGCCTGGTCGTCGGTTTGTTCAGCGACGGCGGCTTCGGCGACCTGCTGGGCAACGTGCTGCTGGCACTGCCAGTGGCCGCCTGCGCCTGGTGGGGCTGGCTGAAGCGCTGACGCGCCTCAGCTGCCACTCCAGCCGCCGCCCAGCGCGCGCACCAACTGCGCCGTCGCGGCCCATTGCGCGCCGCGCAGCTGCGCCAGCGCGCGCTCGGTGGCCAGCGGTGTGCGCTCGGCCTCAGTCACGTCCAGGTAGCTGACGGCGCCCTGGTCGTAGCGGCTGCGCGCCACCCTCAGCGCCTGACTGCTGGAGGCCAGCGTGCGGTTCTGGGCATCTACGACCGCCGCGCGGCCCTGCAACTCGGCCAGCGCGTCGTCCACCTCGCGCAGCGCCTGCAGCATGCGGCCGCGGAAGGCGGCCAGCGACTCGTCGACCGTGGCCTTGCTGGCGGCCAGGTTCGCCTTGTTGCGCCCGCCTTCGAAAAGCGGCAGCGAGATGCTGGGGCCGAGGTTGTAGAGGCGCGCCGGCGCGGAGATCAGCGACCCCAGGTCTTCGCTGGAGTAGCCGAAGCTGCCGGTCAGCTTGATGGACGGGTAGAAGGCCGCCTCGGCAATGCCGACCTGGGCCGTGGCCGCGTGCAGCTGCGCGAGGCTCTGGGCCAGATCCGGCCGGCGCTGCAGCAGTTCGGACGGCAGGCCGGCGCGTATCGCCGGCGGCGCGACCAGCGGCGATGCGGCCTGCAGCTTCAGTTTGGCGGCGGGCTGGCCGGTCAGCGCGGCGATCAGGTTCAGCAGCAAGGCCTGGCGGCGTGGCAGGTCGGCCAGGTCGGCGTCGGCGGCGGCCAGCTCGGCACGCACGCGTTCCAGGTCTTGCGTGGTGGACGAGCCGGCGTCGAAGCGCGTCTGCGCCACCCGGAAGGCCTGGGCACGGCTGTCGCGCACGCGCTGCAGCGCGACGCCTTCGTCGGCCAGCGCGCGCCACTGCCAGTAGGCGGCGGCCACCTCCGCCGTCAGCGCGACGCGGGCGGCGGCGGCATCGGCGCCGGTCGCATCCAGCTGGGCCTGGGCGGCCTCCTGCTGGCGCTTCACGCGGCCCCACAGGTCCAGCTCCCAGCCCACGCTGGCCGACAGCCCGAAGCTCTCGCCCTCGAAGGTGACGGCGCGGCCGTTCAGCACCGGCGTGGTCGTGGCCTTGGCCGAGGTGCGCAGGCCACCGGCATTGGCCCCCACGTCCACGCGCGGCAGCGTGTCGGCACGCGTGGCGCCGAACTGGGCGCGAGCCCGCTCGATGCGCGCGGCCGCGGCGGCCAGCGTGGGGCTGGCCTGCAGCGCCTGAGCTTCCAGCGCATCCAGCTGCGCGTCGCCGAACATCAGCCACCAGTCGCGCTGCAGTTCGGCGCCGGCAATGCCGGCGGCGCGGTAGGCCGAGGGCGCCTGGACGGCCGGTGCCTGGTAGTTGGGGCCCAGCGTCGTGCACGCGGCCAGCGCGGCCGTGGCGACGAGGGTGAGGACGGTCGTGAGTCGGATCATGGCGATCTCTCTTTCGGATTCAGTGGGCGGCCTCGGCGGCAGCGGCGCCGCCCAGCACCTTCTTGCTCAGCCAGACGATGGCGACACAGGCGAACAGCGCGATGCCCAGGATCAGGAACGCGTCGTTGTAGGCCATGATGAAACTCTCTCGGCGCACCACGCCGTCCAGCGCCTTCAGCGCCATGTCCTGCGCGCTGGCGAGGTCGGCGCCCTTGGCGGCGAAGTTCTGCGCCAGTGCGTCCAGCCGAGCCTGCGTGGCGGGGTCGTACAGCGTGACCGCCTCGCCGATGCGGGCGCTGTGCAGGTGCTCGCGGTTGGTCAGCAGCGTGGCCAGTGTCGCGATGCCCACGGAGCCGCCCAGGTTGCGCATCATGTTGAACATGCCGGAAGCGCTGGGCAGCAGGGCCGGCGGGATGCCGTTCACGGCGAAGTTGGTCAGCGTGATCATGATCAGCGGCTGGCCCAGCGCCCGCACCACCTGAGCGGCGATCAGCTCGGGCCCGGCCGTGTCGGCGCTCATGTGGGTGTTCATGAAGCACGAGACGGCGAACAGCGTCAGGCCCAGGCTCATCATCACGCGGTTGTCCAGCTTGGTGGACAGCTTGGCCGCGAACGGCATGATGAACAGCTGCGGCAGGCCCATCCACATGATGACCAGGCCGATCTGCATGGGCGTGTAGTTGGCGATCTGGCCCAGGTAAAGCGGCAGGATGAAGGCCGAGCCGTAGAGGCCCATGCCGGTCGTGAACGCGATGACCGCAGCGATCAGGAAGCTGGGCCGGCCGAAGATGTGCAGGTCGATGAAGCTGTTGCTGCGCGTCAGGCCGCGCCAGGCCCAGACGTAGATGCCGCTGACGGCCAGCACGGCGGCCGTGATGATGAAGGGGCTCTGGAACCAGTCCTTGGCATTGCCCTCCTCCAGCATCGCGGTCAGCGAGCCCAGGCCGATGGCCATGGCGGCGACGCTGGGCCAGTCCACCTTCTTGAGCAGGTCCAGCTGCTTGGCATCCTTCTCCAGCCCCCAGCTCACGCCCAGGATCAGCAGCACGCCGGGCACCCAGTTGATGTAGAAGATGCTGGGCCAACCGTACAGCTCGGTGAGGTAGCCGCCGACCGTCGGGCCGAGCGTGGGCGCCAGCGTGGCGGTCATGCCGAACAGCGCCAGGCCGATGGGCCGCTTGTTCAGCGGCAGCTTGCGCGTGACCAGCGTCATCGCCATCGGGATCATCACGCCGCCGGTGAAGCCCTGGGCCGCGCGGAACACGATCATGCTCTCCAGGCTCCAGGCCATGCCGCACAGCGTGCTGAACAGCAGGAACAGCAGCACGTTGGCCACCAGGTAGAGCCGCGTCGAGAACACCGCCGCCAGGAAACCGGCCAGCGGGATGACGACGATCTCGGCCACCAGGTAGGCGCTGGAGATCCAGGAGCCCTCCTCCTGCGTGGCGGACAGCGCGCCGAGGATGTCGCGCAGCGACGCATTGGTGATGGCGATGTCCAGCACCGCCATGAAGGCGCCCAGCAGGCTGGCCAGCACGGCCACCCAGGTGCGCAACGGCACCTTGCTGCCGGGCGGCGGTGGCATGTAGACGGGGCTCATGGTGCGCTCAGAGCTCGACTTCGACCTGCACCGACAGGCCCGGCACGATGCGCCCCGCCTGCTCGCCCAGCGCCTTCAGGCTGTCCGGCTCGAACACCACCTTCACCGGCACGCGCTGCACGATCTTCGTGAAGTTGCCGGTCGCGTTGTCCGGCGGCAGCAGCGCGAAGCTGGCGCCCGACGCGGGCGCGAAGCTGTCGACCTTGGCGACCAAGTCCTGACCCGGGAACGCATCGATCTTCACGTGCACCTTCTGCCCCGGCTTCATCCTGGCGAGCTGGGTCTCCTTGAAGTTCGCGACGATCCAGGTCTCGTTCTCGACGATGGCGGCCAGTTGCTGGCCCGGCTGCACGCGCTGGCCCACCTCGACCGTGCGCTTGCCGATGCGGCCATCGCTCGCGGCCTTCACTTCGACATAGCCCAGCTGGTTCTGCGCATCCTGCAGCAGCGCCTGCGTGGCGGCCTTCTGCGCGTTGGCGGACTGGCGGGCGCTCTCGGCGGCGGCCACCGCTTCCTTGGCGGCATTGGCGCCGGCCTTGCGGGCGGCCAGGTCGGCCCGGGCCACGTCACGGGCGGCCAGCGCGGCGTCCAGTTCCTGCTTGCTGGTGGCGCGCAACTCCGCACCGAACAGCGCCTGGCTGCGCTTGGCCTCCAGCTCGGTGCGGGCCAGCACGGCCTCGGCCTGGGCCACCTGCGAACCCGTCGCGGCGGCCTGCGCGCGAGCCTGGGCCACCTGGGCGCCGCCGGTCGCGATGGCCGCATCGGCCTGTGCCATCTGCGCCTTCAGCCGCTCGACCTGCACGGCGGCATCGGCCGGGTCCAGCCGCAGCAGCACGTCGCCGGCCTTCACGACCGCGTTGTCCTGCATGCGCATCTCGGTGACGACACCGGCCACGCGCGTGGACACCGGGTGGATGCGGCCGGCGATGAAGGCGTTGTCAGTCTCCACCAGGTGCTGGCTGCGCCACCACATGCGGCCGCCCAGGGCTATGCCGCCGATCAGCAGGATCGCGCCGATGACCAGCAGCGGCACGGGCGGGCCGCTCTTCTTCGGGCCGGGCGCGGTGGCGTTGTCTTGCGGTGCGTTCATGACGGGATTTCCTTGTGGACGGTGTTTGTTGTTGGAGGAAGCGTTCTTGGACTCAGGCGGCCCATGCCGCCGGAATGGAAGCGCTGCAGCGCGGCGACGACCTGGCCCTCGTCGCTCATCGCGAAGGGGCCGTGCCGCACCACCGGCTCGTGCAGCGGGCGGCCGCTGAAGCAGGCCAGGCGCAAGGGCTCGTCGGCCTGCAGCGTGACGCCAGCCGCATCGGTCAGGCTGAGCGCATGGCCGGGCGACAGCGGCAGCTCGCCGGCGGCGCCCCGGCCGCGCACAACCAGCGCCAGTCCCTGCTCGCCCGCGGCCAGCGCCGTGTCGAAGCGCGCTCCGGCCGCGATGTCCACGATGGACAGCGCCACCGGCCCCGGCAGACCCAGGCCCGACGCGCCGCCGAAGACCTGCACGGCGCGCCAGCCGGCGCCTTCATGGCGCGGCATCTGCCGGGGCGCCAGCCGCAGCACCTCGGGCATGCGCAGCTTCTGGTCGGCCGGCAGGTTCACGAAGATCTGCAGGCCATGGGCCTCGCGGCCCGCCTCGGCGGGGAACTCGTCGTGCATGACGCCGCGGCCCGCCAGCGTCCAGTGCAGGCCGCCGGGCGCGATGTCGTGTTCGCCGCCCAGCGAGTCGCGGCTGACCATGCCGGTGGCCGAGTCGTCGAACAGATACGTCACCGCCGAGAACCCGGCATGCGGGTGCGGTGCGAACGCCGGCTCGCGCATGCGGAAGTGCTCCACCAGCAGGAAGGGGTCCAGCAGCGCCGCCGGCTCGCGCCAGCTCTCGGCCTCGAAGCCGGAGCCGATGCTGTGCCGGTGCGAAGGCAGGAGCCGGAGCGTGGACGTCATGGCCGGCGACTGTAGGCAGTTCCATTTATGGCGGATAGATGCAAAACTCAAACGCACCGTTCCAGAAACGAAACGAGACAGATTGCCATGAAAGTCGACGACCTGCTGCTGCTGGCCCAGGTGCACCGGGCTGGATCGCTGTCCGCCGCCGCGCGCCAGCTGGGCTGCCCCAAGGCCACATTGAGCCGGCGGCTGACCGCGCTGGAGACCTCGGTGGGCGCCCGGCTGTTCGTGCCCGGCGCCGCCCGGCTGACGCTGACCGAGCTGGGCGAGCAACTCGCCGAGCGCGCCGCCCGGCATGACGACGACATCGCCGAGACCCGCCACTGGCTGGCCTCGCGCGACGCCACGCCCCAGGGCAAGGTGCGCGTGGCCGTGCCGGCCGAGTTCGCCATGCTGGTGCTGGCCGACAGCTTTGCGCGCTTCGTGCGCCGCTATCCCAAGGTGGAGCTGGAGGTGGATACCACGCCGCGCCGCGTGGACCTGTTCAACGAGCCCTACGATCTGGCCATCCGCATGGGCCCGGTCGACGAACCCGAGCTGGTGGCGCGCCAGTTCATGCTGCTGGAGCGCGGGCTGTACGCCAGCCCGGTCTACCTGCAGGCCCGGCCCGCCCCGCTGACCCCGGCCGACCTGGCCGACCATGACTTCGTCGTGCTGACCCAGGGCAAGGGCATGTACCGCACGCTGCAGAACGGCCGCCAGACGGCCGAGGTGGACCTGCGCGGACCGCTGGAGGCCAACTCCATCGGCCTGGTGCTGTCACTGGCGAGGGCGGGCGGCGGCATCGCCAGCTTCCCGTTCGGCATGGTGGCGTCGGACGTGGCCGCCGGCACGCTGGTGCCGGTGCTGCCCGACTGGCGCTACGAGCCCCTGCCCGTGCACCTGCTGACGGCCAGCCGCCGGCTGATGCCGGCCAAGACGCGGGCGCTCATCGACCACCTGTTCGAGACCGTCCCCGAATGGGCCCGCACGGCGCTGCTCAGCCTGCCAGCAAGGCCCGCAGCCCGTCCTCGTCCAGCACCGTGACGCCCAGCGTGCGCGCCTTCTCCAGCTTGCTGCCGGCCTCCTCGCCGGCAATGACGTAGCTGGTCTTCTTGGACACCGAGCCGCTGACCTTGCCGCCGGCGTCCTCGATCAGCGCCTGGGCCTCGTCGCGGCTCAGGTTGGGCAGCGTGCCGGTCAGCACCAGCGTCTTGCCCAGCAGCGGGCGCGGCCGGTCGTCGCCCTCGCCTGCGCTTTCCTTAGGCTGCACGCCGGCCGCCAGCAGCTGCTCGACGACCTCGCGGTTGTGCGGCTGGGCGAAGAAGGTGTGGATGCTGGCCGCGACGATGGGGCCTACGTCGGGCACCTCCAGCAGCTGCTCGACGCTGGCGCTCATCAGCTTGTCCAGCGTGCCGAAGTGGCGCGCCAGGTCCTTGGCCGTCGTCTCGCCGACCTGGCGTATACCCAGCGAGAACAGGAAGCGCGCCAGCGTCGGCGTCTTGCTCTTCTCCAGCGCGTCGACGAGGTTCTGCGCGCTCTTCTCGGCCATGCGGTCCAGCGCGGCGAGCTTGGCGACGCCGAGCTTGTAGAGGCCCGGCAGGCTGAGCACGATGCCGCTGTCCACCAACTGCTCAACCAGCTTGTCGCCCAGGCCCTCGATGTCCATCGCGCGGCGCCCGGCGAAGTGCAGCATGGCCTGCTTGCGCTGCGCCGGGCAGAACACGCCGCCGGTGCAGCGGTAGTCCATGCCGCCGCGCTCGCGCGCGGCCTCGCTGTTGCAGACCGGGCAGGCGCGCGGCATGCGGAAGTTGGGCACGTAGGCCGGCCGCTCGCCGGGCACACGGCCCACCACCTCCGGGATCACGTCGCCCGCGCGGCGGATGATGACCTGGTCGCCCACGCGCACGCCCTTGCGGCGCATCTCGAACAGGTTGTGCAGCGTCGCGTTGCTGACCGTCGTGCCGCCGACGAACACCGGCTCCAGCCGCGCCACCGGCGTCAGCTTGCCGGTGCGGCCCACCTGGATGTCTATGGCCAGCAGCGTGGTCACCTGCTCCTGTGCCGGGTACTTGTGCGCCACGGCCCAGCGCGGCTCGCGGGTCTTGAAGCCGAGCTTCTGCTGCAACGCGCGACTGTTGACCTTGTAGACGATGCCGTCGATGTCGAAGGGCAGCGCGTCACGCTTGACCGCCATGGCGTGATGAAACTGCACCAGACCGCTCGGCCCATAGGTCACCACGCGGTCGCCATTGACCGGCAGCCCGAACGCCGCCAGCGCATCCAGCAGGCCGGCATGCGTCTCGGGCAGGTCCCAGCCCCGCACCTCGCCCAGGCCGTAGGCGTAGAAGCACAGCGGCCGCTGGCGCACCAGCGCAGGGTCCAACTGACGGATGGCGCCGGCCGCCGTGTTGCGCGGGTTCACGAAGGTCTTCTCGCCGCGCTCGCGCTGGCGCTCGTTGAGCTTCTCGAAGTCGTCGCGGCGCATGTAGACCTCGCCGCGCACCTCCAGCACTGCCGGCAAGCGCTCGGCAGCGCCCTTCAGCCGCAGCGGGATCTGGCCGATGGTGCGCACGTTCTGCGTGACGTCCTCGCCGGTCTCGCCATCGCCGCGCGTGGCGGCCTGCACCAGCACGCCACGCTCGTAGCGCAGGTTCATGGCCAGACCGTCGAACTTCAGCTCGGCGGCGTATTCCACCGGCGGGTCAGCCTCGGTCAATCCCAGCTCGCGGCGCACGCGCGCGTCAAACGCGATGGCGCCACCCTCGGTGGTGTCGGTCTCCGTCGTGATGGACAGCATGGGCACGACGTGGGTCACGGGCGTCAGGCCCGGCAGCACGGCGCCGATGACGCGCTGCGTCGGCGAATCGGCCGTCAGCAGCTCGGGATGGGCGGCCTCGATGGCCTGCAGTTCCGCGAACAGCTTGTCGTACTCGGCGTCCGGCAACTCGGGCTGGTCGAGCACGTAGTACAGGTGGGCGTGGTGGTTCAGCTGGGCGCGCAACTCGGTGGCGCGCTGGGCGGGCGTGGCGGTCATGACGCCATTGTCGCGGCGCAGAATGCCGCCATGAGCTCACGCATCGCCCTGCACGACGGCCCGGCCGTCGGCTTCGACCAACCCTTCGAGATGCTGGCGGCCTGCCACGACCGCGTGCGCCGCAGCCTGGACCTGCTGCAGCGTCTGCACGCCCACGTGGGGCGGCACGGCGTGGATGCCGAGGCCCGCGACGCGGCGACCGACGTGCTGCGCTATTTCGACATCGCCGGCCCGGCCCACCATGAGGACGAGGAGCGCCATGTGCTGCCGCGGCTGCGCACGGCCGGCCTGGCGCCGCTGGCCGAGCGCCTGCACGCGGACCATGGCGAGATGACGCAGCTGTGGGCCGCGCTGCGCGAACCGCTGCTGGCCTGGCAGCGCGGCGAGGCCGCGAAGCTGGACGCGGCCCTGGTGCAGCGCTACGTGTCGCTGTACGACGCCCACATGGCCTTGGAGGACGGCCAGGCCTTCGCCGCGGCGCGCAGCAGCCAGGATGATTCGGCGCTGGCCCGCATGGGCGCGGAGATGGCGGCCCGGCGCCAGACCTGACCCGCCCGTAGAATGGCTGTCGGGTGTCGGGCGTCAGTGTCCGGCAGGATCGCGCGACAGGTCGGGCCGCCTCGCGAGTTGCTTGCGTCTGCCCAGCGGCGCGCCCCTGTCCATGCACACCCCCACCACCCTCCAGATCCTGGCCGCTGCGCTGTTCGCCGTCGCGCTGCTGCACACCTTCTCCACCAAGTTCTTCGAGCGCCTCGCGCGCTCGCAGCCGCGGCATGCCGGGCTCTGGCATCTGCTGGGCGAGGTCGAGGTCGTGTTCGGCTTCTGGGCCATGGTGCTGATGCTGTGCATGTTCGCTTTGCAGGGCAAGGCCGAGGCCACGGCCTACCTGGACTCGCGCAACTTCACCGAGCCGCTGTTCGTGTTCGCCATCATGGTGGTGGCCGGCACGCGCCCCATCCTGCGGGCCTCGGGCACCGCGGTGCAGACGATGGCGCGGCTGATGCCGCTGCCGCGCGGCATGGCCCTGTACTTCCTGCTGCTGGCCTTCGTGCCGCTGCTGGGCAGCTTCATCACCGAACCCGCCGCGATGACGCTGGCCGCGCTGATGCTGCGCGACACGGTGCTGGGCCAGGCGGTCTCCAACCGGCTCAAGTACGCCACGCTGGGCGTGCTGTTCGTCAACATCTCCATCGGCGGCACGCTGACGCCGTTTGCCGCGCCGCCGGTGCTGATGGTGGCCGGCAAGTGGAACTGGGACCTGGCCTTCATGCTCCACACCTTCGGCTGGAAGGCGGCCATCGCCGTGGTCATCAATGCCGGTGGTGCCATGCTGCTGTTCCGCAAGGAACTGACGCGGCTGGACGCGCCGCAGGACCAGGGCGAAGCGCCGGTGCCCGCCGCCGTGGTGGCCGTGCACGTGCTGTTCCTGGCCGGCATCGTCGTGTTTGCGCACCACCCGGCGGTGTTCCTGGGGCTGCTGCTGTTTTTCCTCGGTTTCACGGCCGCCTACCAGCGCCACCAGAGCCCGCTGATCCTGCGCGAGGCGTTGCTCGTGGCGTTCTTCCTCGGCGGCCTGGTCGTGCTGGGCGGGTTGCAGCAATGGTGGCTGCAACCCGTGCTGATGGCGATGGACGCCGACGCGGTGTTCTTCGGCGCCACGGCGCTGACGGCCGTCACCGACAACGCCGCGCTGACCTACCTGGGCTCGCTCGTCGAGGGGCTGAGCGATGAGTTCAAGGTCGCGCTGGTGGCGGGTGCCGTGACGGGCGGCGGGCTCACCGTGATCGCCAACGCGCCCAATCCGGCCGGCGTGTCCATCCTGCGCGGCAAGTTCGACGACGAGGCCATCTCGCCGCTCGGGCTGCTGGCCGGCGCGCTGCTGCCGACGCTGGTGGCGGCGCTGGCCTTGCGGCTGCTGTGAATCGCGGCCTCAGCCGCGGGGCGCGACCGGCGTGATCATGACCTGGTCGACGCGGTAGCTGTCCACGTCCACCACCTCGAAGCGCCAGCCCTCCCACTCGACGACGTCGGTGCGGCGCGGGATGCGACGCAGCATCACCATCAGGAAGCCGGCCAGCGTGTCGTAGGTGCCGGCATGCGGCCAGCCCGCGATACCCAGCGCGCGCTCCACGTCGGGGATGGGCGTGACGCCGTCGGCCAGGTAGCTGCCGTCCTCGCGGCGCACGATCTGTTCCTCGTCATGCGGCGCCACCAGCGCGCCCATGACGGTGCTCATCACGTCGTTCAGCGTGACGACACCGACCACGCGGCTGTACTCGTTGACGATGACGGCGAAGTCCTCGTGCGCCTCGCGGAACTGCGTCAGCATCTCGGACAGCGTCAGCCGGTCCGGCACGATGAGTACCTTCTTGACCAGCACGCCGCTGTCCGCGCGCAGCGACAGCGCCTCGTCGCGCAGCACGCGCTGGAACAGGTCGGTCGCATCCACGTAGCCGACGACCCGATCGATGTCGCCGTCGCAGACGAGGTAGGTCGAATGCGGCGTGTCGGCGATGCGGTTGCGGATCAGCGCGTCGTCGTCGTCGCGGGAGAAGAACACGATGCGCTCGCGGTTGGTCATCACCGTCTCGACGGTGCGCGTGTCCAACTCGAACACGTTGGCGATGACCTGCTGTTCCTCGTCGGCGACGACGCCAGCCTGATAGCCCGCCTCGGTCAGCGCCAGGATGTCGCGGTAGCTGATGGTTTCATCGCGCTTGGCCGGCAGGCCCAGCACGCGGATCAGGCCTTCGGTGATTCCGCTGAACAGCCACGCCAACGGCTTCAGCAGGCGGCACAGCAGCAGCATGGGGCCGACCAGCAGCATCGCCACCCGCTCGGGCTCGCTCATGGCCAGGCGCTTGGGCACCAGGTCGGCCATCACGATGAACAGCGAGGTGATGCCGGTGAAGGACGCCGCGAAGCCCAGCGTGGCCGCCAGCTCCGGCGCCATCGCGAGCCGGAACGCCGCCTCGAAATGAGGCGTGAACGCGCCCTCGCCCACGATGCCGGCCAGGATGGCCACCGTGTTGACGCCGATTTGCACGACGGTGAAGTAGTCGCCCGGCTGTTCCTGCACGGCCAGCACCTGGGCCGCGCGGGCGTCGCCCGCGTCGGCGCGCTGCTGCAGGTTGAGCCGGCGCGACGCGGCCAGCGACAGCTCGGCCATCGAGAAGAACGCGCTGCCGAGGATCAGCAGGCTGATCAACAGCAGCGAGGTCGTCATTACGAGAACAACCTTCGCGCCGCGGGCGAGCCTGCGGCGAGGTCACGTGCCGCCAGCGCCTCGTAGAGCTTCTTCAGCTCCACGTCGATGGCCGCGAAGGCATGCAGGCCCAGCACCTGGCCGCGGTCGTCGCAGACCTCGGCCTCCAGGTCGCGCGACAGCGCCCGCGCGGACTCCTGCCACAGCGCGAACGGTTCCTGCTCGGCCGGCGTCTGCGGCACGTCCAGCGCCAGCGTCAGCTCGCGCAGCGACAGCACCTCCGGGTCCTCGGCCAGCGCGGCCTGGGCATCGAACTGCAGCGTCAACAGCGGCGGCGCGCCGTCCTCACCAGACGGCAGCACCAGGCGGCCCGGCAACGAGCCGGCCACGAAGCCATGGCGCGCGGCCGACTGCTGCACGAAGCCCGGCGTCCACGCCGCCGCCTTGGCACGCAGCAGCAGCGCGAGCTGGGCGTCATGGCTGGCGGCGAACTGGTCCAGCTCGCGGGCGCGGGCCACCACGTCCAGCATGTCCGGGAACTGAACGAAGCCGCCAATGCCGTCTGCAAAGGCCTGGATCTTCTGCACGAACTCGGAGTACTCGATCTCGTTGAGCGCGCCGCTGCGGTTGGCCAGCTTCAGGCCGGCCTGGAATTCGCTGTAGCGCTGGCCCGGCGCGGGCAGTTCCCAGTCCCCGGTCTGCGCGTTCAGTCCTTCGATCTGCAGCGGCTTGGTGCCGGCGCGGCGGCTGCCGGGCTGGTGCTGCAAGGCCAGTTCGCCGGACACGGGCTGCTCGATCGTGATGGTCGCGATCGCGTCGATCAGCGCGTCGATGCGCGCCGACGGCTTGCGCTGCGGGCGCGCGACGGCGGGCAGCGTGACCTCCATCGTGTCGGGTTCCACGACGGCCGCAACCTCGGCCGCCGTGCCCGCCGGCGGCGCGTCGAAGCTGGGCTCTTCCATCGGCGGCTGCGCGCGCTTGGGGCCGGCCTTGCGCGCCGCCCAGGCGCCGTGGGCCACCACGCCGGCCAACACCAGGCCGCCGGCGATTGCGAGAAGTTCGGTCAGGGTCAGGTTCATGCCATCTCGGCCATCGCTAGGGCCTTGTCCATATCTACCGCCACGATGCGCGAGACGCCCTGCTCCTGCATCGTCACGCCGATCAGTTGTTCCGCCATCTCCATCGCGATCTTGTTGTGCGAGATGAAGAGGAATTGGGTCACGCGGCTCATCTGCGACACCAGCTTGGCGTAACGCTCGGTGTTGGCATCGTCCAGCGGCGCATCCACTTCGTCCAGCAGGCAGAACGGCGCGGGGTTGAGCTGGAAGATCGCGAACACCAGCGCGATCGCCGTCAGCGCCTTCTCGCCGCCCGACAGCAGGTGAATGGTGCTGTTCTTCTTGCCCGGCGGCTGGGCCATCACCTGCACGCCGGCGTCCAGGATCTCGTCGCCGGTCATGACCAGCCTGGCCTGGCCGCCGCCGAACAGCTCGGGGAACATGCGGCCGAAGTGCTCGTTGACCTGGTTGAAGGTCGAGCCCAGCAGGTCGCGCGTCTCCAGGTCGATCTTGTGGATCGCATCTTCCAGCGTCTGGATGGCCGCGTTCAGGTCGGCGCACTGCGAGTCCAGGAAGGTCTTGCGCTCGCGGGCCGCGGTCAGCTCGTCCAGCGCGGCGAGGTTGACGGCGCCCAAGGCCGCAATCTCGCGGTTGATGCGGTCGATCTCGCCCTGCAGGCCGTAGAGCTTCACGCCGCCCTCTTCGATGGACCTCGCGAGGGCTTCGAGGTCGACAGCCGCGGCTTCGAGCTGCTCGCGGTATTGCGCACCGCCGAGTTGCGCCGCCTGCTCTTCCAGCTGCAGCTTGGTGATGGCCTCGCGCAGCGGGTCCAGGCTGCGCTCGAACGTCATGCGCTGCTCGTCGGCCTTGCGCAGGCGCAGCGAGAGGTCGTCATAGTTCGTGCGGACGGCGGCGAGCTGGCCTTCGCGCTCGACCTTCAGCGCCAGCGCATCCTGCAGGCCGGCCTGCGCGGCGGCATCGTTGAAACCGTCCAGCTCGGTCTGCAGGCTGGCGGCCGAGGTCGCCACCTGCGCGATCTGCGCCTGCGCCGTCTCGATACCGCGCTGCAGCTCGCCGCGGCGGGCGGCCAGCGTCTGCGTCGCGAAGCGGGCCTCCTGTGCGCGGCGCTCCAGCGTGCGCAGCTGCTCACGGGCGTCGGCCAGCTTGCGCTCGGCGGCGATGGTGCCGTCTTCCAGCTCGGCATGGCGCTGTTGCGCGTCACCCAGCTGGATGTCCAGTTCCTCAAAGCGCGCCTCGCCGACCGCGCGGCGTTCCTGCAGCGCTTCCTGCTGCCCGGCAATTTCGGCGAGTTCGGCATCCAGCGCGCTGCGGCGCTGCTGGCTGGCCTCGGCCTGCTGCGTCAGGCGCAGCAGTTCGACATGGATCTGGTGCGCGCGCGTCTGCGCCTCGCTGGCCTCGCGGCGCAGCGTGGTCAGGCGGCCATTGGCATCGTTGAACTGGTGCTCGACGCGCGACAGCGTCAGGCGGGCTTCGTCGGCGATCAGGTTCTGCGCGCGCTGAGCCGTCGTCAGCTGCTCGATCTCCTGCGCACGCGCCAGCAGGCCGGCCTGCTCGGAATCGGGCGCGTAAAAGGTCACCGAGAACTGGCCGACGGCATGGCCGGCCGGCGTCAGGATCAGCTCGCCGTGCGTCAGCCGGTCGCGTGCGGCCAGCGCGGCGTCCAGCGTCGGCGCCGTGTAGACGCCTTCCAGCCAGTCGTTCAGCAAAGCGATCAGGCCGGCATCGTCCAGCTTGAGCAGCGAGGTCAGCTTGGGCAGCGTCTCGTGCGTGTTGGCGATGGAGCCGGCCGGCGTCGAGTAGAAGGCCAGGCGCGCCGGCGGCGCATCGCCCTCGAAGGCGCGCACCGTGTCCAGCCGCCCGACGCTGAGCGCGCCCATGCGCTCGCGCAGTGCGGCTTCGAGTGCGTTTTCCCAGCCTTGCTGGATGTGCAGCTTGGTCCACAGGCCTTGCAGGCCGTCGAGGCCGTGCTTGGCCAGCCAGGGCTTGAGCTTGCCCTCGGTCTGCACCTTTTCCTGCAGCGCCTTCAGCGCTTCGAGCCGGGCGGTCAGTTCGGACTGCTTCGCCAGCTGCGCGTTGGCGTCCTGCTGCGCGTTGCGGCGCTGTTCTTCCAGCTGCGGCAACTGCTCGGCCAGTTCGTGCAGGCGGGCGTCGGACAGGTCGCGCGCCTCGTCGGCCTCGGCGCTGCGGGCCCTCAGCGCCTCCAGCGCGTCGTGGTCGGGTGCACCCAGTGCGCGCGACTCGGCCGTCAGCCGGTCCTCACGCTGGCGCAGCGCCTTGACCTGCTCGTCCACGCTGCGGCTCTCGGCCGCCAGCACCTGGATCTGCTGCTGCACCTGGGCCACCAGCGTGCGCTGCTCGTTGGCGCGGTTCTGCGCGGCGCGCAGCGCGTCCTCGCTGCTGGGCAGTTGGGCCTGCTGCTCCTCGGCCTGCGCAGCCAGGATCTCGCTTTGCTCATCGGCCCCGGCGATCTGCTCGGCAATGCCTTCCAGCTCAGTGGTCGATTGCTCAAGCCGCTCGCGCCACTGCTGGTCCTGCGCATGCAGCTCGGCCAGGCGTTGCTGGGCGCGATTGCGGCTCTCGACGACGAAGCGGATGCGCTCCTCCAGCCGGCTCACTTCCAGTTGGGCTTCGGCAAAGCGGCCCTGAGATGCGTGCAGTTCGTCGCCAGCGGCGTAGTGGGCTTGGCGCACCTCCTCCAACTCGGCCTCCACGGCGCGCAGCTCTGCCGTGCGGGCTTCGAGCGCGTTGACGGCCTCCGAATGAGCGGCCTTCACGCGGGCGGACTCGTTGCCGGCGTCTCTTGCCTTCAGCCACCAAAGCTGGTGCAGCTTCAGCGTGCCCGCGTCCTGCAGGCTGCGATAGCTGGCTGCCACCTCGGCCTGGCGCTCCAGCTTCTCGAGGTTGGCATTCAGCTCGCGCAGGATGTCGTCGACGCGCGTCAGGTTCTCGCGCGTGTCCTTGAGCCGGTTCTCGGTCTCGCGGCGGCGTTCCTTGTACTTGGACACGCCGGCCGCTTCTTCGAGGAACAGGCGCAGCTCTTCCGGCTTGCTCTCGATGATGCGGGAGATGGTGCCCTGGCCGATGATGGCGTAGGCGCGCGGCCCCAGGCCGGTGCCGAGGAACACGTCCTGCACGTCGCGGCGGCGCACGGGCTGGTTGTTGATGAAGTAGCTGCTCGTGCCGTCACGCGTCAGCACGCGCTTCACGGCGATTTCGGTGAACTGGTTCCAGGGCCCGCCGGCGCGCGCCGACGAGTTGTCGAACACCAGTTCCACGCTGGAACGCCCCGCCGGTTTGCGGTTGCCGCTGCCGTTGAAGATGACGTCCTGCATGGACTCGCCACGCAGTTCGCTGGCCTTGCTCTCGCCCAGCACCCAGCGCACCGCGTCCATGATGTTGGACT
>CAMLKW010000059.1 GCA_946480605.1 uncultured Roseateles sp. | reverse complement strand
CCGGCCTGGAAGCGCGCCTCGCGCTTCACGCGCGCATCCGCGCCCTGGCGCTGCACCGGGTGCAGCGCCCAGCGCCCGCCAGCCTCCTCGGGCAGCTCCAGGAACTGCGCCGTCGGTGCGACGTTGATCAGCGTCATCACGGCCCGGTGCCCACCCAGGCCGCGGCCGTCGATGCGGGCCGCGACCAGCACCGGGTTCTGGCCCTTGCCGCTGCCGGGAAAGCTGAGGCGCTTGCGCACCTCGGCCGCACTGGACAGCCGCAGCAGCGGCGTGCTGGCGCGGATCGTCAGCAGGTCGCGGAACACGTCGCGCGCCCAGGCGATGTCGGCCGGGCGGGGCGCCATGTCTGCCGCGTGCGCCAGCCGCTCGCGGGCCAGTTCCCAGTCGCGGCCGTTCTGACCGAAGTTGTCCCGCTTGGGCGGCAGGCCGGTGCCGAAGTGGTTGGTCTGGCAGGTCCAGTCCAGCCGGTTGAACCAGTCGCCGGAGTCGTAGCTGTTGCGATCCAGACTCTTGCTGCGCAGGATGTCCTGGCCGGCGTGAAAGTAGGCGATGCCCTGGCTGAAGGCGACGACGGCCGCGCCCAGCATCTGCACGCGGGCGCGGTCCTCGCGGGAGGTCGCGAGCGGCAGCTTCAGCACGTTGACGTCGAACAGCGTCTGGTTGTCGTGGTTCTCGGTGTAGTTGACGACCTCGCCCGGCTCGCTCGCGAAGCCGGCCGGCTGGCCGGCGTAGTCGATCTGCTCCAGACGCTTCTTCTCCCCCGTCCAGGTCGTCAGCTCGAAGCCGCGCAGCGAGCCGGCCAGGCCGACACGGATCAGGTCGGCGGCCTTCAGCAACTCGTCTTGCGAGCGCTCACCGCCCAGCGCGTTGGGCGCGTAGACCAGGCCGTTCAGCCAGCCCTGGTTGCGCACGCTGGCATCGCCGCCCTCCCCGGCACCGCCGCCGCGGGCCGCGTCGCGGGCGCGGTCGCTGAACGAACCGATGCCGCTGCCGTTCAGGCTCAGCTGCGAGGCCTGCACGAAGCGCGCACCGTGGGCCACCTCGCCGAAGTTCCAGCCCTCGCCCAGCAGTTGCACGGGCCGGCCAGCCTCGGCGTCCACGCGCTTCTGCAGCCGCTCCATCGCCTCGCGCGGCTGGTGGCCCATCAGGTCGAAGCGCATGGAGTCGATCTTGTACTCGCGCACCCACAGCGCCGCCGAGTCGATCATCAGCTTGGCCATCATGCGGTGCTCGGTGGCCGTGTTGTCGCAACAGGTGGAGCGTTCGATCTCGCCGCTGGCGTTGAGGCGGTGGTAGTAGCCGGGTACCAGGCGGTCGAGTACGGATTTCGAATGCTGGCCGGCCGCGGCCATGTGGTTGTAGACCATGTCCATGCCCACGCGCAGGCCGGCCCGGTGCAGGGCCATCACCATGCGGCGGAACTCGACGACGCGCTGCAACGGGTCGGTCGCGAAGCTGCCCTCGGGCACGTTGAAGTGCCAGGGGTCGTAGCCCCAGTTGAAGCAGTCGTCGGCCGCTATGGCCATCACGGCGGCCTGCTGGGCTTCGCTGTCGGGCGCCGCACTCGGCACCACGGGCGTCTTGCAGCCACGCTCCGGCACGCTGGCGAGGTCGAACACCGGCAGCAGGTGCACGTCGGTCAGGCCGGCCTTGGCCAGCGCCTTCAGGTGTCGCATACCCCAGGATGCAGGCTCGGTGAAGGCCAGGTACTTGCCGCGCCAGTCCGGGCGCACGCTGGCGTCGCCGATGGAGAAGTCGCGCACGTGCAGTTCGTAGATGAGCTGGTCGGTCGGCCGCTTGACACGGCCGGGGGCCGATGAGGCGTCCCAGCCTTTGGGCTTGAGTGCGGGTGACGCCAGGTCGGCCACGACGCTGAGGCGCGAGTCCGCCGTCAGCGCCACCGAATAGGGATCGGTGACGAGGTTGCGCACACGGCCGTGCGTGGGCGTGACGACGTCCACCAGATAGCGGTAGGCCTGGCCGCTGAGGTCGCCCTGGGCCTCGGCGTGCCAGACGCCGGTGGCGGCGTCGAAGCGCATGGCCTCGGCCACGCTGGCGGGCGCGTTCGGGCCGGCATGGCGGCACAGCAGCACGCGCTGCGCCGTAGGCGCCCAGACGCTGAAGCGGGTTGCGGCCCTGGCCGGATGTGCGCCCAGGTCGCCGAGCTTCTCCGCCGCCGCGTAGAGGTCGTCCAGCGCGCCGGGGATCTGCGCGCCCGTGGCGGCGATGACGCGGCCATCGGCGCCCTCGTGCACCAGCAGCAGTTGCTCACGCAGCAGCGCCGCCACGTCCGCCCCTGCCGGCAGCGCAAAGCGCGGCCCGGCGCCGATGAAGCCGAAAGCGGCCGGCAGCGCCACCGTGGCCGGCAGCAGGTCCAGCGCGCCGTCGCTGCCCGCCACCGGCCGGCCCGCGAGCGCGCGCAGGCCGGCGGTCCGGGCGTGATGCAGGCGCACGCGCTCGCCCGGCTGCAGCTTCAACCCCGGCCATTGCAGGTGGCGCGCGTCCAGCCAGTAGGCCTCGGCCGCCTGTCGCGCGGCTGGCGCCGGCTGGGGCGGCTCGGCGTTGCAATCGTCAAGATCGGCGGCGCGCGCCGCACCGGTGGCGCTCAGCGCCAGGCCCAGCAACACGGCCAGCAGAGGGCGAGGTGGCATCAAGGTCTCCTTGTTGTCTCTGAATGGTAGCAAAACTACATCATCCAAAACACCAATAGCGGACCACCCATGTCAATCGCTATGCTGCACGCCATTATTTGAAGTAGTTTGATTACATGACCCGCATCGGAGACAAGGTTTCAAACGTGGCGGCGCGGCTCACCCTCGCTGCCCTGGCCGCCTGTGGCGGCGGGGGCACTGCCGCGCCTCCGTCCACCCCGGCCCCGGCGCCCGCACCCTCGGCGCTTCCGACAACCGAGGTCAGCGCCGTCGGCGCGGCCGATCCCGGCAGCAGCCTGCCCGACGGCTGGCAGCGCGGCGCCTTCATGCAGATCTTCGTGCGCAGCTACCAGGACAGCGACGGCGACGGCATCGGCGACCTGCGCGGCCTCGCCAGCCGGCTGGACTACCTGAAGGACCTGGGCGTCACCGGCCTGTGGCTGATGCCCGTCACCAAGAGCCAGGACGGCGACCACGGCTATGCGGTGACCGACTACCGCGACATCGAGCCCGCCTACGGCAAGCTGGCCGACCTGGACGAGTTGCTGAAGCAGGCGCATGCGCGCGGCATCGGCGTCATCATCGACCACGTCATCAACCACAGCGCCGGCCAGCATCCGCTGTTCGTCAATGCCAGGGACTCGGCCACCAATGCCTGGCGCGACTGGTACCTCTGGCAAAACCCGGCACCCGGCGGCTGGAGCATCTACGGCGCCAACCCCTGGCGCAGCACCGCCAACGGCGCCTACTTCGCGCCCTTCTGGGACCAGATGCCCGACTTCAACCTGAACAAGACCGAGGTCGTCGACTTCCACAAGAACGCGCTGCGCTTCTGGCTGAACCGCGGCGTGGACGGTTTCCGCTTCGACGCCGTAGGCAATCTGGTCGAGAACGGCCCGGCCGCGTGGGAGAACCAGCCGCGCAACTACACGCTGATGAACGAGATGCGCCAGCTGCTGGACGGCTATGCGCGCCGCCACATGGTGTGCGAAGGCCCGGCCGACCCGCGCGGCTTCGGCGCCGCGAGCGCCTGCGGCAGCGCATTTGCGTTCGACCTCAGCGCCGCGCTGATCGGCGCGGCGCGCGGCCAGGCGGCGTCGGTCACGGCGCTGGCCGACTACTTCAAGTCCGCGCCCCTCGGCATGTCGCCCTTCCTGTCCAACCACGACGGCTTCGCCGGCCAGCGCACGGCCGACCAGTTGGGCGCCAACCTCCCCCAGCTCAAGCTCGCAGCGAGCGCCTACCTGCTGCTGCCGGGCGCACCCTTCATCTACTACGGCGAGGAGATCGGCATGCGCGCGGCTCCGTCGCTCACGGGCGACCCGGCGCTGCGAACGCCCATGGCCTGGAGCGCCGACGCCCACGGCGGCTTCACGACCGGCACGCCCTACCGCGCGCTGGCCGGCAACGCCACCACGAACCACGTAGCCGCCCAGCAGGCGCAAGCCGATTCACTGCTGAACCACTATCGCGCGCTGCTGGCATTGCGCAAGGGCACGCCCGCGCTGCGGGACGGCGACTACGCCAATGCCACCGCGAGCGGCACGCTGCTGGCCTTCCAGCGCCGCACGGCCTCGCAAGGCGCGGTGGTCGCCATCAATTTCGGCAGCAGCGCCGCCGAAGCCAGCTTGACGGGCCTGCCCGCCCACACGACGCTGCAGAGCACCCACCCGGCTGGCAGCGCCAACATCGCCAGCGACGCGGCCGGCCAGGCCCGCGTCACCGTTCCCGCGCAGTCGCTGCGCGTCTACACGCATCCCCGCTGAACGCCATGACCAAGTCTTTGCTGCTCTCGCTGGTGCTGGCCGCGTCGTCGGCCCAGGCCCAGATCGACATCCGACCCGTGCCCGCCCAGCCACGCGCCAGCGGCCTGCCCGCAAACTGGCAGCACGGCGTGTTCATGGAGATCTTCGTGCGCGGCTACCAGGACAGCGACGGTGACGGCATCGGCGACCTGAAGGGCCTCACGAGCCGACTGGACTACCTTCAGCGCCTGGGCATCAGCGGCCTCTGGCTGATGCCCATCACCGCCAGCTCCGACCATGACCACGGCTATGCGACGACCGACTACCGCGGCGTCGAGCCGCAGTACGGCACGCTGGCCGACTTCGACGAGCTGATCCGCGAAGCGCACAAACGCGGCATCGGCATCGTCATGGACTACGTGATCAACCATTCGTCCTGGCAGTTCCCGCCCTTCCAGGCCGCGCTGAAGGACCGCGCCAGCCCCTGGCGCAGCTGGTTCGTCTGGAACCCCGACCCCGGCCCGGGCTGGGACATCTGGGGCAAATACCCCTGGTACGACGCCGCCACGGCCCCGTGGACCTTCACCGGCGCGCTGAAGGACCTGCCACCGCCCAAGCCCGGCGCGCCGGACGTCTTCTTCGGCACCTTCGGCCCGCACATGCCGGACTTCAACATGCGCAACCCCGAGGTCGTGAAGTACCACGAGGACTCGCTGCGCTTCTGGCTCAACCGCGGCCTGGACGGCTACCGGCTGGACGCCGTGCCCCACTTCATCGAGAACAACGCCAAGGACTGGAACGACCAGCCCGAGAGCCGCGCGCTGACCAAGCAGTTCCAGGACCTCATCAAGAGCTACCCCGGCCGCTACGTCGTCTGCGAGGCCACGGCCGAGCCCATCGCCTACGGCGCCCCTGGCCTGTGCGGCGGCGCCTTCGCGTTCAACCAGAACTACGAGCTGATGAAGGCCGCCAAGGGCGACGCGGCGGCCGTGCAGAAGCTGGCCGACTACTACCGCGCCATGTCGCCCACCATGGCGACCTTCCTGCACAACCACGACATCTTCACCGGCCAGCGCGTGTGGGATCAGCTGCGCGGCGACGAGGCCCGCTACCGGCTGGCCGCTGCCAGCTATCTGCTGCTGCCCGGCACGCCCTTCGTGTACTACGGCGAGGAGATCGGCCAGGCCGGTATCGATGCCGAGGCGGGCAGCGACGCACCACTGCGCTCGCCGATGAGCTGGACGGCGGCGGGTGGCTTCACGACGAGCGCCACGCCCTTCCGCCCGCCGGCGCTGAACCGCAGCCGCCACAACGCCGAGACGCAGCAGCGCGACGCCGGCTCGCTGTTCAACTTCTACCGCGAGCTGATCGCGCTGCGCCGCGCCTCGCCTGCGCTGACGCTGGGACGCTACGAGGCCGACCGGGTCGAAGGCCCGCTGTGGACCTTCCAGCGCGCGCACGGTAACGAGCGCGTGCTGGTGGCCATCAACTACGGCGACCAGCCCGCCCGCATTGCGCTGCCGCCGCGTGCACGCGCCCTCCACCCCAAGACCGGCCCTGCCTCGGCGGTGCTGCCGCCCCTGTCGCTGCGTATCTACCGACTGGAAACGCGATGAAAGCCCTGATCACCCTTGCCACCGCCCTGCTGATGACCCTGCCCACGCTGGCCGCCAAGCCCTCCTCCGCCCCTCGCGTCGAACCGCCCAACTGGTGGGTCGGCATGCGCAACACCTCGCTGCAGCTGATGATCCACGGCCCCGGCATCGCCGATGCCAGGCCCCAGCTGGCGCCCTACCCCGGCGTGAGCCTGCGCTCCAGCCACCGCGCCGCCAGCGCCAACTACCTGTTCGTGGACCTCGACGTGTCGCCCACCGCCAAGCCTGGTGAGCTGACGCTGACATTGGGCGGCACCGCGCTGCGCTACCCGCTGCTGGCCAGGACCCCCGGTTCCGCCGAGCGCCAGGGCTTCGGGCCCAAGGACGCGATCTACCTCGTCGTGCCCGACCGCTTCTCGCAAGGCGGCCAGCTCGGCCAGGCCGGCATGAAGGAAGGCGTCAACCGCGCCGACCCTGGGGGCCGCCACGGCGGCGACCTGGCCGGCATGCGCAAGCACCTCGGCTACATCGCCGGCCTGGGCTTCACGCAGGTCTGGCCCACGCCGCTGCTGGAGAACAACAGCGACAAGTACAGCTACCACGGCTACGCGGCGACGGACTTCTACAAGATCGACCCCCGCTTCGGCAGCAACGACGACTTCGGCGCCTTCGTGGCAGAAGCCAGGGCCAAGGGTGTGGGCGTCATCCAGGACGTGGTGCTCAACCACATCGGCAGCGGCCACTGGTGGATGAACGACCTGCCGGCACCGGACTGGGTCAATGCCTGGCCCCAGTACACCGAGACCCACCACGCGCGCATGACGCTGCAGGACCCCTATGCCGCGCCCAGCGATCGCAAACGCTTCACCGACGGCTGGTTCGTGCCCACCATGCCCGACCTGAACCAGCGCCGACCCGAGGTGGCGACTTATCTGACGCAGATGACGCTGTGGTGGATAGAGCGCTACGGCCTGTCGGGCATCCGCACCGATACCTACTCCTACTCCGACCGCGAGTTCCTGACGCGCTGGTCGGCCCGCGTCATGCAGGAGTACCCGAACCTCAACATCGTCGGCGAGGAGTGGAGCCCACATCCGGCCGTGGTGGCCTACTGGCAGCGCGGCAAACGCAACCACGACGGCTACGTGTCGCACACACCCAGCATGATGGACTTCCCCATGAACTCGGCGCTGCTGGCCGCGCTGGTCGAGGACGACGGCGCGTTCACCGGTTGGACCCGCGTCTATGAAGGCCTGGCACACGACTTCGTCTACCCCGACGCGGCCAACCTGGTGCTGTTCGATGGCAACCACGATACGCCGCGCATGTACTCGCTGCTCAAGAAGGACGCGGGCCTGACCAAGCTCGCGCTGGCCTACATGGCCACCACGCGCCGCATCCCGCAGGTGTTCTACGGCAGCGAGATCCTGCTGCAAAGCCCGCTGGAGCGCGACGACGGCCGCGTGCGTGCCGACATGCCTGGCGGCTGGGCGGGTGACGCGGTCAACGCCTTCACAGGCACCGGCCTGGCGCCCGAGCAGCGCGACATGCAGGACTGGGTGAAGCGCCTGTTCAACTGGCGCAAGGGCGAACGCCTGATCCACGACGGCGCGCTGATGCAGTACGCGCCGCTGGAGGGCTGCTATGTGTTCTTCCGCTTCGACGCCGGCCGCACGGTGATGCTGGCGCTGAACAAGACCAGCCACGCGGTGGACCTGCCCACCGCCCGCTTCGCCGAGCGGGTGGCCGCCGGTGATCGTGCGCGGGACGTGCTCAGCGGCGAGACCTCCACCGTCGCCGCGACGATCCGCGTGCCGGCGCGCAGCCCGCTGATCCTGGAGCTGTCCAAGCCCTGACGACGCGGCCGGGCGGCGTCAGTTCCCCGCGAAGCGGAACTGCAGCGTGCCGGTGGACTCCTCGATCAGCACCTTGGGCGTCTTCCAGACGTAGCGGGTGACGGAGTAGGACACCTCGCTCGGCTGAAGCGTCGGGCTCACCGTCACGAGCCGCCCCGACGTCGTGACCGCCGTCCCGCCGCCCTCCGGCAGCATCTCGACGCGCGTGCGGGTCTGCTGCTGCGACTCCGGCACGCCGTACTTGCGCGTCAGCGCGCCGCGCACGGCCTCGATGCCGCTCTCCATCGTCAGCTGCATGCCCACCAGCCCTTGCGCGTCGAAGTCCAGCTTCGCCGCACGGACAGCCTGCCCCGCGAAGGTGAGGCTGGATTTCGCGACGGCGGTGTGCGGGTAGCGGGTCACGCACTGCTTCAACGCCTCGTCGGCCTTGGCCACGCGCTGGGCGTTGGCAGCGGCGGACGGCGGGATGTCCTTGAGGCTGTTCGGTGTGCCGGCAACCAGGCTGCTGAACCCCGCCCAGCGCTTGCTGTCGTCAGCCTCCTTGTACTCGGCAGCGCAAGCCGGCCCCTTGAAGCAGGTCAACGCCGAGTCCTTCGTGCTGCACAGCGCCGTCGGGATCTGGTCGGCCAACGCCGCGAGCTTGCTGCGCCCCGAGAGTTCATCCAGCGCCCAGCGCCGCGCACGCGCCGTCTCGCCGCTGCGCTCGGCATCGGCGATCAACGTCTGCTCCACCTGCCCGCTGAACTTGCGCAGTCGCTCCTGGGCCTCGGCGATCAGCCGCTGCGAGTCGGGAATGGCCGCGGGGTCGAGGGCATTGGCGGGTTTGCCAATCACCGCCTGCCACGCTTCGATCTTGATGCGCAGCGAGACGTTGCAGCGGTTCGCGCTCGCCCACGCTTCCAACGCCGGTTCGCTCTGCCAGAACTGCTGCCAGGCGGGGTCGACCATGTTGGCCCGCGCCACCTCTTCACGCTCGATGCCGCCCGTCACGGCCGACCGCATCATGTGCGGCGGCAGCTGCGCCACCCGCCGCGCGATCTCCTGGCGCAACTGCGCCTTGGCCTTGTCCTGGCGCACGCCGCAGCTGTTGTCGTAGCTGTTGCCCAGGCCAGGCAGGAAGTCGGCGACCGTGCGCGTGCGGCCGGCCTCGACGTCTGCTCGCTCGGCCACGGCCTGGCCCTGGCGGGCAGACTCGGCCTTGCCCTGCGCGAGCGCGGCGCGCACGACGTCCAGGTCAGCCTGCATCAGCACGCCCGTCACCTCGTGCCCCAGCGTCTGCTGCAGCTTGCGATAGATGGCACCGAGGTTCAGGCAGGAGTCGAACTTGGCGTTCAGATGCTTACCGCCCCAGGCAAACACGACGAAGCCGAGCTGCGGGTCCTTGCGCAGCTCGGCTTCGATCGCCGGCGCGCTCACGGGCCGGCGCGGCGGCGGCTTGCCCGCCTCGGGCTGGCAGTCGACGTTCAACTCGCCCGCCGCCACGCTGGGCGCCGGCAGCAGGTCCGCGGCGATGAGACCGGGAGCGCGCTGCGCGGGCTCGCCATTCGCCAGGCGCGCCGGCGCGAAGATCTGCTTCAGCTTGTCGACGTCCCCGGTGTCCAGCGCGCCGGTGACCGGCAGCCCCAACGCCTGTTGCAGCTTGCGCAGCACGAACGGCCATTCGATGCAGGTGGCCTGGGCGTAGCCGAATTTCTGCTGTGCCCATGCGTACAACTCGCCGCGCAGCTCGGGCGTCAGTTGCGCCTGCACCTGGGGTGGCGCCGGGATGCTGTTGCTCAGCGCCTCCCGCGAGAGCGCGTTGCAGCGCGGCCGCGGCAGCTCGCCTGGCGCAAACTGCGGCGGGGGCAATTCCCTGGCCGGCTGCGCACCGCTGAGCAACGGCAGCCACGCGAGGCCTGCCGCCAGGCAAAGACCGGTCATCCTTGAGACATCCACGGCTCGCTCCCCTTCGGCCTTCATGGGCCGTGGCGGATGCTAACGCGACGCCTCAGTGCGAGGGTCTATGCCGTGCGCGCAAAAAGCAAGGGCACCACCAGCAGCGTGAACTCGCCCGACGCGCAGCCGAACATCGGCGTGATGGCGGTGTTGATCAGCGGCATGCCCTCCACCGCCAGCTTCGGGCCGCCTTACACCGAGATGGACGCGGAACCGGTGACTGACGTCATCGCCGGGAGGGGTCAACCCGGCAGCTTCAGCAGTTCGAACGGCCCTCGCCCCGAGGCGGCCGTAATCAGACCCAGCACACGCGCCGGCTCGTGACCCAGCATGTCCCAGCGGAAGCGCCAACCCCAGTTGCCGCCCAGCACGCCCGGCACGTTCATGCGGTGTTCGGACCCCAGGCCCAGCACGTCCTGCAGCGGATAGACGGCCATGTTGGCCACCGAGTTGGCGCAGGCGCGGATCATGGCCCAGTGGATGTCGTGCTCGCCGCAAGCGAGGTACGAACCCACGAACGCGCGTTCACGAGGTTTTGCCTGGTTCCACCAGCCGCGCACGGTGTCGTTGTCGTGGGTGCCGGTGTAGGCCACCGAGGTCTTGGGCCACATGTGCGGCAGGAACTCGTGATCGCCCTCGGCGCCGAAGGCGAACTGCAGGATCTTCATGCCGGGGAAGCCGCAGCCGTCGCGCAGTTCGTTCACGTCCTCGGTGATGAAGCCCAGGTCCTCGGCCACGATGGGCAGCGGGCCCAGGGCCTGGCGGATGGCGTCGAACAGCGGCATGCCGGGGCCGGTCTTCCACTCGCCGCGCGTGGCGTCGGGGCTGTCGCCGGGGATCTCGTAATAGCCGGCGAATCCGCGGAAGTGGTCGATGCGGAACACGTCGGCCTGGCTCAGCGCGCGCCGGATGCGCGCGGTCCACCAGGCATAGTTCTCGGCGGCCATGCGGTCCCAGCGGTACAGCGGGTTGCCCCAGCGCTGGCCCAAGGGCCCCAGGTCATCGGGCGGGCAGCCGGCCACCACCGTGGTCTGGAAGTCGTCGTCCAGCGAGTACAGGTCGGGGCGCGACCAGCAGTCGGCGCTGTCGTGGGCGACGAAGATGGGCAGGTCACCCATGAGGTGCACGCCGCGCTCGTTGGCGTAGGCCTTCAACGCACCGATCTGCACGTCGAACTGCCATTGCACGAACCGCCAGAAGGCGATTTCGTCGGCGTAGTCCTTGCGAGCCTTCGCGAGGGCTTTGGGGTCACGGCGCTTCAGGCCATCGGCCCAGGTCCACCACGGCCGACCGTTCAGCGGCGAGCGGATGGCCATGAACAGCGCGTAGTCGTCCAGCCAGCTCTGCTGCGCCTCGCACCAGGCGGCGAAGGCCTTGCGATCTTCGGCAGAGCCCTGGGCAAAGAAGCCCGTCGCAGCCGCCCGCAGCTGTTGCTCGCGCCACGGCGTGACGTGGCCGTAGTCGACATGCTGGGCGTTGAAGCCCGGCACCTGCGGCGCACTCAGCCAGCCCTTGGCGATCAGCGGCTCCAGCGCCACCATCCACTGGCTGCCGGCAAAGGCGGACACGCCTTGGTAGGGCGAGTCGCCGGGACCGATGGGCGTGGTCGGCAGCAGCTGCCAGACGCTCTGGCCGGCGGATTGCAGCCAGTCGACGAAGCGGTAGGCGTCGGGGCCGAAGTCGCCCATGCCGTGCGGGCCGGGCAGCGAGGTGATGTGCAGCAGCACACCCGAGGAGCGTTGATTCAGGTTCATACGTGGCGCAGGACGATGAGGGAGCGGGCCGGCACGCTGAGCGGCTGGCCGGGAAGGACGAGGGGCGCGGCGGACTCGCCGCTGCTGTCGAGAACCAGTTGCCAGGGCCCGTTGCAGAGCAGGAAGGGCAGCGGCGCGGGGTCGGGATTGAAGACCACCATCAGCCGTGGCGATGCGGCACCCGCTTCGCGCAGCTGGGCGCCGAAGGCGCGCTGGCCGGCGTCATGCCAGTCGTTGGGTGTCATCTCGTGGCCGCTGGGCGCGTACCAGGCGATGCTGGCCTCGCCCGGGCCGCTGGCGAACCAGCGCGGGTGGCGCAGCAGCGGCTCCTGCGCACGCAGCGCCAGCAGCTGCGCGACCAGCTCGGTCAGGCCGCCGTCGGCGCGGCCCCAGCTGAGCCAGGTCGTCTCGTTGTCCTGGCAGTAGGCGTTGTTGTTGCCGCCCTGGCTGTTGCCGATCTCGTCGCCGGCGCACAGCATGGGCGTGCCCTGGGCCAGAAGAGTCGTCGCCAGCAGCGCTCGGCGCACGCGCTGGCGCGTGGCGTTGATGGCCGGGTCGTCGCTGGCGCCTTCGACGCCGAAGTTCGCGGCCAGCTCGCCGTCGCGGCCGTCGCGGTTGTCTTCGCCGTTGGCGTGGTTGTGCTTGGTGGCGTAGCTGGTCAGGTCGGCCAGCGTGAATCCGTCGTGCACGGCGATGAAGTTGACCGAGGCGATCGGCAGACGCTGGCCGTGGTGGAACAGGTCGCTGGACGCCATGAAGCGCCGTGCGAACTCGCCGCGGCCGACGCCCTGACCGGCCGCCAGCCAGTAGCCGCGCGCCGCATCGCGGAACTTGTCGTTCCACTCCAGGAAGCGGCCCGGGAAACGGCCGACCTGGTAGCCGTCGTAGGCCGCGTCCCAGGGCTCGGCGATGAGGTGCACGCCGGTCAGCACCGGGTCCTGCCGCAGCGCGGTGAAGAAGGCCGCGTTGGGGTCGAAGCCATGGTGGGTGCGGCCCAGCACGGGCGCGAGGTCGAAGCGGAAGCCATCCACCCCCATCTCGGCGACCCAGTAGCGCAGCGAGTCCAGCACGAACTGCGTCACGCGCGGATGGGCGCAGTTGACGGTGTTGCCGCAGCCGGTCAGGTTCTCGTTGTGGCCCAGGTCGCCGGCCGTCAGCCGGTACCAGGTCTTGTTGTCGAGACCGCGGAAGCTCAGCGTCGGGCCGAATTCGTTGCCCTCGGGCGTGTGGTTGTAGACGACGTCCAGCACCACCTCCAGGCCGGCGGCGTGCAGCGCGCCCACCATTTGGCGGAACTCGGCCGTCACGGCGGTGGGGTCGTGGCGGTGGGCGGCCTGCGCCCAGCGCGGGTCGGGGCAGAAGAAGCCCAGCGTGTTGTAGCCCCAATAGTTGTGCAGGCCGCGCTCGGCGAGATGCGGTTCGGCGATGCAGTACTGCACCGGCAGCAGCGACAGCGTCGTCACGCCGAGCCGCTTGAAATGAGCGATGGACACGGGATGGGCCAGGCCGGCGTAGGTGCCGCGCAGGTCCTCGGGCACTCCGGGCAGCAGTTTGGAGAAGCCCTTGACGTGGACTTCGTACAGCACGATCTCGCTCGGTGCGCGGCGCGGCTTGTGGGCGCGCACCTGCGCCACCGGAGGCGGTGCCACGCGGGCCTTCAACGCCTGCGTCGCGTTGTCGCGCGTGTCCTGCGAGCGCGGGCCGTCCGGGTGGCCCAGCTCGTAGCCATGGTGCTCGGCACGCCAGCCGAAGTGGCCGACGATCTCGCGCGCCCACGGGTCCAGCAGCAGCTTGTGCGGGTTGAAGCGGTGACCTTGCTCCGGCGCATAGGGGCCGTGGGCGCGCAGCCCGTAGACCAGGCCGGGGCCCACGCCGGGCAGGAAGCCATGGAAAACGCCGTCGTGCGGGCCGTCCAGCGCATAGCGGCGCAGCTCGCGCTGCCCTTCGGCATCGAAGATGCACAGCTCGATGCGCGTCGCATGCTCGCTGGCAACGGCGAAGTTGACGCCGCCGTCGCGGGCCAGCGAGCCCAGCGGCTCGTGCCAGCCGGGTTGGAGGTCGGGCAGATGAGCCATGGACTTCAGACTCAGGTTCAGATCGGGACGAAGAACAAGGTGGCCAGCGGCGGCAGGTTGATCGTGATGGACAGCCGCCGCCCATGCGCCGGCTGGGCCTGCACCGGCAGTCCGGCGGCGGCCACGCCGTTGCCCATGTTGCTGCCGCCGTAGTAGGCGGAGTCGGTGTTCAGCGCCTCCTTCCAGGCGGTCACGCCGTCGGGCACGCCCAGCGAATAGCCCTCGCGCGGCACCGGCGTCATGTTGCAGACCACCACCACCATGCGCCCGGTGCCGTCGCGCCTCACCCAGGCAAAGATGGAATGCTCGGCGTCGTGGGCGCTGATCCACTCGAAGCCACCGGCCTCGCAGTCCAGCCGGTGCAGCGCACTGTGCTCGCGGTAGAGCTTGTTCAGGTCCCGCACCAGGCGCTGCACGCCGGCGTGGCGGTCGTCTTCCAGCAGGCCCCAGGGCAGGCTCTCGGCATGGTTCCACTCGTTGCGCTGCGCGAACTCCTGGCCCATGAACAACAGCTTCTTGCCCGGGTGGCCCCACATGAAACCGTAATAGGCGCGCAGGTTGGCGAACTTCTGCCAGTCGTCGCCCGGCATCTTGGCCAGCATGCTGCCCTTGCCGTGTACGACCTCGTCGTGCGAGATGGGCAGCATGAAGTTCTCGCTGAACGCGTAGATCAGGCCGAAGCTCATCTTGTCGTGATGCCAGCGGCGGTTGATCGGGTCCTCGGCCATGTAGCGCAAGGTGTCGTTCATCCAGCCCATGTTCCACTTGTAGTGGAAGCCCAGGCCGCCCGTGTAGGTGGGCGCCGAGACGCCGGGGAAGCTGGTGCTCTCCTCGGCCACGGTGATGGCGCCAGGGATCTCGCCGACATGCTCGTTCATCTCGCGCAGCATGGAGATGGCTTCGAGGTTCTCGCGGCCGCCGCGGATGTTGGGAATCCATTCACCCGGAGGCCGCGAGTAATCGCGGTACAGCATGCTGGCCACGGCGTCCACGCGCAGGCCGTCCACGCCCCAGCGCTCGATCCAGTAGGTGGCACTGCCCACCAGGAACTCGCGCACCTCGGTGCGACCGAAGTTGTAGATCAGCGTGTTCCAGTCGCGGTGGAAGCCTTCCTTGGGGTCCGCATATTCGTAGATGCGCGTGCCGTCGAACTCGGCCAGGCCGTGCGGGTCGGCGGGGAAGTGCGCGGGCACCCAGTCCAGCAGCAGGCCCAGGCCGGCCTCGTGGCAGGCCTTCACGAAACGCGCGAAACCCTCGGGCGGGCCGAAACGGGCGCTGGGCGCGTACAGGCCCAGCGTCTGGTAGCCCCAGGAGCCGTCGAACGGATGCTCGCTGATGGGCATCAGCTGCACATGCGTAAAGCCCATGTCGGCCACGTAGGCGGGCAACTGCTCGGCCAGTTCGTCCCAGGTGGGGAAGTCGCCGGACACGCCGCGGCGCCACGACGACGCATGCACCTCGTAGACGCTGATGGCCGACTCGCGCCGGTTGGCGCGCTCGCGCTGGCGCGGCAGCGCGGTGGGCGCCGGCAGCACGGCGACGACGCTGGCATTGTCCGGCCGCAGCTGCGCGCGGCGCGCGTAGGGGTCGGCCTTCAACGGCAGCAGCGTGCCGTTGCCGGACACGATCTCGAACTTGTAGAGGTCGCCCTCGGCCGCATGCGGCACGAAGATCTCCCACACGCCGGCCTCGTGGCGCAGCCGCATCGGGTGGCGTCGGCCGTCCCAGTTGTTGAAGTTGCCCACGACGCTGACGCGCCGCGCATTGGGCGCCCAGGTCGCAAAGCGCACGCCGGCCACGTCGCCGTGCTGCACAAGGTGCGCGCCCAGACTCAGCCAGGGCCGGAAGTTGCTGCCGGCGGCAAAGGCCTTCAGCTCGGCATCGCCCAGTTGCGGGTAGAAGGCATAGGGGTCGGCATAGACCCCCTCGCCTCCGTCATCCCAGCGCACCGCCAGCCGGTAGTCGAAACGGTGCTTGCGACGCGGCACCTGCGCTTCGAAGAAGCCCGGGCGACGCTGCTCCAGCTCGACCAGGCGCTTGTCGCTGCCGGCATCCAGCAGCGCAACTTGGGCAGCGCCCGGCAGCAGCGCACGCACCCACAGCCGCCCCTTGTCGTCTGCATGCAGGCCCAGCCGCGAGAAGGGATCGGCGTGGCGGCCTGCCAGCAGGGCGTCGAGGTCGGCGTCGGTGAGCATCGTCAGGTGTTGAGACTCTTTACTGACCAGACACGGTCCACGTACTCGGCGATCGTGCGATCGGACGAGAACGGTCCCATGCCGGCGATGTTGCGCAGGGCACGTTCCGCCCAGGCGGCACGGTCGGCGAACAGCTGGTCGACCTTGGCCTGGGTGGCCACGTAATCGGCGAAATCGGCCATCAGCAGGTAGACGTCACGGCCCAGCAGGCTGTCGACGAGGCTGCGGTAACGCTCGGTGTCGCCATTGCTGAAGACCCCGGCGGAGATGGCGTCGATGACGCGCTTGAGCTGGCGATTCTCTTCGACGTAGAGCTTGGGGTCGTAGCCCAGCTGCTTGATCTTGGCGACCGCGTCGGCGCGCAGGCCGAACACGAACATGTTCTCCACGCCCATGGCCTCGGCCATCTCGATGTTGGCGCCGTCCCAGGTGCCGATGGTCACCGCGCCGTTCATGCCGAACTTCATGTTGCCGGTGCCCGAGGCCTCGGTGCCGGCCGTCGAGATCTGCTCCGACAGGTCGGCCGCGGGGATGATGCTCTCGGCCAGCGTGACGCTGTAGTTGGGCAGGAAGACGAGCTTGAGCTTGTCGCCCACGCGCGGGTCGCTGTTGATGACGCGGGCCACGTCGTGCGCCAGGCGCACGATGCTCTTGGCCATCTGGTAGGCCGAGGCGGCCTTGCCGGCAATGATGACGGTGCGCGGCACCCAGTTGGCGTCGGGGTTGTCGCGGATGGCCTGGTAGCGGCTGATGACGTGCAGCAGGTTCAGCAACTGGCGCTTGTATTCGTGGATGCGCTTGATCTGGATGTCGAACAGGCTGTCCACATTGACCGCCAGACCCAGTTCACGGCGGATGACAGCGGCCAGGCGCTCCTTGTTGGCACGCTTGACGGCCAGGAACTCCTCGCCCAGCTCACGATTGCCGGCCAGCGCGCTGAGTTCACCCAGCTCGGCCAGGTTCTTGCGCCAGCCATCGCCGATGCGGCTGTCCAGCAGCGAGGACAGCGCCGGGTTGGCCTGCTGCAGCCAGCGCCGCGGCGTGACGCCGTTGGTGACGTTGTGGAAGCGGCCGGGCCAGATGCGGGCGTAGTCGGCAAAGATGGTCTGCACCATCAGCTCCGAGTGCAGCGCGGCCACGCCATTCACGCGGTGCGAAGCCACCAGCGCCAGCGACGCCATGCGCACGCGGCGTTCGCCGCCGTGGCTGCCTTCGTCGATGAGCGAGACGCGTGCGGCCAGTGCGTTGTCGCCGGGGAAGCGCTGCTGCAGCTCTTCCAGGAAGCGGTGGTTGATCTCGTAAATGATCTCGAGATGGCGCGGCAGCAGGTGCTCGAACATGCGCACCGGCCAGGTCTCCAGCGCCTCGGGCATCAGCGTGTGGTTGGTGTAGGCCACCGCCTGGCAGCAGATCTTCCAGGCCTCGTCCCAGCCCATGCCGTGCTCGTCCAGCAGCAGGCGCATCAGCTCGGCGGGGGCCAGCGCCGGGTGCGTGTCATTCAGGTGGATGGCGTTGGTCTTGCCCAGGTTGTGCAGCGAGCCGAACTCGCGCAGGTGGCGGGCCACCAGGTCCTGCAGCGAGGCGCTGACGAGGAAGGCCTCCTGCTTCAGCCGCAGCTCGCGGCCGGCTTCGGTCGAGTCGTCCGGGTAGAGCACCCAGTTGATGGAATCGGCCAGCACCTGGTGACGGGCGGCGCGGGCGTAGTCGCCCTCGCAGAAGGGCTTGAACGCGATGGGCGCGGCCGTGGCCTGCCACTGGCGCAGCGTGGAGACGCGCTGGCTGTAGTGCGCGGGCACGACGAAGTCGAAGGCTTCGGCCTCGATGCTCTCAGCCGGCTGCCAGCGGCGCACGCCGGAGGCGTCCACCTCCACGCGGCCACCGAAGCCGACGTGGTAGCGCAGGTCATGACGCGGCAGCTCCCAGTCGGGCGCATGGCGCGTCCAGTCGTCGGGCTGCTCCAGCTGTCGGCCCTGGCTGATGACTTGCGCGAAGGTGCCGTAGCGGTAGCGCAGGCCGTAGCCGAAGGACGGCAGTTCCAGCTCGGCAAACGAGTCCAGGAAGCAGGCGGCCAGGCGGCCCAGGCCGCCATTGCCCAGCGCCGCGTCGGGTTCGCGCTCCAGCACATCGCCCAGGGCCAGGCCTTGCTCGGCCAGCTTGGCTTCCAGCGGCGCGGTGAGCTTCAGCGCGGCCAGCGCGTTGGACAGCGCACGGCCCATCAGGAATTCCATCGACAGGTAGTGCACGCGGCGCACTGCTGCACCGTCGCCGCGCGCGGCGTCGGCCTGCTGCGTGGCGGCCCAGCGGCGGGCCAGCGTCTCGCGGCAGGCGATCGCCGCCGCATGCAGGGCGGCTTGAGGCGTCGCGCCGTGGCTGGACTGGGATATCTCGCGCTCATACGCGGCCTCGAAGGCGGCACGCAGGGCCTTGTCTTCAGGAGTGAGGGCAGACGGCTTCATCGCGGTGGGGCTCTTGGACCCAGGCTTGCGTTGAGCGGTCAGCGCTGAGCTGGGACGGGTGGGGGTGTTCATCAATGCCGGCCCTCGGGGCATGAGGGCAAGAATGCTACCGGAGGGCAGCGCTGGTCGAAGTATCGATCACCTTCGACGCATTGTGTAGTTTGACTACATCGGGATAACCCGAATAAAGCATCAAATCATTGATTCATAACGATTTCGAGAAGAACTCTGCGGGTGGACTCTGTTGTTGCCCGGCGCTCATGCAATGTATATTGTCTACAACTACTGTCGAAAGACGAAAATTTCGACATCAAAGCGAGACAAGCCCGGCCGCCAAATCCGGGCCACAGAAAGGCAAGCAGTGGCAGACGTTCGACTGACCGGCGTGGAGAAGGCCTACGGCGACATCCGCATCCTTCACGGCATCGATCTGGAGATCCGCGACGGCGAGTTCATGGTCTTCGTCGGCCCGTCCGGCTGCGGCAAGAGCACGCTGCTGCGCTCCATCGCCGGGCTGGAGGAGATCACCGGCGGCGAACTGACGATCGGCGGCCGCGTGGTCAACGACGTGCCGCCCGCCGAACGCGGCATCGCGATGGTGTTCCAGTCCTATGCGCTGTACCCGCACATGAACCTGTTCGACAACATGGCGTTCGGGTTGAAGCTGGCCAAGGTACCCAAGGCAGAGATCGAGACCGCCGTGCGCAACGCGGCCAAGATCCTGCACATCGAACACCTGCTGGACCGCAAGCCCAAGGATTTGTCCGGCGGCCAGCGCCAGCGCGTGGCCATCGGCCGCGCCATCGTGCGCAAGCCCGAGGTGTTCCTGTTCGACGAGCCGCTGTCCAACCTCGACGCCGCGCTGCGCGTGCGCATGCGCTACGAGTTCTCCAAGCTGCACGAGGACCTGAAGACCACGATGATCTACGTGACCCACGACCAGGTGGAGGCCATGACGCTGGCCGACCGCATCGTCGTGCTGTCGGCCGGCAGGGTCGAGCAGGTCGGGTCACCGCTGGAGCTGTACGAGCATCCCCGCAACCTGTTTGTCGCCGGCTTCATCGGCAGCCCGAAGATGAACTTCATCGCGGGCGAGATCGTCGCCGTCGACGCGACCCACGTGGACGTGAAGCTCGCCGCCAACGACGTCGTGCTGCGCGCCCTGGTGGATGGCGGCCCGGCCAAGGTCGGCGACAAGGTCACGCTGGGCGTGCGACCCGAGCACATCCGCCGCGGCGGCACGGGCAACCTGCTGCAAAGCACGGTGGCCTTCGTCGAGTCCCTCGGCGGCCTGACCTTCGCCTACTGCCCCTACCCCGGCCAGGAAGAACCGCTGACCTGCCAGTTCGAGGGCCGCAACGGCAGCGACCGCTTGCGCAGCGGCCAGGCGCTGGAGTTGCACCTGCCGGCCGAGGCGCTCTACGTCTTCGACGCCGACGGCCGCGCGCTGCGCCGCCTGGCGGCACCGGACCTGTGCTCATGAAGTGGCTGCCTCTCGTCGCGGCCCTGGCCGCCGCACCCGCGCTCGCCGAAGCGCCCAGGCTGCTCGTCTGGATCAACGGCGACAAGGCCTACAACGGTCTGCAGAAAGTGGGCAACGCTTTTGAGAAAGCCTCGGGCGTCAAGGTCGTCGTGGAGCACCCGGTGGACCCCACCGACAAGTTCCAGCAGGCCGCCGGCGCCGGCAAAGGGCCGGACATCTTCTGCTGGCCGCACGACCGCGTCGGCGAGTGGGCCAAGGCGGGGCTGCTGACGCCGCTGCGCCCATCGGCCAAGTTGAAGGCCGAGTCCGAGGAGAGCGCCTGGGCCGCACTGAGCTACCGCGGCCGCATCTGGGGCTATCCCATCGCCATCGAAACCACTGGCCTGATCTACAACAAGGCGCTGGTGAAGACGCCGCCGCAGACCTGGGACGAGGTCATCGCGCTGGACAAGCAGCTGCAGGCCCAGGGCAAGCACGCCATCCTGTGGCATTACAACAAGAGCTTCTTCAGCTGGCCCCTGATGGCCGGCGCCGGCGGCGTGATCTTCGGCCGTGACGCGCAGGGTGACTTCGATGCCACCAAGG
>CAMLKW010000058.1 GCA_946480605.1 uncultured Roseateles sp. | reverse complement strand
CTTGAAGGTCACGCTGCGCCGCGACGACAAGGTCATCGATCAGGTCGACAGCTACTTCGGCATGCGCAGCATGGCGATTGGCAACGTGGCCGGCGTGCCGCGACCGCTGCTGAACGGCAAGTTCGTCTTCCAGTTCGGCCCGCTGGACCAGGGCTTCTGGCCCGACGGTCTGTTCACCGCGCCTACCGACGAGGCGCTGAAGTTCGACCTGCAGGCCACCAAGGACCTGGGCTTCAACATGGTCCGCAAGCACATCAAGGTGGAGCCGGCGCGCTGGTTCTACTGGGCCGACAAGCTGGGCCTGCTGGTGTGGCAGGACATGCCGCAGGCCTGGGACGCCGAGAAGGACCTGGCCATCCGCAGCCGCACCGAGGGCCAGATGCGTGAAATCGTGGACCAGCTGCGCTCGGTTCCGTCCATCGTGTCATGGGTGATCTTCAACGAGAGCTGGGGCGACTTCGACCACCGCCGCATGTCCGACGTGTTCAAGGCGCTGGACCCGACGCGCCTCATCAACACGCACTCCGGCATCAACTTCGAGCCGCATGACCAGGGCGGCGGCGACGTCATCGACCTGCACGACTACCCCGGCCCGCAGCCGGTGAACTGGCAGCCCGGCCGCATCGCCGTGCTGGGCGAGTACGGCGGCAACAGCCTGCGCACGCCGGGCCACATGTACCGGCCCGACTCCAAGTGCTGCTACCTGCTGTACGACAGCAAGGAGGCCGTCACCAAGGTCTACGTGGAGCAGGCCGCCAAGCTGCGCGAGTACGCCGCCACGCAAGGCCTGAGTGCCGCGGTCTACACCGAGACCACCGACGTGGAGGAGGAGCTGAACGGCTTCTTCACCTACGACCGGCGCGTGCAGAAGCTGGACTTCGAGCAGGTCAGGAAGGCCAACCAGGCGCTGATCCGCTTCGGTCGCTGATCGTTTCTTTGGGGGCTCCCGCTGAGCGGCCGACAGAGCCGCCTCGTCCAATCAACAGGAGACAGGCATGAGAGCGTTCTTTGTATTGACGATTGCGCTGTGCGCGCTGCTGCTTGGCACCCCGGCCCGCGCGGCCGAGACGGTGCTGAACACGACGCAGGACAGCTTCTACCCACGCATGATCCGGCTGGCCGCCAGCGGCGGCGCCAACGGCCGGCTGCTGGCCTCGCACGACTTCGACGGCACCCAGTCGGCGATCTACGAATCCACCAACGACGGCGCCACGTGGGCCCAGGTCGGCAGCATCACGGTGCCGTCGCCCGAGACCTGGCACTGCTGCAGCACGCTGTGGGAGGTGCCGCAGCAACTGGGCAGCACCGCGGCCGGCACCTTGTTCTGGGCCACCACCGGCCGCAACGGCACGGCCTTCGCGCTGCGCATCTACCGCAGCACCAACCAGGGCCGCACGTGGACCCAGCACGCCGTGGCAGCCACCGGCAGCACCGGCATCTGGGAGCCCGAGTTCACCGTCGACAGCGCCGGCCGGCTCGTGATGTTCTACGCCACCGAGGAGTACAAGGCCGGCGGCTACAACCAGCTCATCGCGCACAAGGTCTCGATGGACGGTGGCCTGACCTGGGGCGCCGACGTGTTCGACGTTGCCATCAGCGACGGCGGCGACCTGCGCCCCGGCATGCCGGTGGTGCGCAAGCTGCCGAACGGCAGCTACGTGATGAGCTACGAGATCTGCGGCTCGCGCGCCTGCGACGTCTACACGCGCACGTCCAGCAACGGCAGCAGCTGGGGCACGGCCAGCAACTTGGGGCAGCGGGTGGAGTCCACCGCCGGCCACCACTTCAGCCACACGCCCACCATCACGTGGATGAACGACGGCAGCCCGCAGGGCCGCCTGCTGCTCACCGCCCAGGTGCTGAAGCGCAACAGCAACAACAGCATCAACGAGGATGCGACGGGCCGCGTCTATTTCTTCAGCACCAATGGCGCCGCGGGGCCGTGGACCGAGGCGGCCACGCCGCTGGCCACGCCCATCCTGACCGGCGGCGACGCCTGCACCAACTACAGCGCGCAGCTGCTGGCCTCCAGCGACAACCAGCGCGTGCTGCAGATGGCCAACCTGGGCTGCCGCATGCAGTTCGCCAGCGCACCGCTGCACCACCCGGTGGCCGACGGCGTCTACCGCATCGTCGCCAAGCACAGCAACCAGGTGCTGGACGTGGCCGGCTGCACCACGACGCCGGGCGCCAACGTGGCGCAGTACACATGGATAGGCGGCGACTGCCAGCGCTGGAAGGTCACCAACGCGGCCAACGGCATCTACACCATCACCGCGCAGCACAGCGGCCAGGCGCTGGACGTGAACGGCTGCTCCACGGCGGCCGGCGGCAATGTGCAGCAGTACACGGTCAACGGCCTGAACTGCCAGAAGTGGCGCATCGAGCCCGTGGGCGATGGCCACTTTCGCGTCATCAACCACAACAGCAACCTCGTGCTGGACGTGAATGCCTGCTCCACGGCGACGAGCGCCAACGTGCAGCAGTGGACGTGGATAGGTGGCGACTGCCAACGCTGGCGTTTCGAGCGCGTCAGTCCCAACTCGGCGGCCAACGCCACCTACAAGGTCATCGCCAGGCACAGCACCCAGGCGCTGGACGTGAACGCCTGCTCCACCGCCGCTGGCGGCAACGTCCAGCAGTGGCCCTACAGCGGCGCCAACTGCCAGCGCTGGAACGTCGCGCAGACGGCCGACGGCTTCTACGAGTTCACGTCGGTCAACAGCGGCCTGAAGCTGGACTTGCAGGACGCGTCGCTGCAGATGGGCGCCAACGTGCGCCAATGGACCGCCAACAACGCGGCCGCGCAGCGCTGGGGCATAGAGAACGTGGGCAGCGGCTATGTGCGCCTCATCAACAAGCACAGCGGCCGCGTGCTGGACGTGGCTGGCTGCTCGACAGCCAACGGTGCCAACGTGGCCCAGTGGGAATGGCTCGGCGGCGATTGCCAGCGTTGGCAGCTTTCGGCACCGTGACGCGCGCCCCTCGCCCAGTCTTGCTCCGGCTGAACGCCGGCAAGCCTGGTCGGTCCCCCGAGGGGACGGCGATGCATGCGGCATCGAGCCGCATGCACATCGCCAGACGGGCCTGCTTGGGAGCGGCCCGGCGCTCGGCCCGCAAATCAGAAGGAGATCGATGATGAAGTTGAAAACCTGGCTCGCCGGCCTGCTGCTCGCTGCAGGCGTTGCCCATGCGGCCGAGCCCGCCCCGGGCGGCTACCTGTTCGCCCACATGACGCATGCCCGCTACGGCGTGCTGCACTACGCCGTCAGCACCGACGGCCTGCACTGGAAGCGCCTCAACGGCGGCAAGGCCGTCAACGAGGACTACCACGGCCACCCCTTCATCGTACAGGGCGGCGACGGCCGCTACTACCTCGTCGGCAACCAGAGCGACGACGATCCGGAGATCCGCTTCTGGGTGTCCGACGACCTCGTGAAGTGGACGAAGTTCGGCACCTACAAGCCCGACTTGTCGGGCGTCAAGGGCCATCCGCACACGCTGCAGCGCATCGGCGCGCCCAAGCTGTTCTTCGACAAGCCGTCGAAGCAGTTCGTGCTGATGTGGCACACGCCCAATGTGCCGGGCTCCACCGACGACCCCGAGCGCTACTGGTCCAGCCAGCGCACGCTGTACGTCACGTCGCCGGACCTGCGCGAGTTCAAGGCGGCGCCCAAGCGCCTGTTCGACTGGGACATGGCCACCATCGACGTGTTCCTCGTCGACAACCCGGCCGGCGGCTACTGCGCGGTCGTCAAGGACGAGCGCTTCCCGTCCTACATCTGGACCACCGGCAAGACGGTCCGCATGAGCTGCGGCGCCAATCTGCTGGGCCCGTACCCCGAGCCCGGCCCGCCGCTGAGCCCGGCCTTCCGCGAGGCGCCGACGCTGATCCGCGCGCCCAACGGACAGGACTGGCTGATGTACTACGAGCAGTACGCCGGCACCAGCTACGGCCTGTCGATGGCACCGCGGCTGGAAGGGCCGTGGATCGAGGTCTGGGGCAACTCGGGCGTCAAGGCGTGGAACCGCTTCGAGATGCCGGCGACGCTGCGCCACGGCTTCATGATGGCCGTCACCCAGCAGCAGCTCGAAGCGCTGAGCAAGGCCTTCCCGGAGTGATGAGGTATGGGGCGGCCGAGACGCCGGCTGTCAGTCTCCGGCCGCCGCCACCAGCGCCTGTGTGTAGGCGTGTTGCGCACCGCCCTGGCACAGCGCGTCGCTGCTCAGCGTCTCGACGATGCGGCCCTGCTGCATGACGGCCAGGTGCTCGCACAGGTGGGCGACCACGCCCAGGTCGTGGCTGACCAGCAGGTAGGTCAGGCCATGGCGCTGGCGCAGTTCGGCCAGCAGGTTCAGCACCTCGGCCTGCACGGACACGTCCAGCGCCGACGTGGGCTCGTCCAGAAGCAGCAGCGGCGGCCGCAGGATCAGCGCGCGCGCGATGGCCACGCGCTGGCGCTGGCCGCCGGAGATCTGGTGCGGGTAGCGAAAGCGGAAGGCCGTGGGCAGGCCCACCTGTTGCAGCACGTCGTCCACGCGGTCGTCGATGTCGCGCTGGCCCTGCACGCGCAGCGGCTCGGCCAGCGCCGTGTGCACGGTGTGGCGCGGGTGCAGCGAGCCGTAGGGGTCCTGGAACACCATCTGCACGCGGCGCGCGTGCACCGGGCTGCGCTCGCCCTGGTAGTTGCGACCGTCGATGGCGACCTGGCCCTGCCAGTGCCGGTACTGGCCGGCCAGGCAGCGCAGCACGGTGGTCTTGCCGGAGCCGGACTCGCCCACCAGCCCGAAGGCCTGGCCGCGGGGCAGTTCCAGATCCACGCCGTGCAGCACCTGGCGCGCCTCGGCGCCTTCTCCGAAGGACAGCGTCAGGCCCTTCACCGACAGCATCAGGTCGTCGTTCATGCGGCACTCCAGGCGGCATCGCGCTGCAGCACGGGCAGCACGGCGCGGCGGTGGCGCAAGCTGGGCAGCGAGGCCATCAGGCCTTGGGTGTAAGGGTGCTGCGCCTGGTGCAGCTCGGACGCCTTCAGCGACTCGACGACGCGGCCGGCGTACATCACCAGCACGCGGTCGCAGAAGCGGCCCACCAGGTTCAGGTCGTGGCTGATGAACAGCAGCGACAGGCCCTGCTCGGCGACCAGTTCGTCCAGCAGGTTCAGCACCTCCTGGCGCACCGACACGTCCAGCGCCGACGTCGGCTCGTCGGCGATCAGCAGCCGCGGTTTCTGCGCCAGCATCATCGCGATCATCACGCGCTGGCCCATGCCGCCGGACAGCTCGTGCGGGTACTGGCCCGCCACCCGCTTCGGGTCGCGGATGTGCACGCGGGCCAGCAACTGCTCCACACGTTCGTCGCACTCGGCGCGCGACTGCTTGCTGCCGCGCTGTACGGCCTCGGCGATCTGCCGGCCGATGCTCATGACAGGGTTCAGCGAGTACTTGGGATCCTGCATGATCATGGACAGCTGGCGGCCGCGCAGCGCCTCCATGTCGGCCTCGCCGGCCTGCAGCAGGGGGCGGCCGTCGAAGTCCAGCCGGTCGGCCGTGATGCGCGCCTGGCGCGGCAGCAGGCGCAGCAGCGCGCGGCCCACGGTGGTCTTGCCGGAGCCCGACTCGCCGACGACCGCGAGCTTCTCGCGGCCCAGCGCGAAGGACACGCCGTGCACGACGGGCGTGGCGCCATAGGCGATGCACAGGTTCTCGACCTGGAGCAGAGCTTGTTGTTCAGTCATGACGCTTGGCGCGGATCGAGCGCGTCGTTGAGGCCGTCGCCCAGCAGGTTGAAGGCCATGCTGACGGCCAGGATGGCGGCGCCGGGCGCGGCCACGGTCCACCAGCTGTCCAGCATGTAGCGGCGGCCTTCGGAAATCATGGCGCCCCACTCGGGCAGCGGCGGCTGCGCGCCCAGGCCCAGGAAGCCCAGGCCCGCGGCGGTCAGCACGACGGAGGCCATGTTCATCGTCAGCCGCACCAGCACCGAGGGCAGGCACAGCGGCGCCACGTGCTTGAACAGCATGCGGATGTGCGAGGCGCCCTGCAGCTGCGCGGCGACGATGAAGTCGGCCTGGCGCAGCGTCATCGCCTCGGCGCGGGCCAGCCGCGCGATGGGCGGCCAGGCGGTCAGCGCGATGGCCAGCACGGCATGGTCCAGCCCTGGGCCCAGGGCGGCGACGAAGGCCAGCGCCAGCACCAGGCTGGGGAATGACAGGAACACGTCCGCGATGCGCATGCAGACCGCGTCCACGCGCCCGCCGAAGTAGCCCGACACGACGCCCACCGCCATGCCCAGCGGGCCGACGACGACGGTGACCAGCGTGACGATGAACAGCGTGATGCGCGTGCCGTGCACGAGGCGGCTGAACACGTCACGGCCGAACTCGTCGGTGCCGAACCAGTGGGTGGCGCTCGGCGGCAGCAGCGCGGCACCGAGGTCCTGCCGCAGCGGGTCGTGCGGCGCGATCCACGGCGCGAAGATGGCCACCAGAATCAGCACGCCGATGATGGCGACGCCGACGGCCGTCAGCGGGTTGGCCAGCAGTTTGGCGACCGTGGCGCCGGCGTCGCGGCGCCAGGCCTGAAAGGCGCCACCTGCAGGGGAGGGCAGTGCGGTCGTGCTCATGTGCGGGCTCTCGGGTCGAAGACGCGGTACAGCGCGTCGGCGGTCAGGTTCAGCGCGACGAAGATCAGACCCACGACGAGCACCGATCCCATCACCGCATTCATGTCGCCCAGCAGCAGGCTTCCGGTCAGGTAGCTGCCGAAGCCGGGCCAGCCGAACACGGTCTCCACCAGCACCGCGCCCTCCAGCAGGCCGCCGTAGGCCAGCGCGAGGATGGTCAGCAGCTGCACGCGGATGTTCAGGAAGGCATGGCCCCAGACGACCTGCCGCCGGCTCAGGCCCTTGACGCGGGCCGTGGTGATGTACTCCTGCGTGAGCTGCGCCAGCATGAAGCTGCGCGTCATGCGGCTGAGGTAAGCCATCGAGTGCAGACCCAGCACGCAGGCCGGCAGCAGCAGGTGGCGCAGCGCGTCGCGGAAGGCGTCGACGTCGCCGGCCAGCAGCGTGTCCACCAGCATCAGGCCGGTCACCCGCGGAACGGCGCCCTCGTAGCCCAGCCCGATGCGGCCGATGCCGCCGGCCCAGCCCAGCCAGGCGTAGAACACCAGCAGGCCCATCATGCCGAACCAGAACACCGGCGTGGAATGGCCGGCCAGGCCCAGCACGCGGGCGACGTGGTCGGGCCAGCGCTTGTGGTTGCTGGCAGCCCACACCCCCAGTGGCACGCCGAGCAGCGCGCCCAGCAGGATGGCCAGCGTGGCCAGCTCCAGCGTGGCGGGCAGCACGCGGGCCAGGTCTTCGGTGACCGGTTTGCCGGTCAGCAGCGCGTGGCCCAGGTCACCCTGGAACAGGTCGCCCAGGTAGCGGCCGAACTGCGCCCACAGCGGCCGGTCCAGGCCGAGCTGCTTGTAGACCTGCGCGTAGGTGGCGCGGTCGGCGTCGGGGCCGACGATGGCCAGCACCGGGTCCAGCGGCATCACGCGGCCGATCATGAAGGTCAGCAGCAGCAGGCCCAGCAAGGCCATTGCCGCGCTGGTCGTGCCGCGTATCCAGCGGGACTTCATCGTCATGGCTTGCTCACCTTGTAGACCTCGCGCAACCGCGTCGCGCCGCTGGGGTGGCCGACATAGCCCTGCACCGCGCGGCGCACGACCTGCGTGTCCAGCATCTGCGCGATGGGCTGGATGGCGGCGACGCGCACGTCCAGCCGCGCTTGCGCCTGGCGGTACAGCGCGGTCTGCTCGGCGGGGTCGGGCGTCAGCAGCGCCAGCTCGATGATGCGGTTCAGCTCGGCGTCGGCATGGCCGGTGCGCCAGCCCTGGAAGTTGCTGAGCCGCGCGCTGTCGCGGTTGTCGGGGTTGTAGACCAGCGCGCGCAGGCTGGAGTGCGGGTGGGCCTCGGCGCCGCCGCCGCCGCGGCCCACGACGATCTCGAAATTGCGTTCGCGCATCGCGCCGTAGACCTGGTTGCCGGTGCCGGGCAGGATGCTGGCGCGTATGCCGGCCTGCGCCAGCGTGGCCTGCAGGCTGGTGGCGATGCCGGTGAACGGCGCCTCGGCGATGACGCGGATGGTGGTGTCGAAGCCGTCCGGCAGCCCGGCCTCGGCCAGCAGCCGGCGCGCGGCCTGTGGGCTGAAGGCGTAGCCGGGCTGGGGCAGCGACGCGGGCAGGCCCATGGGCACCGGCCGCATCTGCAGCTCGCCGTAGAAGGGCAGCACGCCGGTGGCGACGCCCTGGAAGTCGATCAGGTGGCGCAGCACCGCGCGGCGCACGCGCTCGTCGGAAAACCGCGGGTGGCGGGCGTTGACGGCCACGTAGTACATCGTCGAACGGCGCACGCTGTCGATCATCAGCTCGGGGCGTTTGGCGAGCGCGCGCACGTCGGGGGCCGACATGCCGCCGGCCACGTCCAGGTCGCCGCGCGTGAGCATCAGCCGCAGCGTCTGCGACTCGGTCATGTGACGCACGACGACACGGCGCAGCCTGGCCGGTGCCTGCCAGTAGTTGGCGGAGCGGCGCATGGTCAGCAGCTCCTTGGGCCGCCACTCCTCCAGCTCGAAGGCGCCCGAGCCGGCGGCGTGCGTGGTCAGCCAGGCATTGCCGAGGTCGCCGCGCACCTCGTGCGGCAGCACGGCGTCGCGGTCGATGACGTAGCCGCTCATGGACGTGGCCAGCGTCATCAGCACCAGCACCGGGTCGGTGGGCTGGGGCAGGTCCATGACCAGCGTCTGTGCGTCCTCGGCGCGGATCAGCGCCGGCGCGTTGGCGGCCGTGTAGCCGTAGCTCTTCCAGACGCTGGCCAGCGCGAGGTTGAGCTTCAGCACGCGCTGCAGCGACCAGGCCGCATGTGCTGCCGTCAGCGGCCGGCCGCTGGCGAAGCGCAGGCCGTCGCGCAGCCGCAGCGTCAGCCGCCGGCCGCCGTTGCCGACCTCCCAGCTCTGCGCCAGGCTGGGCAGCAGCCGCGTGCTGTCGTGCGCGTCCACTTCCAGCAGGCTGTCGTAGAGGTTGCAGGCCACGGTCACCGCGTCCAGGCCGGTGGCGGCGGCCGGGTCCAGCGACAGCAGGTTGTTCATGCTCATGCCGACCAGCAGCTGATCGTCGGGCGACGCGGCGTGGGCCAGACCGCCCCAGGTCGCCGCGGCCAGCGCGGGCAACGCTGCAAGTTGGCGCCGGCGCAGCGGCAGATGCGATGCAGGCAGCATGGCGCTCAGTACGTCGCGACTGTGTTGCGGGCGATGTAGTCGAAGTTGATGTCTTCGCCCAGGCCCGGCGCCTGCGGCAGCGACACGTAGCCGTCCTTGTCCATCGGGTCCACGATGGCGTTCAGGTAGGCCGGCACTTCCTCGTAGTCCAGGAAGGGGTGCAGCAGGCCGCGCTCGTACCAGCGGCAGTTGCGGATCGCGCCGCACACGGCCAGGTTGGGTGCGCCGTTGCCGTGCACCTCGCAGAACATCCCGAAGGACTCGGCCAGCGCTGCGACCTTCATCGTCGGGCCTATGCCGCCGCAGCCGGTCACGCCGGCGCGCAGGATGTCGCTGGCGCCCGCCGTGACCCAGCCGGCGCGCGCGTAGTGCTTGCCCGACAGGCTTTCCGGCCCAAGGATGGGGATGCTGAGCTGCCCGGCCAGCCAGGCGTAGGACGCCGTGCTCTGCTCGTTCATCATTTCCTCGAACCAGGTGAAGTCCAGCTCCTCCAGCGCGCGGCCGATGCGCAGCGCGTCGGTGCGGCTGTACTCGTGGTAGCCGTCCAGCATCAGCGCGATGTCCGGCCCCACGGCCTCGCGCACGGCCGTGCAGGCCTTGATGTCCATCGCCGGGCTGGGCGCGAACGCGACCGGCGGCATCCAGGTGTGCAGCTTGATGGCCTTGTAGCCGCGCTCCACCAGTTGCACGGCGAAGGCCGCGTACTCCTCGGGCGTGGACAGGCCGCCTTGCAGCTCGTCGCCGCACATCGTGCTGCCATAGGCGGGGATCTTGTCGCGGTAGCCGCCCAGCAGCTGGTAGACCGGGACTTTGAGCGTGCGGCCGATGAGGTCGTACAGCGCGCTGTCGACGGCGCCCAGCGCGCGGTCGGTCAGCTGGCCGGCGCTGCCGCGCTGCCAGTGCTCCAGCTCGGCCCACAGCTTCTCGCGGTGCAGCGCATCGCCGCCCACCAGCACGCGGCGCACGAACTGGTTCAGCACATGCGGGCGCACCACCTGCGGCGGCGCGAAGCAGTGGCCTTCCACGCCATCGGTGCTGCGGATGCTCAGCAGCGCCATGTGGCCGGTGCCCAGCGGGCCCGGGTGCGAGTGGCCCGCCGCGTCCACCGAGCGCCGCGTGGGATGGGTGAACTCAACGGCGCGCACGCTTTCAATCTTGATCATGGTCTTGCATTTCCCATCAGTCGTCTGATGACTTGAAGTGTACACATGGCGAGTGTGATTGCCATGTTTTCAAGGGAAAACCACGATAATCTGCTTGAAACAACGCCTTCACAGATCGGATGACTTGCCTATACTGACATCAGTCGTCTGATGACTTGGGCGGCGCCAAACACGCTTATGAACACCAGCCCCACTTCATCGTCCGGTCGTGCCCCCAGCCTGTCGCAGCGCGTGGTGGACGGTATTTCGGAGCGCATCGCCAGCGGCGCGCTCAAGCCCGGCGAGCGCGTGCCGCCCGAGCCGGTGCTGATGCAGGAGTTCGGCGTCAGCCGCAGCGTCGTGCGCGAGGCGATCTCGCGGCTGCAGGCCAGCGGCCTGCTGCGCACGCAGCAGGGCGTGGGCAGCTTCGTGCTGGCGCCCAAGGTGGACGTGCCGCCGCTGCCACAGGCTGCGGGCGCCGAGCTGAAGCTGCAGCAGAAGCTGTCCATGCTGGAACTGCGCCTGAGCCTGGAGCCCGAGGCCGCCGCGCTGGCTGCGCAGCGCCGCACGCCCGAGCAGCTGGCGGCGATGGAGCAGGCACTGGACGACTTCGACACCCAGCACACCACCGGCGAGGCCACGGCCGAGGCCGACTACCGCTTCCACGAGCTGCTGGCCCAGGCCACCGGCAACGAGTACTTCTCGCATGTGCTGCGCGCACTGAGCAGCGCCACCATCCCGCGCCAGGCGGCCACGCGTCGCGCCAGCAGCGGTGCCAGGCCGGCGCGCTTCGGCGAGTCGTCGCCCGAGCTGCGGCCGGGCAAGGAGATCACCGCCCAGGAGCACTGGGCCGTGCTGGAGGCCGTGCGCCGCGGCGACGCCGCCGGCGCGCGCGCCGCCATGTTCATGCACCTCAACAACAGCCGCGAGCGCATGCGAAGCGCCAGCCGCTGATCCACCCCCGGGGCCAGGCACGCAGAGGCCACGCCCCACCCAGCCACCCCAGGAGACAAGCCATGCAACACCCCCGCCGACCGTCGGCAGCTCGACCGACCGCGATCGCCCTCGCGCTGCTCAGCCTCGCCGGCACCCACCCGCTGGCGCAGGCCCAGGAGACCCAGGTCATCGAGCGCGTCGAGATCACCGGCTCCATCATCCGGCGCTCCATCAACGATGAGGCCGCGCTGCCGGTCACGTCGATGAAGGCGACGGAGCTGAGCGCCCGCGTCAACACCGAGCTGAAGGACATGATGCTGGAGCTGCCGCAGGCGAACTCGCTGGGCACCAATGCCGGCACGGCCGGCCCCATGACCAGCCTGCGCGGCTTCGGCCCCATGCGCACGCTGACGCTGCTGAACGGCCGCCGCCTGGCCAAGGAGCCGCTGACCAACCAGTACGTCAGCGTCAACGTGATGCCGCGCATGGCGCTGAGCCACGTCGACATCCTGCGCGACGGCGCCTCGTCCAGCTACGGCTCCGACGCGATGGGCGGTGTGCAGGCCTTCTACACGCTGCCGTCATACAAGGGTGTGGGCATCAAGCTGGAGGCGATGACGCCCGAGCGTTCCGGTGGCGGTGCGACACGCGCGCTGGGCCTGATCGCCGGCATCGGCGACCTGGCCCAGGACCGCTGGAACGTCTATGCCGCCTTCGACATCCAGAAGCGCGAGGAACTGCCGCGCGCGGCCCGCCCCGAGCTGACCGACGGCTCCGCGCTGACCGCCTTGGGCATCAGCACCGCGCCGGGCCTGGGCGCGAACGCGACGCCCGGCAACTTCACCGACCCGACCAACCCCACCGCATCGCTGCGCACGGTGCGCTACAACCCGATGTACGCCAGCGGCTGCATGCCGCCGTACTCGGTGCCCAGCACCTCGGGGGGGCGCCAGACTTGCTTCCTGGACGCCAACACGCAGTACACGACCTTCAGCAACAAGAACGGCATCCTGAACTTCTACGCGCAGGGCAAGCTGCAGTTGCCGGGCGACCACCAGATCACGGCCGAGTTCAACCACAGCCAATTCGAGGTCGACCAGTACAACAACCCGGCCGCGCCCACGGTGCGGCTGACCAGCACCCACCCCTACTACCCGGGCAACGGCAAGGTGCCTGCGGTGCCGGGGCTGAACCTGGCCGGCCGGCCCATCGACGTGCTGTGGTCGGTGGCCGATGCCGGCGCGCGCATCCGCAACGACGTGCACAGCAACGACCGCCTCGTGCTGACCGCCGAGGGCGCACTGGGCAGCTGGGACTACCGCGCCGGCCTGAACTACGGCCGCTCGGAGCGCAACACCAAGGCCGGCTCGGGCTGGCTGAGCGTCACCGGCATCGCGACCGTGCAGGGCGCCACGTCGCGCACGCTGTTCCTCGACCCCAAGCTCAACCCCTTCGGCCTGCAGGACGCCGCCGGACTGGAACTGCTGGCAGGCGCGTCGCTGGACGGCCGCACGCTGCGCCTGCACCGCGCCGAGAACAGCAGCCTGGACGCCACCTTCTCACGTGCCGTCATGAAGCTGGCCGGCGGCGACATGATGCTGGCCGTGGGCGGCGAGCTGCGCCGCGACACCTGGAAGGCCATCGGCCAGGCCGGCAACGACTTGTCGACGGCGCTGAACGGCCAGATCGACCTGCTGGGCGGCGACAACCTCGCCAGCGGCGCCACCTCGGCCACCAGCACCCAGATCGGCCGCACCATCACCTCGCTGTACGCCGAGCTGGACGCGCCGCTGCTGCGCGAGCTGACGCTGAACGCCTCGGTGCGCGGCGACAAGTACGGCGACCTGGGCGAGACCACCATCAACCCCAAGCTCAGCGCGCGCTGGACGCCGCTGAAGAGCCTGGTGCTGCGCGCCTCGGCCAACACCGGCTACCGCGCGCCCAGCCTGCCCGAGATCTACACCAAGGAGACCGAGCGCACGCTGATCCCGGTGTTCAACGACCCGCTGAACTGCCCCGTGGTCAACGGCGTGCCGACGGCCAAGGCCGGCTTCGCGCCCGAGCTGGTCTGCAGCCTGACCGGCTACAACCAGATCACCAAGGTGCCCAACAACGCCGGCGTGAAGCCCGAGACCTCGCGCAGCCTGACCTTCGGCATGGGCTTCGAGCCCATGAAGAACCTGACGCTGACGCTGGACTACTGGCGCACGCAGATCGACGAGGTCATCGGCAACCGCGCCATCGACTACATCCTGGCCAACCCCGCCACCTACCCGGGCCTGTTCCTGCGCAACGCCGACGGCACGCTGGGCGTGCTGTCCACCTCGGGCTCGCGCGACGCCGTCATCAACACGCCGTCCAACGTCGGCTCCATCCGCGGCGCCGGCATCGACGCGAGCCTCAAGTACATCGCGCCCAAGCAGAGCTGGGGCACGCTGTCGGGCGGCATCGACGTCGCCTACCTGACGAAATGGGACGCACGCTCCGAGGGCGTCAACAACGGCGACTGGGTATCGGCGCTGGGCTACTACAACGACGTGGTGCCGGTGAACCCGAACGCGGGCCTGTCCAACGCGACGCGCGGCCTGAACAACCGCTGGCGCCACACGGCGCAGGTGGCGTGGCAGAACGCCGACTGGATGGTGCAGCTGTCGCAGCGCTACCAGAGCAGAATAGTCGACCAGAACCTGCCGGCCGCCACCGGCGCCGGCACGACCGGGCCGCGCAAGGTTGCGTCCTACTCGCAGTACAACCTGATGCTGAAGTACAGCGGCTTCAAGAACATCAAGCTGTCGCTGGGCGTCAGCAACCTGCTGGACAAGGAGCCGCCGCTGACCAACCACACCGCCTACCGCGGCTACCTGACCAGCGTGGCCGACGTGCTGGGCCGGGCCTATGTGCTGACGGGCGAGTGCCGGTTCTGACCCCGTGCAGGCGGGCCGTGCCGGCCTGCCGACCGATTCCCGGTGTTCTTCGTCCACGCGCGGGCCCGCCCTGCGCGGCGCGAAGACTTTCAAGCCTCGGCGACCTCGCCGAGGCTTTTTTTGTCGGCCGCCTCAGGCGCCTGCCGGCGCCCAGCGCCCGCCCAGCACGCGCAGCAGCGTGATGCGGTTGGCCTGCTCGGTCTGGCGCAGCGTCACCAGCGCCTGCTGTGCAGCGGCCAACTGGCGCTGCGCGTCCAGCAGCTCCAGCTGGCTGCTGGCGCCCAGGCGGTAGCTGTCTTCGGCGAAGCGCAGGGTCTGCGCGGCGGCGGCCACCTGGGCCTGCTGTGCGTCCAGCCGTTCGGCCAGGCCGTCGCGCACGGCCAGCGCATCGGCCACCTCGCGGAAGGCGGACTGCAGTGCGCCCTCGTAGCTGGCGAGCGCCTGGCGGCGGCTGGCTTCGCTGGCGTCCACCTGCGCGGCCCGTGCGCCGCCATCGAACAGCGGCAGGTCCAGCTGCGGCAGCACGCTCCAGAAGCCGGTGCCGCTCTTGAACAGGCCGTCCAGCTCCGGGCTGCGCGTGCCGGCGCTGGCAGTCAGCGTCAGGCGCGGGAAGCGCGCGGCGCGGGCGGCGCCCACGTCGAAGGCCGCGGCCTGCAGCTGCTGCTCGGCGGCGCGCAGGTCGGGCCGCTGCAGCAGCAGCTCGGCCGGCAGACCCGCCGGGAGGGCGGGCAGGGCGGTGACGGGGGTCAGGTCCTGCGTGGCGGGCAGCAGATCGTCGGGCAGCGGCTGGCCGGCCAGCAGCTCCAGCTGCAGGCGCGCCTGCGTGACGGCGCTCTGCGCGCGGGTGGCATCGCCGCGGGCGGCCTCGAAGGCCGTGCGGGCGCGGGCGCGCTCCAGGCCGGACGCGGCGCCCAGCTGGTGGCGCTGCTCGGTCAGGTTCAGCGTGCGCTGCTGGCTGTCGCGCAGCTTTCGGGCCAGCGTCAGGCGCTGCTGCTCGGCCGCCAGCGTCAGCCAGGCGTTGGCCGTCTCGGCAACCAGGCTCAGCTGGGCGCCGCGCTGCGTCTCCTGCTGGGCCAGGTAGCGGGCCAGGGCGGCGCCCTCCAGGCTGCCCAGGCGGTTGAACAGGTCGATCTCGTAGCTGGCCAGGCCCAGGTTGACGCTGTAGCTGGTGCTCGTGCTGCCAGCCGTCTCCTGCCGGTTGGCGGAGGCGCCGACGTTGACGGTGGGCAGGCGGCCGGCCTCGGCGATGCGGTACTGCGCGCGCACGCGCTCCACGGCTGCGGCGCTGGCCTGCAGGCTGCGGTTGCCCGTCAGCGCGATGCCCACGACCTTGCGCAGCCGCTCGTCCGCGAAGAAGCCGTCCCACTCATTCGCCGTGTCGGTGCGGATGTCCATGGGCGTCATGCCCACACGGAAGTCCTGGCGCAGCGGCGGCGTGGCGGTGCCGGCGGGCGGCACCAGGCTGCCGCAGCCCGCCAGCAGCGCGGCGGCGGTGATCAGGGGCAGTGCGTGCCGCTTCATGCCTTCACCTCCGCGGCGGTCGCGGCGTGGCTCTTGAAGCCGCCGAAGCGCCGCTGCACCCACAGGTAGAACAGCGGCACGAAGAAGATGCCCAGCACCGTCGCGCTGGCCATGCCGCCCAGCACGCCGAAGCCGATGGCCTTCTGCGAGCCCGAGCCGGCGCCGCTGGAATAGGCCAGCGGCAGCACGCCCATCATGAAGGCCAGCGAGGTCATCAGGATGGGGCGCAGGCGCTGGCGGCTGGCCAGCAGCACCGCGTCCAGCAGGCCCATGCCGCGCGCCAGCAGCGTCTGCGCGAACTCGACGATGAGGATGGCGTTCTTGGCCGACAGGCCCACCGTGGTCAGCAGGCCGACCTGGAAGAACACGTCGTTGTTCTGCCCGCCCAGATGGCTGGCGGCCAGCGCGCCCAGGATGCCAAGCGGCACCACCAGCATCACGCTGAACGGCACCGACCAGCTCTCGTACAGCGCGGCCAGGCACAGGAAGATGAACAGCACCGACACGGCGTACAGCAGCGGCGCCTGGTCGCCCGACAGCCGCTCCTGGTAGCTGCGGCCCGACCATTCGTAGCCGATGCCGGGCGGCATCTCGGCCAGCACCTGCTCCATGGCCTTCATCGCGGCACCCGAGCTGACGCCCGGCGGCACGTCGGCCTGGATCTCGTAGGCCGAGCTGCCGTTGTAGCGCACCAGCTGGCGCGGGCCGTTGATCCATTTGCTGGATGCAAAGGCCGAGAACGACACCATCTGCCCGGCCGTGTTGCGCACGTACCAGTGATTGATGCTGTCGGGTGCGGCGCGATAGGCGCCTTCGCCCTGCACCAGCACGCGCTTGACGCGGCCACGGTCGATGAAGTCGTTCACGTAGGCGCCGCCCAGCGCGATGGACATGGTGTCGTTGATGACGCTGGGCTGCACGCCCAGCACGCCGGCCTTGTGGTCGTCGATGCTGATCTGCAGCTGCGGCGTCTCGGTGAGGCTGTTGGTGCGGGTGCGGCTCAGCTCGGGATGCTTGTTGGCCAGGTCGATGAGCTGCTCGCGGGCCTCCACCAGCTTGTCCTGGCCCAGGCCGCCCAGGTCCTGCAGGAACAGCTGGATGCCCGCGCTGCCGCCCAGGCCGCGCACGGTGGGCGGCTGCACGATGAAGACATTGGCATCGCGGATGCGCCGGCCCAGCTCGCGCGTGAAGCGCTCGGCCAGCGCGCCGGCCGCCTGTTCGGGCGTCTTGCGTTCGCTCCAGTCCTGCAGGCGGATGAAGCCCTGGCCCGAGCCCTGGTCGCCGCCGGCGCCGCGCACGACGTTGTAGAACAGCACGTCCTTCTGCTCGGCCAGATAGGCCTCCAGCTCCTGCATCACGCCCTCCAGCCGCTCGGACGTGGCGCCGGGCGCCATGCGCACCTGGATCTGCAGGCCACCCTGGTCCTCGTCGGGCAGGAAGGAGGTGGGCAGGGCCTTGTACATCCAGGCCATGGCGGCGATGACGGCCAGGTAGACGGCGAAGCTGCGCACGCCGCGCTTGGAGAGGCCGCCCACGCCGCGCACATAGCGCTCGGTGAAGGCGTCGAAGCGGCGGTTGAAGCCGCCGAAGAACCAGTCCAGCTGCTTGCCGAAAGGCCCACCGTGGGCCGCGTGCTCGCCCTTGTGCACGGGCTTCAGGACCGTGGCACAGAGGGCAGGCGACAGCGTCATCGCCACCAGCACCGACAGCACCATCGCGCTCACCACCGTGATGGAGAACTGCCGGTAGATGATGCCGGTCGAGCCGCCGAAGAAGGCCATGGGGATGAACACCGCCGACAGCACGACGGCGATGCCGACCAGCGCGCCGGTGATCTCCTGCATGCTCTGCCTCGTCGCGTCCTTGGGCGACAAGCCCTCCTCGCGCATCAGCCGCTCGACGTTCTCGACCACGACGATGGCGTCGTCCACCAGCAGGCCGATGGCCAGCACCAGGCCGAACATGGTCAGCGAGTTGATCGAGAAGCCCGCCAGCGCCAGCACGCCGAAGGTGCCCATCAGCACCACCGGCACCGCAATCGCCGGCACCAGCGTGGCGCGCAGGTTCTGCATGAACAGATACATGATGGCCACCACCAGCAGGATGGCCTCGATCAGCGTCTGCACCACGCCCTCGATGGAGACGCGGATGAAGGGCGTGGTGTCGAAGGTGACGGTGGCCTTGTAGCCGGGCGGGAAGAAGGGCTCCAGCTCCTTGATCTTGGCCTTCACGGCATCGCCCGTGGCCAGCGCGTTGGCGCCGCTGGCCGGGAAGATGGCGACGCCCGCGGCCGTGCGGCCGCTGGAGCGCACATTGGTGGTGTAGCTGTCGCGGCCCAGTTCCACGCGGGCCACGTCTCCGAGGCGCAGCGCCGAGCCGTCGGCCTGCACGCGCAGCACCACGTTCTTGAACTCGTCGGCCGTGGTCAGCTTGGAGCGCGCCGTGATGATGGCGGTGAGCCGCTGGCCCTCGGGCACCGGCTGGGCGCCGATCTGGCCGGCCGACACCTCGGTGTTCTGCTGCTGCAGCGCGGTGCGGATGTCGCCGGGCACCAGCGCGTAGCGCTGCAGCTTCAGCGGGTCCAGCCAGATGCGCATCGCATAGCCGGAGCCGAACACGTTGACGTCGCCCACGCCCTCGACGCGGCTGATGATGTCCACCAGCGTGCTGTTCAGGTAGTCGCCCAGGTCGCCCGAGGTGACCGCAGGGTCGTCGCTGGTCAGCATCATCACCATCAGGAAGTCGGTGCCCGACTTGGTGACGCGCACGCCCTGGGCCTGCACCGCCTGCGGCAGCCGGCTGATGATGGACTGCACCTTGTTCTGCACCTGCACCTGGGCGGTGTCGGGGTTGGTGCCGGCAACAAACGTCAGCGTGGTGTTCGCGTTGCCCGCGGCGCTGCTGCTGGACTCCATGGACAGCAGGCCGTCGATGCCTTTCAGGCTCTGCTCGACGATCTGCGTCACCGAGTCCTCGATGGCCTTGGCCGACGCGCCCGGATAGCTGGTGTTGATGGACACGCGCGTCGGCGCGATGTCGGGGTAGCGCTCCAGCGCGAGCTGGTGGATGGCGCCCGCGCCCGCCAGCATGATGACGATGGCGATGACCCAGGCGAAGATGGGCCGGTCGATGAAGAAGGACGCCATGGGTCAGGCGCCCTTGCTGGCGGCGGAGGCGGCCGAGGGTGCGGCCGACCCGGGCGCGCTGCCCTTCCTGGCCTTGGCGGCCCCGGCCGGCACCGGCTTCACCACCTGGTTGGGTCGCGCACGCTGCAGGCCTTCGACGATGAGCTGGTCGCCCACCTTCAGGCCGCTGGTCACCAGCCACTGGTTGCCCACGGCGCGCTCCAGCACCAGGCGGCGGCGCTCGACCTTGCTGCCTTCGCCGACCACCAGCGCGGTCGCGTCGCCCGTGGGCGAGCGGCTGACGCCCTGCTGCGGCACCAGGATGACGCCGCGGTCCACGCCGGCCAGCAGCCGGGCGCGCACCACCATGCCGGGCAGCAGCGTGCCCTTGGGGTTGGGCACCGTGGCGCGCAGCGTCACGGCGCCGGTGCCGCGGTCCACGGTGATGCCGCTGACCTGCAGCGTGCCGGGCTGCGGGTGCTGGCTGCCGTCCTCCAGCAGCAGGCGGATCTGCCGGCTGCCCGTGCCGCCGTCCAGCTGGCGGCGCAGGCCCAGCATCTCGGCGCTGCTCTGCACGATGTCCACCTGCATGGGGTCCAGCTGCTGCACGGTGGTCAGTGCCTGGGTCTGGTTGGCGGTCACCAGCGCGCCGGCGGTGACGGTCGAGATCTCCACCCGGCCGCTGATAGGCGCGGCGATGCGGGCGCGTTCCAGCTGCACGCGGGCGGCGTCCAGCGCGGCGCGGGCCACGGCCACGTCGGCCTCGGCCTGCTTCAGCGCACCGGCGCTGTCGTCGGCGGCCTGGCGGCTGATGGCGTCAGCCTTCAGCAGCTCGGCATCCCGCGCGGCACGGCTAGCAGCCACGGCGAGCGAGGCCTGTGCCTTCAGCAGCGCGGCGGCGGTGCGGGCGCGCTCGGCCTCCAGCGTGGCCGGGTCCAACTGGTACAGCGGCTGGCCGGCCCTGACCTGCGATCCTTCAGTGAACAGCCGCTTCAGCACGATGCCGCTGACCTGGGGCCGGATCTCCGCCACCTGGCTGGCCGACAGCCGGCCCGGCAGGTCCAGTTCCAGCGGTGCGTCCTGGGTGCCGACGCTGACCACGCCGACCTCGGGCGCGCCGCCCCTGGTCGGCTCGGGGCCTTTCTTGTCCTGGCAGGCGCCCAGCAGCAGCAGGGTGGCCAAGGAGGGGAGAAGCAGGGTCTTGTGGAGCACGTGTGTCGTCATAGGGCCGCATCCCGGAGGTGCGAGTGATCACGGAGCGAGCGGGCAAGAAAAAAGCCCTGGAGCTTTGATTCTCAAGGGCTTTTCGGAGTCTCTGGGACGATGCGGGATCGTTCAGGTGATTGGTTTGGTGGAGAGGAGGAGGATCGAACTCCCGACCTCCGCATTGCGAACGCGGCGCTCTCCCAGCTGAGCTACGTCCCCACGCAGAGCGGATTCTACTCAATGTTTCTCAGGCCATCCCGTTGCGGCTGGCCAGCTCCACGAACAGCGCGGAATGGTCGAGGTCGGACAGGCCATGGTCCGCCGCCTCGGCGAACAGGCGCTCGAACAGCGCGGTGATCGGCGCCTCGAAGCCGATCTCTTCGGCGGTGTTGAGCGCGTTGCGCATGTCCTTCAACTGCACCGTCATGGCGGCGCGCTTGGCGAAGTCGCGCTCGACCATGCGCTGGCCGTGCACTTGAAGGATGCGGCTGTCGGCGAAGCCGCCGCTGATGGCCTGCTTCACCTTGCCCATGTCGGCGCCGCC
>CAMLKW010000057.1 GCA_946480605.1 uncultured Roseateles sp. | reverse complement strand
TTCTACCCGCAGCGCCAGACCCAGGTCATGAACGAGGGCTGGGCCACCTTCTGGCACTACACGCTGCTCAACACCCTGTATGACGAGGGCTACCTGAGCGACGGCGTAATGATCGAATGGCTGGGCTCGCACACCAACGTGGTCTTTCAGCCGCCCGTGGGCCACCGGGCCTACAGCGGCATCAACCCCTATGCGCTGGGCTTTGCCATGTACCGCGACATCCAGCGCATCTGCCAGAACCCCACAGCGGAAGACCGGCACTGGTTCCCCGACATTGCAGGCACCCCCTGGCTGCCCGCGCTGGACCACGCGATGCGCAACTTCAAGGACGAGAGCTTCATCGGCCAGTACCTGAGCCCGAAGATCATGCGCGACTTCCGGCTGTTCTCCATCCTCGACGACGAGGCCAAGAGCGAGTACGAGATCAGCGCCATCCACGACGAGGTCGGCTACCGCCACCTGCGCCAGGCGCTGTCGCGCCAATACGACCTGTCCACGCGCGAACCCAACATCCAGGTCTGGAACGTCAACCTGCGCGGCGACCGGTCGCTGACGCTGCGCCACCAGCAGCATCTCAACCGCCCGTTGCACGACAGCGCGCAGGAAGTGCTGAGGCATGTGGGACGACTGTGGGGCTTCGCGGTCAACCTCGAAAGCGTCAACGGCCGGGGGGACGTGACGCGGCGGTGGAATGTGCCGGCGCAGCACGGCTGAGCATCAATCCGTCAGCCGCCCGGTCAAGGCCTGCCGGCCGCGAGGCGTCACCTGCAGCTCACGAGATTCCGCCGCGCGCCGCAGCCAGCCCATGGCCAGCATCGCCTCCAGCCACGCCACCGCCAGCGGGCCCGCGAAATGGTCGCGGCGTTCGGACCAGTCCACGCAGTCATAGAGCACACGGCCGGTCGCGTTGAAACCTGCCGGCGTCAGCTCGGCCAGCGCGTCGTGGCCACTCTCACTGAGTTCGTAGCCTCCCCCTGCCATCGCGACCACCCAGCCTTGAGCGAGCAAGGTCTCCCGCCACCGCACACCCAGTTCACCGGCCAGGTGGCCATAGCAGCTGCGTGCATGCCGCAGTCCCCGCATCGCGGGCTTCTGCCAGCGGCGCACGTCGGCAGCCGGCCCGGCTTCGCGCCCGTCGGCCACGCGCAGCAGCGCTTCCAGTGCATGCGCCACGTCGCCATCGGCGAGGCCGAAGTAGCGATGCCGGCCCTGCTGGCGCACGCGTGCCAGGCCCTCGTCGACCAGCAGCCTCAGGTGGGCCGACATCGTCGGCGCCGTCACACCCGCGTGCGCGGCCAGTTCGCCCGCCGTGTGCAGCCGGCCGCCCAGCAGCCGCGCCAGCACACGCGCCCGGGTCGGGTCGGCGATGGCGGCAGCCACGCGGGCCAGGCGTGGCTCGGCCTTCAATGGTGCACCCCTCGGCCTGCGGCCTGGCCCGCCAGGCGGGAGCGAGCCTGCTTGGGACGTCCCGGCGCAGCGCTCATCGCGGCACCTGCTCCCGGTCGTTGAGCCCGTAATCGCGCATCACATGCGCCACACGCAACCGGTACTCCGCAAACAGCCCACCACGCCCGGCCGCCTGGGCCTCGCGGTGCCGCTCCATCTCACGCCAGCCGCGCACCGCGTCCTCGTCGCGCCAGAAGGACAGCGACAGCAGCTTGTCCGGCTGCGTGAGGCTCTGGAAGCGTTCGACCGAGATGAAGCCGTCCATGCGCTCCAGCAGCGGCTTCAACGCCGCGGCATGGTCGAGATAGGACTGCCGACCCTCGGCGGTCGGTTGCACTTCGAAGATGACCGCGATCATGGCCGCACATCCTCACAGAAACGGCGCTCCTCGCGCAGGATGAATCGCTGCCTCTGCGCAAACTCGAAGTTGGCACGCGCTTGCGGGTCGGCCTTCAGCCGCACCCGGTAGGCCTCGTAGTCGGCCAGCGAGTCGAAGCCCACCAGCCCCCAGGCTTCGAAGTTCGTGCCTTCCCACGGCAGCCAGTAGCCCAGCAGCCGACCGCCCAGGCGCGGAATGATGCGGCCCCAGTTCTGCGCGTACTCGCGGAAGGCCTCGCGCTGGAACGGGTCCAGCTCGTAGCGGATGAAACAGGTGATGGCGGGCATGGCGGCTCCTGGTGTGACGAGCCGGCACTGTGCGCCGCCACCGCGCGTCGATGCTTAGGCGCGCAACGAAGCGTCACGCTACGGCCGGTAGGGCGCGGCGTTGCGGGCGCCGCTACGGCGCCACCTTCAGGAAGCCGTTCACATCCAGCCAGTTCACGAACAGCGGGAACCAGCCCTGCGCCGTCTTGCCCGGGTAGCCCAGGCCGAAGCCGTGGCCGCCGTTCTGGAACAGGTGGAACTCCACCGGCCGGCCCGCGTCGTGCCAGGCCTTGACGACGCCGAACTGGCCGCGGAACAGGAAGTCGTCCGTCGCGATGACGTTGAACATCGGCGGCGCGTCCTTGGGCACGGCGACCGGCCCCATGCCGCCGTAGATGGGGCCGATGAAGGCGAGCTTCATGGTCTTGGAGTTCAGCGTGCTGTGCATCGTCAGCCCGGCGCCGGCCGAGAAGCCGATCATGCCCAGCCGCTGGGTGTCCACGCCCCACTCCTTGGCGCGCGCATGGATCAGCGCATAGGCCGCCTCGGCGTCGGCCAGCTGGTTGGACAGGTCGGGCAGCAGCGAGCGCGGATTGCCGTCGCCGGAGCCGGCGGCCGCGAACATGCGGTTCATCGAGTCCTTGAAGCCGTCCAGCGATTCCGGCGTGGGCTGCAGCCGGTACTTGAGCACGAAGGCGGCGATGCCCTTGTCGGCCAGCGCCTGCGCGACGGCCCAGCCCTCGTGGTTCAGCGCCAGCCAGCGAAAGCCGCCGCCCGGCGCCACCAGCACGGCGGCGCCGTTGCCCTTGCCGGGCGCCGGCAGGAAGGGCGTCAGCGTGGCCGTCGTGATGTTGCGCGCCATCGGCTGGCCCCACTGGCGGAACCAGCTCTCGCTGGCCGGCTGCTTGTCCACACCGCCGGTGCCCAGCGGGATGGCGCGCGGCTCGGCCGGTGCCGCGAGCGGGTAGATGGTGCCGTCCTGGGCCAGGGCGCCGGCGGCGGCCGTGGCCATGACCAGGGCGAGCAGGGAAGAACGCAAGAACGACATGAACGGGTCCTGATGAAGCGGTGAAGGGAAAGCCGCGTCAGCGCGGCAGCTGCTGTGCGCGGGCCAGCGTGAAGCCGGTGCTTTCGACCGGCGCGCCGAAGCCCGGCTGGCCGCCGCCGACGCTGACGCGGTAGCTGCCGGGCATGACCTGGCGCTGGCCGTCGCGGTCGACGAAGCTGAGGTCGCGCGCATCCAGCCGCCAGCTCAGCTCGCGGCGCTCGCCGGCCTTCAGGTGCAGGCGCTGGAAGCCGCGCAGCGCCAGCCGCGGGCCGCCCTCGAAGCGCGGCGGCGCGAGGTAAAGCTGGGCCACCTCGTCGCCGTCGCGGGCGCTGGTGTTGGTGATCGCCGTGCGCACGACCAGGCGCAGGTCCTTGCCGTCGTCCTGCACCTCGACCTGGGGCGCTTCGTAGCGGAAGGTCGAGTAGCTCAGGCCGTGGCCGAAGGGGTAGACCACCGGCTTGTCGAAGAAGCGGTAGGTGCGGCCGGCCATGCGGTAGTCATCAAAAGGCGGCAGGTCGGCCACGCTGCGGTAGAAGCTGACCGGCAGCCGCCCGGCCGGGTTGGCCGCGCCGGCCAGCACCTGGGCGATGGCCTGGCCGCCGCCCTCGCCCGGATACCAGGCCTGCAGCACGGCCGCCGCATGCTGCTGCGCCCACGACAGGTCGATGGCGCTGCCGCTCAGGTTGACCACCACCAGCGGCTTGCCCAGCTGCGCGGCGGCGCGCAGGTAGGCGCGCTGGTCGGCGGGCAGGTCCAGCGTCGTGCGGTCGCCGCCCGAGAAGCCGTCGATCTTGACCGGCATCTCCTCGCCTTCCAGGTCCGAGGTCAGGCCGACAACGGCCACGATGGCGTCGGCGTCCTGCGTGCCGGCACGCAGGTCCGCCAAAGGCTGGCGCGACACGCGCTTCCAGATCATGCCCGCGGGCGCACCCACGCCGGACTCGGCCTCGAACTGCAGCGCATAGCGTTCGCCCTGCTTCAGGTCCACCTGCACCAACGCCACCGGTTCGGCCCAGCGCGTCGCCTTGCTGGCCAGCACCACATCGCGGCCGGCGACGCGCACCCGGCCCTTCAGGCCCGCCAGCCCCAGCCGGTAGCTGCCGGTCTCGGGCGAGACGAAGGCGCCGGTCCACACGGTGCGCACCACGCTGCCCACCTCGGTGAAGTCCTGCGGGCGCGATTCGATCTGCGCGACGGTGTGGCTGCCGATGGCCTTGGCCTCGAAGCGGCGTTTGCCGATGTCCGTGGGCGAACCGGCCTGCAGCTTGAAGTAGCTGGCGCGCAGGCCGGCGCTGCCGTCGGGCGCGATGAACACCGCCTTGGGCACCGGATCGCCGTCGGTGATTGACGGGCCGAAGGGCACGAGCTTGACCTGCGCAGGCGTGAACTGCCGGCTCAGGCCTTCGAACACCGTCTGCGTGGGCCCGGTCTGCATGGACGAATAGTTGCCGCGCATGACCCGCCGCGCATCGGCCAGCGGCCCCACGACGGCGATGCGGGCGGACGCCTTCAGCGGCAGCGTGCCGTCGTTCTTCAGCAGCACCAGGCTCTCGATGGCCGAGCGCAGCGCCAGCGCGCGGTGCTCGGCCGAGTTGATCGCCGTGCCGGGCGGGAAACGCTGCTCGCCCGCGCCGGGCAGGTCGCCCACGCGCAGCCGCGCGGCGAACAGCCGCACCAGTGCGGTGTCGATGTCCGCCTCGCGCAGGTAGCCGCGCTGCAGCGCCTGCCGGTAGCGCTCGCCCAGGCCGGGCGTGTGCGACAGCGTGGCGCCGTTGCATTCGTTGTCCACGCCGGCCTTCAGCGCCATGGCCGCGCCGGCCACCGCGTCGGGGGCGACCTTGTGGTGGGCGTGGATGTCCACCACCGCATCGCAGTCCGACACCACATAGCCCTGGAAGCCCCAGTCCCGCCGCAGGATGTCACCCAGCAGCGTGCGGCTGGCGCAGGCCGGCTCGCCGTTGACACGGTTGTAGGCGCACATGATGGAGCCCGCCTGCGCATCCACCATCGCGGCGCGGAAGGCCGGCAGGTAGGTGTCCTCCAGGTCCTGCATGGACACCCACACGTCCACCGAATGGCGCGTCGACTCCGGCCCGCTGTGCACCGCGAAATGCTTGGGGCTGGCGATGACCTGCGGCCGCGCCGCGTCCGGCCCCTGCATGCCGCGCACATAGGCCGTGGCCAGCCGGGCGGTCAGGAAGGGGTCTTCGCCATAGGTCTCCTGGCCGCGGCCCCAGCGCGGGTCGCGGAAGATGTTGATGTTGGGCGACCAGGTGTTGAGCGCGCCGCCGATCCGGTGCGTGATGGGCTGGCCGCGGCCCAGCCCATGGACCGTCCGCACCTCGGTGCCGATGGCCGCGGCCACGTCCTGCATCAGGCCGTCGTTGAAACTGGCCGCCAGCCCCACCGGCTGCGGAAAGTTGGTGGTGGGCCCCGGGCCGAAGGCGCCGTGCAGCGATTCCGTCCACCAGTTGTAGGCCGGGATGCCCAGCCGCGGGATGGCCGGCGCGCCGTTGTGCAGCTGCTCCAGCTTCTCGTCCAGCGTCAGCCGCGCCACCAGGCTGCGCGCCTGGGCATCGACATCGGCCGGCGGCGCCGCAGCGGCCAGGCCGACGCTGGCCAGGCCCCAGGCCAGGCAGGCGGCGGCGGGAAGAAGTTTCAAGCGTGTCTCCGATGTCGTTGTGCGCCCTATCTTCTGGTAGCGCAATCAACAACACCACTCGCTTTTCCCGGATTGACGGCGGACAGGCAGCCGTCATGCGTCCATGACGCCTATGAAAACCGCCGAATCAGCGGGCCGATGAATTCTCGGCTGTGACCGATACCAAATCTGTCTTGACAACCCTCAGGCGAAGACCTTGCCCGGGTTCAGGATGCCCAGCGGATCCAGCGCCTGCTTCACGGCCCGCATCAGCGCCACGGCCTCGGCGCCGGTCTCGTCGAGCAGGAAGCCCTGCTTGTGCAGCCCGATGCCGTGCTCGCCCGTGCAGGTGCCCTCCAGCGCGATGGCGCGCGCCACCATCTGCGCGCTCAGCCGCTCGGCGGTGGCGAGCTCCTCGGGCCGGTCCGGGTCCAGCAGATAGGCCAGGTGGAAGTTGCCGTCGCCCACATGGCCCACGATGAAGTAGGGCAGGCCGGCCGCCTCCACCTCGGCAATGGAGGCGTCGATGTTCTCGGCCAGGCGCGAGATGGGCACGCAGGTGTCCGTCGTCACGGCACGGCAGCCGGGGCGGGTCTGCAGCGCGGAGAAATAGGCATGGTGCCGTGCCGCCCACAGCCGCGTGCGCGCCTCGGGCGTGGTGGCCCATTCGAAGGCCTCGCCACCATGGTCCGCCGCCACCTCCTGCACCACGGCCGCCTGCTCGGCCACGCCCGCGTCGCTGCCGTGGAACTCCATCAGCAGCATGGGCGCTTCCTTCAGGCCCAGCCTGTCATGGGCGTTGACCGCCCGGATCGCGTTGGCATCCAGCAGCTCGCAGCGCGCAATCGGCACGCCGATCTGGATGACCTGCATGGCCGTGCGCACCGCCGCGTCGATGCTGGGGAAGAAGCAGGTCGCCGCCGACACGGCCTCGGGCAGCGGGTGCACCTTGAGCGTCAGCTCGGTGATGACGCCCAGCGTGCCCTCGCTGCCCACCAGCAGCCGCGTCAGGTCGTAGCCGGCGCTGCTCTTCTTGGCGCGCGATCCGGTCCGCACGATCTCGCCGCTTGCCGCCACGAAGCGCAGCCCCAGCGCGTTCTCGCGCATCGTGCCGTAGCGCACGGCGTTCGTGCCGCTGGCCCGTGTGGCAGCCATGCCGCCCAGGCTGGCGTCGGCGCCGGGGTCGATGGGGAAGAACAGGCCCTCGTGCTTCAGCGCCTCGTTCAGCGCCTTGCGCGTGACGCCGGGCTGCACGGTGACCGTCAAGTCCTCGGCATCGATGCGCAGGATGCGGTCCATGCGCGACACATCCAGGCTGATGCCGCCGCGCACGGCCAGCAGATGGCCTTCCAGCGACGAGCCCGCACCGTAGGGGATGACCGGCACGCGGTACTGCGCGCACAGCGCTACCACGCGCGCGACCTCGGCCTCGCTCTCGGCGAACACCACGGCCTGCGGTGGCGGCACGTCGAACACCGACTCGTCGCGGCCATGCTGCTGGCGCACGGCCAGCGCGGTGGAGCAGCGGTCGGCGAAAGCAGCACGCAACGCATCCAGCAATTCGGCCGGCAGCGGCGGCGCGAGTGAAAAGTGTTCGGGCGCGTTCATTGGCGGGCTCCACGGTCGGTTGCCAAGATTCTCTTGCAGTGCCAGCATGTCCTCACAGCGTTTCGGGAGACCCTCATGGACCCCACCCTGACCTGGTTGCTGTTGATCGCCGCCGCAGTGCTCATCCTGTTCGGCGCCGTGCGCTTCGACCTGCTGGCCGCCCGCTGGCGCGACGTCTTCCGCGGCCCGCCGCCGCCGCACGATGCCCCACCCGCGCCGCGCTTCACAGCGGCCCCCGGGTTGCGACCGCATGACGCGCCGGTGCACAAACCCGCCTTCCACCGCAGCGGGCGGCGGCACTGAAGACAATGGTGGTTTTGCATCGCGCCAAACCACCATGGGCAACCGACTCTCACAGATCGCCACCCGCACCGGCGACGACGGCACCACCGGCCTCTCCGACGGCAGCCGTGTGCCCAAGGATCACCTGCGCGTGCAGGCCATGGGCGACGTCGACGAGCTGAACTCCAACCTGGGCCTGCTGCTGGCCGAGCCACTGCCGGACGACGTGCGCGAGCTGCTCGTCACCATCCAGCACGAGCTGTTCAACCTGGGCGGAGAACTCTCCTGGCCCGGCGGCGAGCTGCTGAAGGACGCCGCCGTGCTGCGGCTGGACGAGGCGCTGGAACACTACAACGAGCACCTGCCGCGGCTGAAGGAGTTCATCCTGCCGGCCGGCACGCGCAGCGCCGCCATCGCCCATGTGTGCCGCACCATCGCGCGCCGTGCCGAGCGAGCCGTCATCACGCTGGCGACCACCGAGGCGATCCGCGCCGCGCCGCGGCAATACCTGAACCGCCTGTCCGACCTGCTGTTCGTGCTGGCCCGCGTGTTGAACCGCGCCAACCTCGACGGCCTGGGCGGCGACGACGTCTACTGGCAGAGCGAGCGCATGAAGCGGCTGGACGCCGCCGGGAACTGATCGATCAGGCCTGCTGGCGCCGCAGCAGCCGCCACACCAGCCAGCCCCAGCGCAGCGCGGCCAGCAGCTTGCCGCGGCGCTGCCGGCCCGCCGCCGCGAAGAAGGCCGCGCCGCCGCTGGCGGCGGCCAGCACGGCGGGTTGGGAGAACAGGCCTTTGATCCACAGCAGCCGGTTCGCCCATCCATCGGCACGTTCGCCGACCTGGTCAAACGCCGCCACGGCCTGGCCGCGCATGAGCTCGGAGGCCAGCAGCAGGTTGGCCTTGCGCTGCGCGCGCGCGGCCGGATCGGCGGGCAGCTTGGGAATCATGGGCCGGGCGGGCGCTTCAGCGCGTTGGCGTCCTCGCGCAGCTCGCTGATGCTGGCCGAGAACAGCGTCGAGGGCTGCGACAGCAGGCCCCTGACCTTCAGCACGGCGACGACCGCGGCGCCCACCAGCAGCAGCGTGGCCACGCCCACCGCCAGCAGGCGGTGGCTGTCCCACAGCGCCACGGTCACCCACAGCACCCCCATCAGCAGGCCAAAACCCGCCAGCAGGGCAGCCACGACGGCCCAGACCAGCAGGCTGGCGATGCGCTCCTTCTCCTCCTGAGCCTCGATGGCCAGCAGTTCGAGTCGGATGCGCGTCAGCGTCAGCAGCGAGACGCCGAGCCGCCGCAGCGGCGCGGAGACCGGTTCAGGGGTGTCGCTCAACGACGGCCGATCAGCACGCCGACGGCCAAGGCAACGGCTGCCGCCACGCCGATGGCTTGCCAGGGCTTCTCGTGCACGTAGTTGTCGGTCGCGGTCGCCGCGGCCTTGGCACGCTCGACGGCCTCGTGCTGAGCGTCCAACAGCCGTTCCTTGGCGCCGTCCAGGCGATCGCGGATGCGGGCGCGCAGCGCCTTGACCTCGCCTTCGGCCTGGTTGCCCGTGGCGGTCATCAGCGCGTCGATGTCGTCCATCACCGCGCGGAAATCCGCGGCCAGTTTTTCCTTCGCCAGGGTGGTATCGCTCATCGCGGACTCCTCATGAAAGATCAGACACGGGTGCAGCCTAACCCCTTTGCCCCGGGCAGGTCATGACATCCCTCAAACGAAGCGAACTTGTCCTACAGGGCCGCAACGGCCTGGCGCAGCCGGGCTGCAAAGGCCTCGCGCAGGGCGGCCGGCGCCACCACCTCGACCTGGCCAGCGTGACGCAGCAGGTCCATCAGCAGCTCGGTGTCGTCCACATAGGGCAGGCGAAGGCGCCAGCGGCCGTCGGGCAGGAATTCGCTGCGCTGCGCGGGGTGCCACTCCTCGCGTGACACCCAGGCGGCCGTCTCGGCGCTGAACACCAGCTCGGCCTCGCGCGGCGTGCCGCCGGCAAAGATGCCGTAGCCCTGGTCCAGCTCGCCTTCCAGCTCGGCCAGCGGCACAGCCCTGGCCTCGGCGTCCAGCAGCGTGGCCGTCTCTATGCCGTCCAGCGCGAAGCGGCGGTAGCCGTCGCTGGCATGGCACCAGGCGTCCAGGTACCAGGCGTGGCGGTGGTGTACCAGACGCTGCGGCGACACCTCGCGCTCGCTGCTCTCGCCGCTCTTCTTCTTGCGGTAGCGGATGGCCAGGCGGCGGCGCTTCACGACCGCACTGCCCACCGTCTCGAAGGCCTCGCTGGCCATGCGCCGCCGGGCCGTGCCGATGAGCCGCACGCGCCGGCGCAGCTCGTCAGCCTCGGCGGCGTCCACGCCCAGCATGCCGGTGATCTTGTCGAACATGGGCTGCAGGTGCCGGCCTACGACGCCCTGCTCGTCAAGCCCGGCCAGCATCTGCTGCATGGTCAGCAGCGCGTGCAGTTCGGCCTCGTTGAACCACACGCCCGGCAGCTCGTGCTTGCCACCGCGCCACTGCTGGCCGAAGCGGTAGCCGTTCTCGCCGGCGTCGTACTCGATGGGGGCGTCCAGCCGCTCCCGCAGGTAGGCCAGGTCGCGCTTGAGCGTTGCCGGCGACACCTCCAGCGCCTCCAGCAGTGCCGCGAAGGACACGCAGCCGCGCGAGCGGATCAGGTGTTCGATCTTGTAGAAGCGTTCGGTGCGATCCATCGCGTTCCTGAGAATATTTACAGTGTTTTCACGGTGGATCATCTCATGAGCCACCTGGCTCACAGACTGCTTGCAAGGCCCGCGAACTTCATCGGCGAGCCCAACGACCAGGAGTCCGACATGCAAGCCGTCTTCAACGCCCAGCTCACCGCCCAGCCCGCCCTCGTCCAGTACGACCTGGACATGGACGACACGCCCGCCGTCGTCAGCGCCCACGAACGCGTGGGCCTGGCCCTGGGCCGCGACTACGCGCTGCACGGCATCACGCCGCCCATCGCCCACCTGTACCCCCAATCGCCGCTGCAGCGCGGCTGGATGGCGGCCCGCGGCCGGGCCGTGCGTGCGCCCGCCACCGCACAGGTCGAGCAATGGCTGGCGCTGCGCACCCATGCCTGGGCCCGCGGCCGCCACTTCGAGGACATGCTGGTCACGCCCCACCACCTGGGCCAGCTCGACGTCAGCCACTGCCCGGTCACCCGCGAGCTGCTGGGTGACGACAACCGCAGCATCGACCGCGTCCGCGACGACGCCGGCTACGCCGCTGGCAATCTGGCCGTCATGAGCCACCGCGCCAACCAGGCCAAGGGCAGCCGCGCCTACCCGCAACTGCGCGAGCTGGCCGACAGCTGCGCCGCCGGCCCCATCACCCGCATCGGCGGCCTGGCCGAGGCTGAATGGATGCGCCTCGCAGTGCTGGCCAGCTTCGTCACGCCGCTGAGCCACGAGGAGGCAGCACGCATGCCGCTGCGCGTGCTGCCGCCCAACCGGCTGCGCCTGTTCAACCCCATCCAGGCGCTGCAGGCCCTGGTGACGCGCCAGCTGGCCACGCCGGGCTGGAGCGCCCGCCTGGCGCGGCTGGAGGCGCTGCTGCCCACCGACGCGCTGCGCAGCGACTTCAACCGCTTCCTGCTCGCGCTGGCGCCGCGCGTGCTGGCTGCGGCCGAGCTGCAGCAGCCGCATGAGATCCGCTGGGCCCTGGAAGACGCCTGGGCGCTGCCCCTGGTCACGAAGCGCTGGACCCGTTTCGCGCTGCAGCTGACGCCCGAGCAGGCCGAGGCGCTGGTCGAGCGCGCCGCGGCCAAGAAGCTCAGCCCCGTGCACGTGCAGCGCCACGACGACGCCACCGACGGATGGGCGCTGGCCACCGGCGGCTACGCGGCCTGACACCCCCGCGGGCACGGGGGCCGGTGAACCTGGCCTGTCACGGCAGCTTCATCACCGCGCCGGACAGTGCGCCGGTCTGAACCGGAGCCCCTCCATGAACAAGTCCCTCGCCCTGATCGCCGCCGCTGCCGCGGCCCTCGTCTCGAACAGCGCCGTGGCCGCCCTCGCGGCCGGCGACGTCGCCTTCACCGCCCTCAACGCCGACGAAGACGGCTGGGCGCTGGTGACCTTCGTCGACATCGCCGCCAACACCACCATCTACTTCACCGACAACGAGTGGAACGGCTCGGCCTTCAACACCGGCGAGAGCTACCACCGTTGGGTCAGCGGCGCGTCGACCATCGCGGCCGGCTCCGTGATCCGCTTCCAGAACATCGACAACATCAACACGCTGTCGTCCACGCTGGGCACGCTGAGCCGCGCATCGGTCTCGGGCAGCAGCAACTTCGGTCTCAGCCAGGACGGCGACTCGGTCTACGCCTACACCGCCAGCTCGGCCACCGGCACGCCCAGCTTCCTGGCCGCGATCACGACCACGGCCTTCACCGGCGCCACCACGTCGGGCCTGCTGACCAACACGGGCCTGTCCATCGGCAACGGCGCGATCGCGCTGGGCGGCGGCGCCGAATACGAGGAATACACCGGAATTCGTGCCGGCGAGGCTGACTTCTCGGCCTACAAGCCGCTGGTCGGCAACATCGCCAACTGGACCACCAACCCCGACAACGGCAGCTACGCCGGCATGGTGCCCAACACCACCGCCTTCAGCGTGAGCGCCGTGCCCGAGCCGCAGACCTATGCGCTGATGCTGAGTGGCCTGCTGGCCGTCGGCTTCGTGGCCCGCCGCCGTCGCGGCTGATCGCAAGGCCTCAAAGACAAAGCGCCCCGAGGGGCGCTTTTTTCATGGCCCTGCGAAACGCTCAGACCAGCGAGCGGAACAGCCGGATCTCTTCGACGCGGGCGCCGCCCACCTCGGTCGTGCGGGCGCTGCCCAGCTCGCGCTTGAAGCCGGCCAGCTCGAAGAAGCGCAGCGCGCGCTCGTTGCGCAGGTAGCACCACAGCGTGGCCTTGGTGCAGCCTTCTTCCTGCAGACCGTCGCGCGTGGCATCCCACAGCGCCAGACCCACGCCCTTGTCCAGGTGCTCGGGGCTGGCGAACAGCGCCCAGACCTCGCCGGTGGTGGCCGGCGTGCCCTTGTCACGCGAGCGGTCGAAGCCGGCGAAGCCCATGATCTTGTTGTCCAGGTGGGCCACGATGACCTGCGGCTCGCACAGGTCGATGGCCTCGCGCCAGAAGGCCTGGCGCTTCTGCACCGACATCGCATCCAGCGCGGCGGGCGGCAGCAGGTCCTTGTAGGCATCCTGGCTGCTGGCGACGTGGATCTCGGCGATGGCTTTGGCATCGCGCAGGGTGGCGGGGCGAACCTGGATCACGGACATGGAATTCTTCTTGAGCGAAACGCGGGAACGAAAGGGCGAGATTTTGATTGCCCTTGCGCGTGCAAGCCGCTCTTGACAGAGTTTTTTTATCCGCTCACGCCAGCGCGCTGGTCGAGCCGTGCGGCCTTCACATGTTCCACGAGACCACGCCGCAACCAGCGCAGCGGCGTGCGCTGCAGCGTCGAGAGCAGCGCGTGGTCGACGTCCATGCCACCCAGATCGAGCGCAAAGCGATTCGCGACCTCGCTTCTGACTTTCAGTAACAACTCGGCGGTGACCAGCGCATCGGCCATCGCGCGGTGGGCACGTCCCGAAAAGGCCAGGCCGTGAAACCGCGCCATCTCACCCAGGCCGTGCCCCTTGGACTCCGGCCACAGGCGCCGCGACAGCAGCACCGTGCAGGCGAACTCGTGTGCCGGGTCCGGCGCGATGTCAGCGCGCTGCATCTCGGCCTGCCAGAAGCCGCGGTCGAAGCTCGCGTTGTGCGCCACCAGCGGGCAGCCAGCCGTGAACCGTGCCAGCTCGCGCATGACGCTGGCCGAATCGGGTGCGGTGGCCAGCATCTCGTTGCTGATGCCGGTCAGGGCCTGGATCTGCGGCGGCACCCAGGCGCCGCTGTTCATCAGGCTGGCCCAGCGGTCCACGATCTCGCCACCCCGCACCAGCACGGCGGCGATCTCGGTGGCGCGGCCACCCGTGGCCGGGCCCAGCCCGGTCGTCTCGAAGTCGACGACGGCGATGGTCTGCACACCCATTTCCTCAAGACCTCTGCGGTGGATGCAGGGGCGGGTACTTCAGGGCGTTCATCGCCAGCTTGCGTTCCACCGCGGCTTCCAGGTCCACGCCGCCATGGTCGGCGATCTGCAGCAGGTACAGCAGCACATCCGACAGCTCCTCGCCCAAATGGCGGCGCTGGTCGTCATCGAGCTGCAGCGATTGCTCCGGCGTCAGCCACTGGAAGATCTCCAGCAGCTCCGCGGCTTCCACCGTCATCGCCATCGCGAGATTCTTGGGCGTCTGGTAGGGCTGCCAATCACGCTCGGCAGCGAAGTGGCGCAGACGCTGCTGCAGGGCTGAAATGTCCATGGTGGCAGTGTCCAATGTATTCAATACGGTATTGAAATTTCAAAGTGGTGGTGGTGGTAGAGGGCGCCCCACCCTGTGGACAAGCGAAGAAAGTCCAGTTGTGTCAAGCATTTGAGTGCGGCACAAGCCTGTGCGCCAGACCCGGGACCGAGATGTCCGCGTTTGGGAACAACTTCGGAGAACGGGCTCGGCCTGTGGATATCTGCAAGCTTGTTCCAGAGTCATCCACAGACTTGCTCTAGACCTTCTTTACTAGTTCCGCGTGGCAAAACGCAACGGCGCCCGCTGACCCAGCGGCTAGAGTTGCCCTCCCTCGTATTTGTGAAAGCACCGCTTCGCCGGTGTCGCCAAGGAGACAACGATGAAACCCTCCCACACCCGGATCGCTGCCGCCTCGGTGGCGTTGTTGGGCGGACTGCTGCTGGCCGGCTGCGGCGGTGGCGGTTCCAGCGCCGACACCACGCCCAAGGTCGCCATCTCCTCGGTCAAGGTCTTCGGCGACAGCCTGCAGGACAGTGGCACCTTCGGTTTCAAGGCCACCGTTCAGGCGGCCAACAACCTGATCTACGTCGAGCGCATCGCGGCCAACTACGGCCAGACGCTGTGCAACTTCTTCACGTCGAACGGCACCAGCTTCGGCGTCAACAGCAAGGCGGGTTGCACCAACTACGCCGTCGCTGGCGGCCGCATCACCTACACCGGCGCCGGGGGCGCGGCGGCGCCGTTGACCATCGGCACGCAGATGACCACCTTTGCGGCGACGGGCAGCTTCACGGCCAGCGACCTGGTCATCATCGACGGCGGTGGCAACGATGCGGCCGACGTGGTTGGCGCCTACCTGAACATTCCCAAGGACGGTGCCGCCGCCTACCGGGGCCTGCTGGGCACGCTGCTGACGGCCACGCAGATCAACACCGCCCTGGCCGGCGGCGCGACGACGGTGGCGCAACTGCCCGGCACCTACATGACGGCCCTGGCCGACAAGTTCTACGCCTCCATCAAGGCCAATGTGCTGGACAAGGGCGCGACCCACGTGGTCGTCATGAACATCCCCGACATCACCTTCACGCCGCGCTTCCAGATGGTGCTGGACAGCATCGCAGCCGCCAGCGGCGGTGGTGCCACCGGCGCCGCCGCCCGTGCGCAGTCGCAGGCGCTGTTCCAGGGCTGGATCTCCGCCTTCAACACCCAGCTCGCGGCCAAGCTGGCTGGCAACGACAACGTCATCGTCATCGACTTCTACAAGGGCTTCCAGGACCAGGTCGCGATGCCGGCCCAGTTCAGCCTGACCAATGTGACGACGCCGGTCTGCCCCATCACCGGCGTGGGCAGCGACGGTCTGCCGACCTACAGCTTCCCGACCTGCACGGAAGCCGCCCTGTCGGCGACGACCGGCAAGCCCAGCGCCGACTGGTGGAAGAGCTATGCGTTCGCCGACAGCTTCCACCCCACGCTGTACGGCCACCAACTGACCCAGCAGCTCATCGCCAAGTCCCTGGCCACCAAGGGCTGGCTCTAAACCGCGGTACCCACTCGGAGACACACCATGAAAACCAAGATCCTCCTCGGTGCCATGTCCGCTCTGTTCACGGCCGGCAGCGCTCTCGCGCAGTCGGCCGGCAGCTTCGTCGTCTACGGTGGCGGCGTGCAGATCCAGCCCCAGGTCGACAGCGGCGACCTGACTGCGCCCAGCCTGCCCGGCACCAAGGTCGACGTGAAGAAGGCCAGCGCCTTCGTCGGCGGCATCACCTACTACTGGACCGACAACATCAGCATCGACCTGCCCATTGGCGGGCCGTTCAAGCATGACGTCATCGGTGCCGGCGCGATCGAGGGCGTCGGCAAGCTGGGCAGCGTCAAGGCCCTGCCCATGACCTTGCTGGCGCAGTACCGCTTCGGCGACGCCAACAGCAGCCTGCGTCCCTTCGTGGGCGCCGGCCTGACCTATGGCTACTTCTTCAAGCCCAAGGCCACGGCGGTGCTGTCCGGCATCACCGGCGGCACGCCCAGCAACCCCACCACGCTGTCCATGAAGAGCCGGCTGGGCCCCACGCTGGAAGTGGGTGCCGCCTACAACCTGACGCGGGAATGGTCCACCAGCCTGTCGCTCACCAAGACCTTCCTGAAGACCACCGGCAGCCTGTCCACCGGCCAGACCATCGAGACCACGCTGGACCCGGTGTGCGTGAAGTTCAGCATCGGCTACCGGTTCTGAATCCGCGGCCAGGCGCTGCAGCGTTCGCAAGGGAGCCTCCGGGCTCCCTTTTTCGTTCTCTGGCACGCAACCTGCTGTGTTTCGGCATCCCGGCATGGCGAGGCGATCCATGGTTCGATATCTGGCAGGCCTGCCCAAAGGCAAGATGGTGCTGTGGTGCTACCTGATCTGGTGGGGCGTGGCGGTGGGCTTCCACTTCGACCCCTCGCCGCAGATCTGGCTGAACTCGGCCGGCATCAGCCTCGTCATCGGCATCGCGCTGATGCTCAGCGTCGCCCAGGCTCCGGCCCGGCCGCCGGACCGCTGGCAGACCTTCCGGCTGTTCGCGATGCCCTTCTGCGTGTCCAGCTTCTCGTCACTGATCAAAGGTCAGGGCTTCGTGCTCATCATCCCGCCGCGTGCGGTGGAACTCGGCACCGCGCTGCTGGCCTGCGCCGGCTTCCTGGCACTGGTCTGGGCCGTCCAGTACCGTCAGCGGCGGCGGTCCCCACCGCTTCCGACAAACTAGGGATGATCCCGCGGCCAGGGGTGGTTGCGCTGTCCAAGCGCCCCGATGATGCCGGCCTCGAAATCAACGAAATCAGGAATCGCACCATGTCCACTCTGCTGAAGTCCAGCATTGCCGTCGGCCTGCTCAGCGTGGCCGCCCTCGCCCAGGCCGTGACCGCGGGTGTCACGGTGGACAGCAGTACCGCCAACGTGAACAACCCGGCTGCGGCGGCCGATGGCGTCACGCCCGCGAACTTCACCGACTGGCAGACGAACTCCGCGTGGTGGAACGGCGTCGCGGTGAACCCGGCGGATGCCATCACGTTCAAGCTGGACAAGGCCTACCGCCTGTCCTCGGCAACGGTCACGCTGGACTGGAACGACCTCTACCGCTTCTATGTGTCCACCGACGGCGTGAACTTCGGCGAGCAGCTGTTCTCGGTGTTTGGCTACACCGACCAGCAGGTCGTGAACAGCGGCCAGGTCACGATGAGCGTCAGCTTTGCCGAGACCGCGAAGGCCTACCAATACGTCCGTGTGCAGGCCGTGTTTGGCGACGGCCTGTATTCGGTGGGCGAAGTGAGCTTCAGCGGCAGCGCCGCCCCCGTGCCGGAGCCGAGCGCACTCGCGCTGATGCTGGGCGGCATGGGTCTGGTGGCCTTCGTCGCGCGCCGTCGCCGGTTGCGTTGAACGGTACCGGCGTCGGCCGGTTCTCGGTTTGCAAAGGGCTGGGCGACCAGCCCTTTGTCGTTGTTCAAGCTGGGCCCGAGGTCAGCGAGGAGCAGGTACTGAACGCTAAGCAATCCCCACCACCTTGTGCATCTGCACCGACAGCCGCCACTGCGGGTGCTGCATGCAGTAGGCCACCGCCGCCTTGGTGTGCTCGCGCTGCAGCACCGAGTCCATCGGCTGCAGGAAGAAGTTCTGGAAGTCCAGCCCGGCGAAGCGTTCCGGCATCGCCAGCGGCTGCGGGTAGACCAGCTTCAGCTCATGCCCTGACGTCAGCAGCAGCGGCGCATCGGCCTTGGGGCTGACGCAGATCCAGTCCAGCCCCGGCGGCGCCGGCTGCGTGCCGTTGGTCTCCACGGCGACCTCGAAGCCGCGCGCGTGCAGCGCGTCGATCAGCGGCGTGTCCAGCTGCAGCAGCGGCTCGCCGCCGGTGCAGACCACGTAGGGACGGCCGCCGCCCGGCCAGGCCTTGGCAATCGCATCCGCCAGCGCATCGGCCGTTGCGAACTTGCCGCCACCCTCGCCGTCGGTGCCGACGAAATCCGTGTCGCAGAAGCTGCAGACCGCCGTTGCACGATCCTGTTCGCGCCCCGTCCACAGGTTGCATCCGGCAAAGCGGCAGAACACCGCCGCGCGGCCGGCCTGGGCGCCCTCGCCCTGCAGCGTGTAGAACAGCTCTTTGACTGAATACGTCATACCGGAATCAGCTCCTGCGAGTCAGCCCGGCTGACGATGGCGCCGGATCCACGCGTCTCGTACAAGTCCACGCGGTCGATCTGCGGCAGCACGGCGCCGCCCTCGCGCAGCACCCAGGCCGCGATGGACGCCGCGTCGCCATCGGGCAAGTTGGCGATCTCGAACAGCGGGTGATGGTCCAGCCGCTTGAACAGCGGGTTGAACAGCGCCTTCACGTCGCCGAAGTCCACCGTCCAGCCCATCACCTGGTCCAGCGGCGCTGCCAGGTGCAGGCGCAGCGTGAAGGTGTGGCCGTGGGTGCCCGCCAGCGGATGGCCCTCCGGTGCGTGGCGCATGCGAACGGCGCTGTCCAGCGTCATCTCCTTCCAGATGCGGTAGCTCTGGCCGTTGAAGTTGGCGCCGCTGGAGCCGGTCTCGTAGACGGTGACCCAGCTCAGCTCCGGCAGCGCGGGCTTGAGCCGCTGCCACAGCCAGGCCGAGATGTTCTCGCTGGTCGGGTTGGCGAGGCCTTCGATGTCGTTCAGGCAGCGGTAGTTCAGCGCGAAGTGCAGCGGTGCCCAGACCTCGTCCAGATGGTCGTAGTCGATGGCCAGGTCGCGCTCGCCGAGGTCCGCATTGGCATGCAGGATGACCTCGAAGCCGTGGCCGTGCATGCGGCCGCACTGGTGGCCGGCCGGCACGTTGGGCAACTGGTGCGCGGCCTGGAAGCGGTAGCGACGCCACACGTGCGCATGGCCCGCACCGTCCAGGTCCACGCCACTGTGCTGCGTGCTCTGCACACCCACCTGCACGATGCCCGGCACGGCCAGCCGCGAGCGCACCCAGCGCGCCAGGTTCTCGTCGGTGGGCTCGGCCAGGTGGTCGTTCAGCAGCGCATGGTCCAGCGGCGCGACGGTGTCGGTCATGCGCGTGCGCAGCGCCTCCACCTCGCCACCCGGGAAAGCCGCCCAGCCGGACGGCAGCGCCGTGCGCACGGTGGCGAAATAGCTGTGGCCATGCAGCCCATGGCTGCGGTGGGAGGCCGGCAGGGCTGGAATGCGGCAGGCCGACTCGAAGCCGGCGGACGCGCAGTGAAGGACCGAAACTGACATGCCCGGATTGTCCCCCGGGCTTGACTTGAAGCCGGCTTGAACTTTTAGGCTGCTTCACCATGAACATGTCCGAACCCCTTGCCGCCCCCGACACCCAGCTGTTCGCTCCCGGCCGCCGCGCCGCCTGCCTGGGCGCCGTCGCGCTGATCTCCATGCTGGCCTTCGAGGCCATCGCCGTCGCCACCGCCATGCCCGCCGTCGCCGAGGCGCTGGACGGCCTGCCGCTGTACGCGCTGGCCTTCGGCGCGACGCTGGCCACCTCGGTCATCGGCATGACGGTGGCCGGCCAGCTGTGCGACAAGCGCGGGCCCTACCGCGCTTCGCTGCTGGGTCTGGCGGCCTTCCTGGCCGGCCTGCTGCTGGCGGGGTTTGCCACCGCCATGCCGGCGCTGGTGCTGGGCCGCGCGCTGCAGGGCCTGGGCACCGGCGTGCTGGGCGTGGCGCTGTACGTGGGCGTGGGCCAGGTCGTGCCGGCGCCGCTGCATCCCAAGATGTTCGCGATGTTCGCCGCGGCCTGGGTGCTGCCGGGCCTGCTGGGGCCGGCGGTCGCGTCGGGGCTGGTGCACTGGCTGGGCTGGCGCTCGGTCTTCCTGGCCGTGGCGGCGGCCGTGCCGGTGGCGGCGGCGGCCATGCTGCCGGCGCTCAGGCGCGTGGGTGGCGGCTCGGGCGACACCTTGCGCTGGGGCGCGCTGCGGTGGGCCGTGCTGGCCAGTGCGGGCGCGCTGGTGCTGCACGGCGCCAGCCAGCGCGACGGCGCCGGCGCTGGCCTGCTGTTCGCGGCGGGCGCGGTGGCAGCCCTCGTCGCTGCGCGGCAGTTGCTGCCGGCCGGCACGCTGACGGCCGCGCGCGGCCTGCCCACCGTGGTGCTGCTGCGCGGCTTCATCGCCGCCGCGTTCGCCAGCGCCGAGGCCTTCCTGCCGCTGCTGCTGACCCAGCATTTCGGCTGGAGCCTGGCGCAGGCTGGCATCGCGCTCAGCGCCGGCGCGGTGACCTGGAGCATCGGCAGTGCCATCCAGGCGCGCGTGCAGCGCGACGCGGCGCGGCGCCGGCTGCTGCCGGCCGGCTTTGCGCTGGCCTCGGCGGGGCTGGGCGTGGTCATGCTGCCCGTCGCCGTGGCGACGCTGCCGGCCTGGCTGGCGCTGGCGGGCTGGGTCGGCGTGGGCCTGGGCATCGGCCTGTCCTTCCCGATGCTGTCGGTGCTGCTGCTGAAGCTGTCGCCGCCGGAGCGGCAGGGCGCCAACACATCGTCGCTGCAACTGAGCGACGCGCTGGTCAGCAGCGCCGCCCTGGGCGGCGCGGGCCTGCTGTTCGACCCCGCCACGCGCCAGGTGTTGCCGGTGCTGGCGATGGCCTGCGCGCTGGCGGCGGCGGCGGCCGTCATCAGCCCGCGCGCGCTGCAGCTGCGGGCCTGATGGTCTGAAGGAGC
>CAMLKW010000056.1 GCA_946480605.1 uncultured Roseateles sp. | reverse complement strand
CCACGACCGCGAGTTCCTGGACGCGATCACCAAGGTCACGCTGCACCTGGACGAGGGCAAGCTGGTGCGCTACGGCGGCAACTACACCAGCTTCGAGACCCAGCGCGCCGAGCGCATGGTGCTGCAGCAAGCCGCCTATGCGAAGCAGCAGGACCGCGTGGCCCACCTGCAGAAGTTCATCGACCGCTTCAAGGCCAAGGCCAGCAAGGCCAAGCAGGCGCAGAGCCGCGTCAAGGCGCTGGAGCGCATGGAGAAGCTCGCGCCGGTACTGGCATCCGCCGACTTCAACTTCGAGTTCCGCGAGCCGCTGAACCTGCCCAACCCGATGCTGATGTTCGACGACCTGTCGGCCGGCTACCGCACGGACGAAGGCGACAAGATCATCGTCCGCGGCGTGGACCGCTCCGTGCTGGCCGGCCAGCGCATCGGCATCCTGGGCGCCAACGGCCAGGGCAAGTCCACGCTGGTCAAGACCATCGCCCGCGCGCAAACACCCATGGCCGGCACGCTGACCGAGGGCAAGGGCCTGTCCATCGGCTACTTCGCCCAGCAGGAACTGGACGTGCTGCGCCTGGACGAAGGCCCGCTGGAGCACATGGTGCGCCTGGCCCGCGAGGTGGGCCCGCAAGGCCGCGAGCAGGAGCTGCGCGATTTCCTCGGCCAGTTCCGTTTCACCGGCGACATGGTCAACCAGCAGGTCGGCAGCCTGAGCGGTGGCGAGAAGGCGCGCCTGGTGCTGGCAATGCTCGTGTGGCAGCGCCCCAACCTGCTGCTGCTGGACGAACCGACCAACCACCTGGACCTGCAGACGCGCGAGGCGCTGTCGATGGCGCTCAACGAGTTCGAAGGCACCGTCATGCTGGTCAGCCACGACCGCGCGCTGCTGCGCGAGGTCTGCGACGAGTTCTGGCTGGTGGCCGACGGCGTCGTCAAGCCCTTCGACGGCGACCTCGACGACTATCAGCGCTGGCTGCTGGAGCAGAGCAAGGAAGCCGCCCGCGCCGCCAAGAAGGGCGCTTCCCCGGCCCCGGCCCCTGCGCCGGTGGCAGCCGCAGCGCCCGCTCCTGTCGCACCCGCGCCTCGCGAGGACCGCAAGGCCTCAGGCCAGGCACGCGCCAAGCTGGCCGAGCAGACCCGGCCGCTGCGCAAGGAGATGGAGACCATCGACAAGCGCATGCACGCCTTGGCCACGGAGCGCTCGGAGATCGAGACCCAACTCGCCGACGGCGCCGCCGCGTCGGCCATCGCCGAGATGGGCAAGCGGCTGAAGGCCATTCACGATCAGCTCGAAGCCGACGAGATGCGCTGGCTGGAACTGGGCGAGCAGATCGAGGCGATGACTGCCGCCTGACGGCCGCGTCAGGTGGCGAGCACGGCCGCCAGCGCGATGGCGCCCGGCAGCGCCTGCACGAACAGGATCTTCTTCGACGCCGTCGCCGCGCCGAACACACCGGCCACGACCACGCAGCCCAGGAAGAACACCAGCCACGGCTTGCCGGCGCCCGCGGTGCCGAGCATGAGCCCGTAGATCAGGCCGGCCGCCAGGAAGCCGTTGTAGAGCCCCTGGTTGGCGGCCAGCGCCTTGCTCTGCTCGGCGAAGTCCGCCTTCAGCCCGAAGGCCTTGCGACCCAGTGGCTTGGTCCAGAAGAACATCTCCAGCACCAGGATGTACAGGTGCAGCAGGGCCACCAGGGCCGCCAGCACGGTCGCCACGATCAGCATCGCCTCTCCTCGTCTTGCTTTGTTGGGGGTGGCGCATCCTCGCAGATCGCCCTACCGTCCCGTGTCGCCAAAAAGACCTTTTTGATTGTGTGCAATTTAATTGCCACCTACATTAACCCCATGCCACGCAGCAAGACCGCCACGAACCACGCCGCCGACCCGCGCGCGCAGTGGCTGCATCTTGACCGCCAGCTGTGCTTCGCGCTCTACAGCAGCTCGCTGGCGATGACCAAGCTCTACAAGCCGCTGCTGGCGCCGCTGGGCCTGACCTACCCGCAGTACCTCGTCATGCTGGTGCTGTGGGAGCTGGACGGCCTCAGCGTCAGCCAGCTGGGCCAGCGCCTGTCGCTGGACTCAGGCACGCTGACGCCGCTGCTGAAGCGGCTGGAGCAGCAAGGTCTGCTGGAGCGCCGCCGCGCGCAGGACGACGAGCGCCGCGTCGACATCTTCCTGACGCCGGCCGGCCGCAAGCTGCGCGCCCAGGCGCTGGACATTCCTGGCCACCTGGCCTGCGCCAGCAACTGCGACCTGGATGAACTGACCACGCTGACGCGTCGCCTGCACGAACTGCGCAGCGGCTTCCTGCAAGCCGCCGGCGAGTGAATCGATTTACCCACCACCCCACCAAGGAGCCCACCATGGCCATCGAGAAAGCCCTCTACACCGCCACCGCCACCGCCACGGGCGGCCGCGCCGGTACCGCCAAGTCGTCCGACGGCGTGCTGGATCTGGCGCTGTCCACGCCCAAGGAACTGGGCGGCGCCGGCGGCCCCGGCACCAACCCCGAGCAGCTGTTCGCGGCCGGCTACAGCGCCTGCTTCATCGGCGCGATGAAGGCCGTCGCCGGCAAGCAGAAGATCGCCCTGCCCGCCGAGGTGTCCATCACCAGCGATGTCGCCATCGGCCCGCACGCCAACAAGCCGGGCGCCTTCGGCATCCAGGTCGACATGAAGATCTCGGTCCCCGGCATGGAGCGCGCCGCGCTGGAGGCGCTGGTCGCCACCGCCCACGAGGTTTGCCCCTACTCCAACGCCACCCGCGGCAACGTGGATGTGACGCTGACCATCGTCTGACCTTGCTCAGCCGGCCAGCAGGTCCAGCAGCAGTTGGACCCTGGCCTTTACCGGGCTCAGCGCTCCCGCGCTGGGCAGCAGGCCCGGCATGTCCATGACCGGACCCGCATCGCAGCGCGTGCTGCGCACGACCCGGACACCCTGCATTTCGGCCTCGCGCAATGCCGCGTCCAGACGGGCTGACAGCGTCCCGTTGCCGGTGCCGGCGGCGACAATGCCCTCCACGCCTGCGGTGAGCAGCGCCCGCACCGCGCGCCCGTCGGCGCCGGCATGGTTCAAGATGATGTCCACACGCGGCCAGCGGTCGACAGGCGCGGCGATGCGCGCCAGCCCGACACCCTCCCCCTGCGGCCAGGCGCCCAGCAGCCTGACGACACCCTCCTCCACGCAGGCCACCAGCGCACCGTCCGTCGACTCGAAGGCGTCCACGCGATAGCTGTGCGTCTTGCGCACCTGCGTCGCGTCGTGCACTCGCCCCGCGAACGCAACGACCACGCCCGCCGCCCGCGGGTCCGCGGCCACCTGAACTGCATCGAACAGGTTCTGCGGGCCGTCCGGCACCAGCGCGGTGGCCGGCCGCATGGCCGCCGTGAGTACCACCGGTTTGGCAGGCGCCAGCACGCGGTGCAGGAAGTACGCCGTCTCCTCCAACGTGTCGGTGCCGTGCGTGACAACCACCCCCGCCACCTCGGCACGGTCCAGCTGCTGCTGCACCGCCGAAGCCAGCCGCTGCCAGGTCTGGAAATCCATGTCCTTGCTGTCCAGCTGCGCCACCTGGTGCGCCTCCAGCCGACGACCGGCGAGCGCCGGCACGGCCGCCAACAAGTCGTCGACGCGCAACTGAGCCGCCGTGTAGCCCACGCCATCACTGGCGCTTTGCGCCGTGCCGGCGATGGTGCCGCCGGTACCGAGGATGACGATCAAGGGCTCAAGGGTTTGCAATTTCCGATTCCTGGATAAAAATACAGATACTGGATACACAACCAGCGCATCCCAAAAGGCCGACCGTGCAAGACCAACCCAAGCTTACCGCCCGCCAGCAGCAGATCTTCGACCTGGTCCGCAACGCGATCGAGAGCACCGGCGCCCCACCCACCCGGGCCGAGATCGCCGCCGAACTGGGCTTCAAGTCCGCCAACGCGGCCGAAGAGCATCTGCAAGCGCTGGCGCGCAAAGGCATGCTGGAACTCGTCGGCGGCACCTCGCGCGGCATTCGCCTGAAGTCCGATGCACTGAGCGCCGTCAACCGAGCCCGCCAGTTCAGCCTGCCCATTCCTACCCTAGCCCAGTTGACGCTGCCACTGATCGGCCGCGTCGCCGCCGGCGCGCCCATCCTGGCTCAGGAGCATGTGGAACAGACCTACACCGTGGAGCCCGGCCTGTTCAGCAAGAAGCCCGACTACCTGCTGAAGGTCAAGGGCATGAGCATGAGAGACATCGGCATCCTCGACGGCGACCTGCTCGCGGTGCAGACGGCGCGCGAGGCCCGCAACGGCCAGATCGTGGTCGCCCGTGTCGGCGAGGAGGTGACCGTGAAGCGCTTCCAGCGCGGGCCGGACGGCATCCAGTTGCTGCCCGAGAACCCAGATTTCCAGCCCATCCTCGTCAATGAGTCCAGCGAGCACTTCAGCATCGAAGGACTCGCTGTCGGCTTGATCCGGGGACAGGGGTTCAATTGACCTCGCCGAGTTCAAGCAGCGACCCCGTCAAGTCCTGCAACTCGCTGTCTTCCAGAAATTACGGCCTCGGAAATGGCAAGCAGCTCACCGTCTGCTTGCTTCAGGCCACGATGCTCAAACGCATCGTCGGCCGGACCTTGGGCGCGGCGTCGGACTGGCGACGCACCAGCGTGTAGTCCACCTGCGCCTGGCTGACCGGCAGCCGCACGCCGTTGCGCCAGGCGCGGATGTGACGCACCAACAGGTCGACCGCCATGCTGGCCATGTCGCCTATGGGTTGCCTGATGGTCGTCAGTTCGGGCCAGATCGTCGTCGCCAGCGGCGCGTCGTCGAAGCCCACCACCGTCAGGTCGCTGGGCACGAACAGGCCCAGCCGCTGAGCCACGGCCACCGTCGCGGCCGCCATGTCGTCGTTGCTGGCGAACACCGCCGAAGGCCGCTGCGCGCCGGCCAGCAGTCGCTCTGCAGCATCCAGCCCTGACTGGTAGGTGAACAGGCCCGGCACGATCCTGACGTCGGAGTCCGGGTCCAGGCCGGCGTCGCTCACCGCCGCGAGGAATCCCGCCAGACGGCGCTTGCTGCTGCTCTGTTGCGGGTTGCCCTCGATGAAACCCAGCCGCTGATGGCCCAGCGCCAATAGGTGGCGGGTCATCTCGTAGGCAGCCTTGTAGTCGTCGATGCCGACGCCGTACAGGCTGGCCGCAGGTGTGCCGGCCGACACCGCGACCGCCGGCGTGCCGCTGCGGGCTACCTGCTGCAGGATGGCCGCCGACTCACAGAACGGCGGCGGCAGGATGAGCCCGTCGATGCCGTTCGCAATCATGTCGGCCACGACGGCCTCGCCGTCGCCGCCGGGCGCACAGTACTGCGCGTTGAGTTGCACGTGCCGCAGGCTGGTCTTGCTCAGCAGCCCCAGCAGGAAGTCATTCAGGTATCCCGCGCGCGGGTCGCTGTAGAGCATGCCGAGCATGATGGGCCGCGATCCTGCCAGCTTGCGGGCCGAGGGGTTGGGCGTGTAGTTCAACGCGGTAATCGCCGACTGCACCTTCTCGCGCGTGCTGGGCCGCACGGTGGGCTCGCCATTGATGACGCGGGACACCGTCATCGCCGAGACGCCCGCCAGGTGCGCGACATCGAATACCGTGGCCGACTTGGGGCCGGCCTTCTGATCAGCGTCTGTCGTCACGGTCTTCTTTCCTTGCTGGTAGCGGCGCTACTTTCATTCCCTTTGATGTTAGGAAGCGTCCGCTTGCCTCGCGATCACATTTCCACGCGAATCGATGCCAAATCGATATCACCCACCCCAAGCGTGCGCCATACCCACATCAGGCTGCGGTGTGCGATGGGCAAAGCTGAATCAGTGCGCGCGCGGATTTGATCGGTCGGCACCGAGGCCCCGCCCTAGCATCGGCGCCCCCCCCTCAGGAAATTCGGCGATGAAGTGTTGGTTGACTTGTCTGTGTCTGTGCGTGTCCGGCCTGGCCGGTGCGCAGGAGGCGTCCACGCCACCGGCGCCGCTACGCTGGTCCATCGAATTGAACGCGGACGACAAGCCGGCCTTTGCCGCGCCCGCGGCGGGCTGGGACAGGCGGCTGGACGGTGCCCCGCAAGGCCGGTTGGAGATGGTTTCCTATGACTCCAGAACCGTGGGCACGCGCCGCCGCATGCAGGTCTACACGCCGCCGGCCTACGACCCGCAGCGCGCCTATCCCGTGCTGTACCTGTTGCACGGCATAGGTGGTGACGAGACTGAATGGCAGCGCTTCACCACGCTGGAGGTGCTGCTGGACCGGCTGATCGCCGAGGGCCGGGCTCAACCCATGATCGTCGTCATGCCCAATGGCCGAGCCCAGGCCAACGACCGGCCCGAGGGCAATGTGTTCGCGGCGGCGCCGGCGTTCGCGCGCTTCGAGCGCGACCTGCTGGACGACGTGATCCCGGCCATCGAGTCGCGCTACCGCACCCGCACCGACCGCGAGGGCCGCGCTTTGGCCGGGTTGTCCATGGGCGGCGGCCAGGCGCTGAATTTCGGGCTGGCCCACATCGACCGCTTCGCCTGGGTGGGAGGGTTTTCAGCGGCACCCAACACCCGGCCGCCGGCCGAGCTGCAGCCCGACCCGGCCGCGGTGCGGCGGCTGAAGCTGCTGTGGCTCTCGTGCGGCAGCCAGGACGGGCTGCTGCGCGTCAGCCAGGGCGTGCACGCCCACCTGAAGGCCCAGGGGATGCCACACGTCTGGCATGTGCCTGCCCATGGCCACGACGCGGCGCAGTGGAAACAGGACCTGTACTGGTTTGCGCAGCGCCTGTTCCAGTGAGCTCAACCCATGGCGCTCAGGCGCAGTTGCGGGCGCGAGCGCGGCGCGGCGTCGGACTGCCGGCGCACCAGTTCGTAGGTCATCAGCGCATGCTCGCAGGGTAGTGGCTCGCCGGCGCGGCGCGCGCGGATGTGGCGCACCAACAGGTCCACCGCGACGCCTGCCATCTGCGTGACGGGCTGGCGCACCGTGGTCAGCTCGGGCCAGATGGTCGTGGCCAGCGGCGCGTCGTCGAAGCCCACCACGGTCAGGTCGCTGGGCACGTCCAGCCCCTTGCGATGGGCGATGGCCACGACTGCCGCGGCCATGTCGTCGTTGCTGGCGAAGATGGCCGTGGGGCGCTGCTCGACGCCCAGCAGCTCCTCGGCCGCATCCAGGCCGGAGCGGTAGCTGAAATCGCCCTGGGTCATCAGTGCGGTCTGGGTCGGGTCCAGGCCTGCATCGCACAAGGCGGCCTTGAAGCCGGCCAGACGCCGCTCGCTGCAATGCTGATGCTTGTCGCCGATGACAAAGCCCAGCCGCTGATGGCCCAGCTGAAGCAGGTGGCGCGTCATCTCGTAAGCGGCACGGTAGTCGTCGATGCCCACCGCGCTGACCTTCTCGTGCGGCCGGCCGCTGGAGACCGCCACCGCCAGCGTGCCGCTGTCGATAGCCATGCGCAGCAGCCGCTCGGCATCGCAGAACGGCGGCGCCAGGATGAGGCCGTCGAGGCCGCCGGCCAGCATGGTGGAGACCAGTTGCTCTTCGTCGTCGCGGGCTTCGCAGCGTTGCACGTCCAGATGCACGTGGCGCAGGCTGGCCTTGCTCAGCAGGCCGATCAGGAAATCATTCAGGTAGCCCACGCTGGGGTCGTGGTAGACCATGCCGATGCTGATCGTGTCCGTGTCGGCCGCGCGGCGCGACGCCGGGTGGGCCTGGTAGTTCAGCGCGGCCACCGCCGCGCGCACCTTGTCGCGCGTCTCGGGCCGCACATTGGCTTCGCCATTGACGACGCGCGACACGGTCATCGGCGACACGCCGGCCAGGTCGGCAACGTCGGCGATCGTCGCAAGCTTGGTGCGACGGCGCTGACGCGGGGGATGGTTCACTCTCGACCTCGTTGATTCACTGCGGCCTGCCGGGTAGGCAGTAAAATGATTTCGCTACCATTTCATGGTTGACGAATCACCCATGGACTTTAGCCCCAGCGGACAGCGCGATCCTCATCGTTTGCACGGGGCTGCGCCGCCTTTACCTGCAGGCCGCCGGCGCGCCGGCACCGCTGACACCGCGGCACAGCTCCGCCTTGCCTATCCAGCCGGACTTGACGACCACGTCCAGGTTCGCGCGCGTCACGGGTACGGGCGCCAGCAGCAGCGCGTCCAGCGCCACCTTCCTCTCGCCGCCGCTCCACTTCTGCACACCCGCGACGGGCTTGCCGGCGGCCAGCGCCGAGGCCACCTCAGCGGCCTTCTGGCCGAGCGCGCGGGAGTCCTTCCAGACCGACACCGTCTGCTGGCCCAGCGCCACGCGGTTCAGCGCGGCGAACTCGCCGTCCTGGCCGGACAGCGGCAGGCCCTTGAGGCCGCGCGAGGCCAGCGCCGCCGCCGCGCCGCCGGCAATGCCGTCGGCCGAAGCGACCACGGCATCGACCTTGCCACCCGTGCGGGTCAGGATCTGCTCCATGTTCTTCTGCGCCACCTCGGGCCGCCAGCCGTCGGTGTATTCCTCGCCGACGATCTGCACGTCGCCACGCTGGATGGCGGGCGCCAGCACCTCCTGCTGGCCGGCGCGCACGAAGTCGGCGTTGGGGTCGGTGGGCGAGCCTTTGATCATCACGTAGCGGCCCTTCGGCCGAACGTCCAGGATGGCTCGGGCCTGCAGCCGGCCCACCTCTTTGTTGTCGAAAGTGATGTAGAACACGCCGGGCGACTCGACCAGCCGGTCGTAGGCGATGACGGGGATCTTGCGCAGCTGAGCCTTGCGCACGGCGGGCAAGATGGCGTCCTTGTCCCAGCACAGCACGATGAGCACCTGCGCGCCCTTGGCGATGAGGCTGTCGATGTCGGACAACTGCTTCTCGGGCGAGCCGGCCGCGTCGGCGCTGAGGTAGGTGTGGCCGTCCCTGGCCAGCTGCGCCTTGATGGCGGTCTCATCGGTCTTCCAGCGCTCCTCCTGAAAGCTGCCCCAGCTGACGCCCACCTTGGCGGCCTGGGCCGACAGGGCCAGTGCCATCAACGCCATTGCGGCGCAGCTGCTGCGGATGAAGTTCATGGAGTCTCCTGCGTGTTGATCCTGATCTCCGCCGACGCCAGGCCCTCGCCCTGCGCGCGCACGGTCAACGTGCCGGCCGCACCCGGGCGCCCGCGCACGATGACCAGCGCCTGGCCGCTGAAGGCCTTGCGGCTTGGCGACGGGAAGGGCTCGAAGCTGGTGGCGTCGCCGTTGTCGGTGGCGACGATCTCGCCCGGGCCGTCCAGATGGAAGCGGATGCGCGTGTCGGCGCGCGGCACGGTGCGGCCGGCGGCGTCGGTGATGCGCAGCGTGACGAAGCTCAGGTCGCTGCCGTCCGCGGCGATGCTGCTGCGGTCGGCCTGCAAGGCCAGCGCGGAGGGCGAGCCCGCGGTGGCGACGCCAGCCGTGGCCCAAGGCTTGCCGTCCTTGTAGACCTGCAGCTTCAGCTCGCCGGGTTCGTAGACCACGTCGTCCCAGCGCAGGCGGTACTGCCCCGCGCCCTTCTTGCGCTTGCCCAGCGAGCGGCCGTTCAGGAACAGCTCGGCCTCGTCGCCGCTGGTGAAGGCATGCACCGGCGTGACCTGGCCCACGCGTTCGGGCCAGGTCCAATGCGGCAGCAGGTGGGCCATGGGCAGGTCCGGTCGCCAGCGCGACTGGTAGAGGTAGAAGCGGTCTTTCGGAAAGCCGGCCAGGTCCACGATGCCCGAGTAGGAGCTGCGCGCCGCGTAGTAGGGCGTGGGCTCGCCGAGGTAGTCGAAGCCGGTCCAGACGAACTCGCCGGCCACGTAGGGGTGGGCGTCCAGCGCGGCAAAGACCTTGTCGGCCGAGGAGCCGAAGTCCACCGCGTACAGCTCGTAGCCGCTGACCTGCAGCGCCTTGCTGTCACCGCCGCGGCCGTCGCGCGTGATGGAGCTGTTGGCCGGCGTGACCGGGAACAGGTAGACGCCGCGGCTGCTGAAGGCCGAGGCCGTCTCGCTGCTGAGGATGAGCTTGTCGGGGAACTTCGCGTGGAAGTTGGGGTACTGCGGCGGCGTGCGGATGCGGTCGGTGCCGACGAACTCGGGGTCCTGGCGTATGCCCTCACCCTGGTAGTTCAGGCTGATGAGGTCCACCTCGGCCGGCAGCGGCATGTCGGACTTGGCGAAGTTCATCGCCGTCGTCGTGGGCCGGGTGGGGTCTTCCTCGCGCACGATCTCATGCAGGCGACGCGCGACGGCGGCACCGGCCTTGTCCGTGTACTGCTCGCCCACCTCGTTGCCGATGCTCCACATGACGACGGACGGGTGGTTGCGGTCGCGGCGCAGCATGGCGCGCAGGTCAGGCTCGTGCCAGTCCGGAAAGATCAGGTGGAAGTCCAGTGGCGTCTTCTTGCGCTCCCAGGAATCAAAGATCTCGTCCACCACCAGCACGCCCATGCGGTCGCACAGCTCCAGAAACTCCCGCGCCGGCGGGTTGTGCGACATGCGCACCGCGTTGGCGCCCATGGCCTGCATGATCTCCAGTTGCCGCTCGGCGGCCCGCACGTTGAAGGCGGCGCCCAAAGCGCCCAGATCGTGGTGCAGGTTGACGCCCTGCAGCTTCACCGGCTGACCGTTGACGTGCAGGCCGGTGTTGGCATCGAAGCGCAGCGCGCGGATGCCGAACGGTGTCTCGTAGCGGTCGATCACGCCGGCCTTGCCCGACAGCCGAGTCACTGCGACATAGCGGTTAGGCTGCTGCCGAGGCTTCGGGCCCCAGAGCTTGGGCTGGGCGATGCGCATCGACATGGCCACGACGCCCTGCCCGCCCGCCGGCACGGCCAGCGCGGGCTTCAGGCTCGCGGCAACGGCGTCACCCGTGGGCTTGCCATCGGCGCCGAGCGAGAAGAGCTCCGTCAGCACATCCACGCGCGCGGCTTCGGCGCCGTCGTTGTCGACACGCACTTCCACCTCCACGGTGGCCTCCTGGGCGGACACCTTGGGCGTCGTGATGCGCGTTCCCCAGTGGGCCACATGCTGCGGCGCGGTCTTGGTCAGCCAGACCTTGCGGTACAGGCCGGCGCCGGGATACCAGCGCGCGGACTCCGGTGGGTTGTCCAGCCGAATGACCAACTGGTTGGCACCACCGGGCCTGGCCCAGCGCGTCAGGTCCAGCCGGAAGGAGTTGTAGCCATAGGGCCAGCCACCGACCAGCTTGCCATTGAGCCAGACCGTCGCATAGGACATCGCACCGTCCACATCAAGGAACAGTGAGCGGCCCTTGTCGGTCGCGGGTATTTCCAGCGTGCGCCGATACCAGACCGGCCCCCAGGTCTGCAGCCGTCCCATGCCGCCATACGGGCCGGTCTCCAGGAAGGGGCCGGCCACGGCCCAGTCGTGCGGCAGCGTGACCGCCTGCCAGCCGCTGTCGTCGAAATCCGGGCGCACGAAGTCCACCTCACTGCCGGGATGGCCCTCGGGGCGACGGTGACGCTTGGCGGGATCCTTGATGAAAGGGTTGGCGCTGGGCAGCACCCAGGGCTTGAGCACGCGGTCCTGGGCACCGGCCCGGGCCAGCACAGCCTCATCGGGCCGGGCATCGGCCACTTTGCCGTCCGCCGTGGCCTGCACTTCGGGGCGCACGTCGTACATCAGCCGGGCCGTTGCGCCGGCGGGGTCGCCGCGGTGGAAACGCCAGCCCGCGGCCAGGTCAATGCGCTCGCGCGCCATGGCCGGCAGCGTGGCCACACACAAAACCAGGCCGGCCGCCGCGCGCCGCCAGGGGAAGCCATGCATCCTCAGTCTCCGTTGTGGTTGGTAACGTTCTCAGGCCTCGCTTCGAGGCACGACAGCCTAGGGGGAAACGCCAGGGCAGGCGACCTGGTTGATACCTATGATAGCGATACCAACAACAAAGAGACAAGAGCGCTCACGAGGTTGGCGACTCGCGGCGTGCCACCCGGTGGGCGGGGCGGCAACCCGGGAAGCCGGTGACTTCAGGGCCAGCGCCGCGGCATCGATGTCCTCCTCTGCCCTCCTTCCCGACATCCGGGCACGCTTGCACGACGTGGCGCGTGAAGCCGGCGTGAGCCTGGCGACGGTGGACCGCGCGCTGAACCGCCGGCCCGGCGTCAGCCCTCGGACGCTGCAGCGCGTCCAGGAAGCCGTGGCGCGGCTGACGCAACGCCTGGACGAGCAGATTGCACCGCAGCCACGCGGCGGCGGATGGTTGTTGTGCTTCCTGCTGCCGGCCGGCCAAAACTGCTTTGTCGAACAGCTGCGCGAGGCGCTGCATGCGCTGGCACCCTGGCTCGCCGAGCAGCGTGCGCGCGTGGAGGTTCGCACGACCGACGCCTTCTCACCTGCAGCGGCTTCCGCAGCGGTCCGGCGGCTGCGCGGCCAGTACGACGCGGTGGTGCTGATGCTGCAGGACCACCCGCTGGTGCGCGATGCCGTGCAGCGAATGGCCTTCGACGGCACCGGCGTCATCACGCTGGTATCCGACATCGCCGCGCGCGGGCGCCACCACTTCGTGGGCATAGACAACCAGGCCGCTGGCCGGACAGCCGGGGCGCTGCTGGGCCGCTTCGTCGGCGCTCGCCGCGGACCGGTGGGCATCGTCATGGGCGCGCAGTCATTGCAGGACCATGCGCAGCGCCTGCAAGGGTTCCAGCAGGCGCTGGCGGCCAACCATCGGCAACTGCAGCTGCTGCCGCCGCTGGAATGCCGGGACCAGCCCGAGGCAGCCCAGCCGATGGTGACGGCGCTGCTGGCCGAACGGCCTGAACTGGTCGGTCTCTACAGCATCGGGGCCGGCAACGATGGCATCCATCGGGCACTACAGGCCACCGGCGCCGCGGGCCGGCTGTCCTGGATCTGCCACGAACTGACTCCGCACACCCGCGCCGCGCTGCTGGACGGCAGCGCCAGCGCGGTCATCGGCCAGTCCGCCACGCAGGAAGCACGCGTCGCCTGCCGGCTGGCACTGGCGAGGCTGACCCGGCAGCGTGAGCTGGCCGAGGTCGAGCCCATCCGCATCGAGATCTACCTGAAGGACAACCTCCCATGAACATGCCCCTGGCGACCCGCCTGGCCACCGCCCTGTGCGCGGCCGGCCTCGCCGTCACCGCGCTGCCCGCCCTCGCCTGGCAGGCCGACAACGGCGACGGCAGCTACACCAACCCGCCGCTGAACGCCGACTACCCCGACCCCGACGTCATCCGCGTCGGCGAGGACTTCTACTTCGCCACCACCACCTTTGCCAACTCGCCGGGTCTGCGCATCCTGCATTCGCGCGACCTGGTCAACTGGCGCATCGCCGGCCACGTGCTGCCGCGCCTGGAGGGCGGGCCGGCCTTCGAACTGAACGGCGGCAGCGTCTACCGGCGCGGCGTGTTCGCGCCCAGCCTGCGCTTCCACAACGGCGAGTTCCTCATCGCTTTCACAATGGTGGGCCAGAACACGCGCATCTGCCGCGCCGCCGACGTGGCCGGCCCGTGGCGCTGCCACTCGCTGGACCGCGCAGCCTTCGACCCCGGCCTGTTCTTCGACGCCGACGGCAGCGCCTACATCGCGACCGCCATAGGCAGCGACGGCACGGTGACGCTGCTGTCGCTGAACAAGGATCTGACGCAGGTGACCGATGCGCGCAAGGTCCACTACATCCAGGGCGCCGAGGGCTCCAAGCTGGTTCGTCGCGGTGACTGGTACTACCTGTTCAACGCCATCCCGCGCCGGCTGGCGATGACGATCTCGCGTGCCCGCCACCTGCACGGGCCGTGGGAGACCGTGCCGTCCATCAACAGCGCCGAGACTGGCGGCCACCAGGGGGCCATCGTCGATCTGGCCGACGGCCGCTGGTGGGGTTTCGTCATGCAGGACAAGCCGGCCATCGGCCGCATCACCAACTTCAGCCCCATCTTCTGGAAGGACGACTGGCCCGTCTGGGGCACGCCCGAAGCGCCCGGCCGCGTGCCGGCCGTCACGCGCAAACCTGTGCAGGGCCAGGCGCCGCAGCAGCCGGCCACATCCGACGAGTTCGATGCGTCGCGACTGGGCCTGCAATGGGCGTGGAACCACAACCCCGACGACGCGCGCTGGTCGCTGCAGCAGCGCCCCGGCTTCCTGCGCCTGCAGGCCACGCGCGCCGCCACGTTCTGGGGTGCGCGCAACACGCTGACGCAAAAGGGCCAGGGGCCCTACAGCCGCGCCGATGTCGCGCTGGACCTGCAAGGCCTGGCGCGCGGCGACCGCTGCGGCTTCGGCGTCATCGGCAAGGTCAACGCACACATCGCCGCAACGCGGCTGGACGACGGCAGCCTGCAGCTGGAGATGGGTGGCCAGGTCGATCAGGGCGACGGCCAGCCGCAAACCGAGCTGCCCACGGCCCGCACCGCCCTGCCCGGCCCGCGCGTGCTGCTGCGCACGGAGCTGGACTTCACGCGCGAGCGTGGACGGCTGTCGTGGTCGGTGGACGGCCGCTGGCAGGCGCTGGGCGACGAGTTCGCGCTGATCTACGACTGGCGCACCGGCACCTTCCAGGGGCCGCAGTACGCCCTGTTCTGCTTCAACCCCGGCGCCGCTGGCGGGCAGATGGACGTGGACTGGTTCCGCTTCAGCGACCGGCGCTGATCGCGCTGGAACCCGCCATGAAAAACGCCCCGGCATGCCGGGGCGTTTCTTTTGGGAGGCCGCCACCTGGGGCAGCCTCGGGCGGGTCATCAGAACGCAGCGCGCAACGACAGGTTGTAGCTCGGGCCCGGCTTGTACTCGTCGAACACGGCGCCGGGGAACTGCACGAAGGTACGGCTGATGGCGTCGGTCGCGTTCCAGACGCTGAGGTTCAGGCTGGTGTCGTACTTGAAGCCGAAGGCGTGCTTGAAGTTGATGCCGGCCGAGGCGTCGTACTGCGTGCGCGCCGTCGTCCACATGTAGGCGCCGGGCGTGGACAGGCCCACGCTGGCGTTCACGATGTGCTCCGACTGATGCTGACGCGACACGCGGAAGCTGTAGCCGTTGCGCTCGTAGTACAGCGTCAGGTTGTTGGTGCGCGGCGGCACGCCGGCCACCGGCAGCGCATTGGGCAGCTCGTCGGTCTGCTTGGTGTAGGTGTAGTTGGCGGTGAGGCCGAACCCCTTGACCGGCAGGAAGTCCAGCGGCTGCTGCCAGGTGAGCTCGGCGCCGCGCACCTTCAGCTTGGTGCTGATGTTGTAGGGCTCGGTGATCTCCACCCGGTGCTGATCGCGACCGCCGCTGGCCGTGACGGACTGCAGCTGCGCGTCGGTCAGACCGATGGTGCCGTACAGCGCATCCAGCTGGGCCAGCGTGTAGCCAACGATGCGGTTGCCCGGGCGGCCGATCAGGTCCTTGCCGAACGCGCTGAGCGCCACGTAGGCCTCGCGACTCATGTAGTACTCCAACGCCAGGTCAAAGTTGTTGGCCTTGAACGGCGTCAGGTTCGGATTGGTCACATTGCCCTGGCGAGCACCCTGGTCGCCGATGGTCAGGCGCGTCTGGCGCAGGTCGGCCGGGTTGGCGCGCGTCATCGACTTGGAGAACGAAGCCCGCGCGATCAGGTTGGGCATCAGGTTGTAGGCCAGCGAGGCCGACGGCATCAGGTTGGTGTAGGTCGTGGACTCGTAATTCCAGAGCGACAGGTCGTCGTAGCGGGCGCCGTTGAGGTTGCCGAGGGCGGCGTTGCGCGGGTCCGCCTGGGTGATGACTTCACCGATGGTCTGCTGCGTTTCCGCAAAGCGCAGGCCGGCGTTGTAGCGCAGCGTGCGACCAAACGGCTTCAGGATGCCGGTGACCTCGGCATAGGCGCCGTAGACCTCTTCGCGGATGTAGCCACCGCTGCCGTTGCCGAAGCCGCGGTAGATGTTGTCGCGGAAGTACTGGTAGTCGGTGTCCTTGGCGAACTTGTCCCAGTTGACCGTGATGAAGCCCTGGCTGGACGCCATCGCGTACTCGGGCACGCGCGAGTTCGGGATGACCGAGCCCAGGTAGGCCAGCGGCGTCGTGACGCCCGCCGACACGCCCTGGCCGAAGCCCGGATAGGCGGTGGCCGGCAGCGCGCCCGTGGTCGTGCGGCCATCGCAGCCGGGCGACTGCAGCTGGGTGTTGGGCTGGAAGAAGCGGTAGTTCATGTTGCCGCCGCAGGTCACGTTCATCCACGCATCGGCCACCGAGAAGCTGCGGTAGCGGCGCTCGATGTCGTCGTAGGCCACACCAGCCTTGATGTTGAACGTCTCGTCACCCCACTTGACGTTGCCACGGAAGCCGTTGGTGGTGTTGCGACGGTCGTACAGGTCCATGCGCAGGCCCGACAGGCCCTGACCGGCCTGATACCAGCCGAAGTTGGCCGGGTTGTTGATGTCCAGGTTGCTGGAGTAGCGCGGCAGTTCGCCCGGACGCGAGTTGTCGTAGGTGATGACGGAGTTGGGTGAGCGCGTGGCGAGCAGCACCGTGGGCATGTCACGGTAGAAGTCGCTGTAGGTCATGTTGAAGTGCGCGTCGATGGTCCAGTCATCGTTGGGGCGCAGTTCGAAGCCTGGGTTGAAGCTCCAGAACTTGGTTTTCTCCTCCATGGGCCGGAACTCCAGCGACCAGAAGGTGTTGGCGAAGGTGGCCTTGTTCAGCACGCAGCCGTTGGTGCAGTCGCTGCGGTCGAACTCCATGCCGATGGGGATGGGCGTGTTGGCGCGCGTACCGGCGTTCATGGCGTTGTAGACCATCTTGTTGGACTTCTCGGCGCCGATCATGTCCAGGTAGATGTCCCACTTCTCGTTGGGGCGCCACTGCAGGCTGACGATGCCGCTGGCGCGCTCGCGCTCGCCTTCGTAGCTCAGGTGACGGCCAAGTCGGCCCATCAGCGCGTTGTCGATCTGCTTGATGTTGGCACCCGGGTTCAGCGCCAGCAGCATGTCGCGGTTGATCTGCGCGCCGGGCGTGCCGAGGATGGTGCGGGCGTAGGCCGGCAGCGCGTCGAGCGCCAGGCCGGACGGCACCGTGTCCGGCGTGGATTGCGAGCCGCCGCCGGTGTTGTTGGGGCTGTCGCTGGCCAGCGCCTGGAAGGACTTCAGCTGGAAGTTGCGCATGTCCACCGTCTGGAAGCCGGTGGTCTTGTAGTTGGTGTTGCCCCAGGCCGCACCGACCAGCACGCCGAAGTCGCCCAGCGTGTTGTTGCGCCAGGTATTGCTGACCAGCGCCGAGCCGGTGTCGCTCCACTTGCCGACCTGGTCGCGGTAGTTGCCACTGAGCGTGAAGGCCGAGCGGAAACCCTGCTTGTCGAACGGGCGCACGCTGCGCATGTCGACGGTGCCGGCGATGCCGCCCTCCAGCACGCTGGCACGCTGGCTCTTGTAGACCGTGGCGCTGCGGAACAGCTCGGACGGCAGGAAGTCCATGTCGACTTCGCGGTTCGCGCTGATCGTGCCGCCCCAGTGGCCGGCCGAGGCAGAGGCGATCGGGGCGCCGTTCAGCAGCACGCGCGTGAAGTTGGCGCCCATGCCGCGGATGGAGATGTTCAGGCCTTCGCCGTCGATGGTGGCGCGGTTGACGCGAACGCCGGGCACGCGCGACAGTGAGTCGGCGATGCTGGAGTCGGGGAACTTGCCGATGTCCTCGGCGAACACGGTCTCGCTCAGGCCGATGTCGTCGCGCTTTTCACGGGCAGCGTTCGCCAGCGAACTGCGGTAGCCGGTCACGGTCACCGTGTCCAGCGTGTTGCCCTTGGCGGCCGCCGCCGAGGCGGCGCTCGCGGGAGGCGTCGCGCCCTGCGCGTAGGCGCCGGCGATCATGCTGGCCAGCATCGTGGTTGCGAACACATCACGTGCCACGGCCATGCGGCGCTGCCCTGCGCCCTTCGAATAAGCGTTCAATCTCGTCTCCTGTTATTGGCCCCGTGCGGGCCCGGTGCTGATGGCGAACCGCAAGTACGGTTGCCGATTTCTACTGGTAGGTTAACCAAATGATTGGTAACGCAATCATTTCAGTCTAGTCTGCTACCGCTATCACTGACCTATCGTTTTCCCGATTCGGGAGCGAGTGTTGCGCGGGCACCAAGCCCGCCGCGACTGCTCAGGGGCCCAGTGCCTCGAACTCCACCCAGCCGAAGTCCGCCGTCGCCGCCCGGTCCGACGTGCTGTGGGCGTACATGCCCATATAGACACCGGTGAAGCCCGTGGACGTCTCGGTGGACAGCTCATGCGTGGGGATGCTGCACAAGACCTGCCACTTCCCGCCCTTGTCTGCGGCGCGCCAGGCCAGCGCGTAGCGGCGTGGATCGGCCAGCACCTGCAGCTGCAGGGCCGCAGCCGGCACGGGCGCCGAAGCCAGCACGCGGGCCTTGCCACCCAACTGCTGCAGGCACTCCACGCGGCGCTCGTCACCTCCGGTGACCCGCAGCAGCGCATGGTGCGATTCGTTCATGCGCAGGGCCAGTCCGGCCGCATCGCCACTGGCAGCGGGCTTGAAGTCCAGCTGCGTCGCGATGCGCTGGTTCAACCGCTCCTGGCGCCGGCTGATGAAGGTTGGCGTGCCGATCTCGTCCAGCCCCGTGCGGGAACCGGTCAGCCGCAACTGGCCCGGACGCGCACTCAGCGACCACAGCCCCTCGGCATAGGTGCGCAGGAAGGTCCAGTGCAACGGCAGCCGCTTGTCCGCGGCAAAGGTTTCCCGCACCGGCGCTGCGGGCCAGGGCGCCCAGGCCGGCAGGCCGGTGGTGGGCTGCGGCTGCACGAGGGCGCCGTCCTGGCCGAAGTCGGGCCAGTCGTCGTCGCGCCAGCGCACCGGCGCCAGCAGCGTCTCGCGGCCGATGTGGTGGTGGCGGCCGCCGGCAGCCTGCTGCGGGCGGATGGCCAGCAGCGTCGCCCACCAGTCGCCCTTGGGCGTCATGACCAGGTCCGCATGGCCCAGCGCCTGGAAGGGGCTGTCGGGCAGGTTGCGGTGGGTCAGCACCGGGTTGTTCGGATGCGGCTCGAACGGCCCCCAGGGCGAGCGGGAGCGGGCCATCGTGATGCGGTGGTCGTAGGACGTGCCGCCCTCGGCAATCATCACGTAGTACCAGCCATTGCGCTTGTACAGGTGCGGGCCTTCAGGCCAGATGCCGCCCATGCCGCTCCAGATCAGCCGCGGCTTCTCCAGCAGCTTGCCGGCCTTGAGGTCCACCCGCGCCTGGTAGACGCCGCCGTTGCGGCCGCCCCCGTGGCGCGTGTAGTAGACGGTGCCGTCGTCGTCAAAGAAGAACGACGGGTCCATGCCGAACTCCGACTCGGGCAGCCGCACGGGGTCGGACCATTCGCCGGCCGGATCGGTGGCGGTCAGGTAGAAGTTGCCGATGCCGCCCACGTCGGTGGTCACGATGTAGAAACGCCCCGGCTCGCAGCGGATGGTGGGCGCGAAGATGGACTGCGAGCTCTTGCGGCCGACAAAGTTCAGCTGGCCGGGTCGCGACAGCGCGTTGCCGATCAGGCGCCAGTGCACCAGGTCCTTGCTGTGATAGACCGGCAGTCCCGGCAGGTACTCGAAGGTGCTGGTGACCAGGTAGTAGTCGTCGCCGGATCGGCACACGCTGGGGTCGGAGGCGAAGCCGCTGACGACGGGGTTGTCGAAGCTGGCCGGCATGCCGGGCGCCGGCGCGGCTTGCGCGCAGGCGCTCCCGGCAGCAACGAAAAGGGACAGCGCCAGGGCGACGCTACTCCAGGGCTTCATGTTCACGGTGTCTCCAAATGACTGATAGTTCTACCAAATCAATGGTAGCGGTATCAGTGGTCATCAAAAGATTGGGGTGAACCCTGGTTTTCAGTCCCTGCGGCGAAACAGGCACCTTGTCACCCAACCCCGCTGCCGGCCCGCTCGCTGGCGCTGGTCGAGCAGGCAGCCCAGGCAGCCACTACGATGCCGGCCCAGCACAAAGGGTTACGAACGATGTCGTGGATGGGAACTGCCGTAGGTGGCGCGTGGGCGTGAAACTGCTCGTGGGTCTGGTCTGGCTGCTGAGCTGGCTGCCTTTTCGCGCCATCACGGCGCTGGGCTGGATGGTCGGCAGCCTGATCGCGGCCGTGCCGTCGTCGCGCCGGCACATCGGTGAAGTGAACCTGAAGCTGGTGCTGCCGGACTGGACGCCCGCCGCGCGCCGCGCGCTGCTGCGCCGGCACTTCGTGGCCATGGTGCAGATGCTGCTCGAGTACGGCTACTGCTGGTTCGCGTCGCCCGAGCGGCTCAAGCGGCTGATGCGCATCGAAGGCCTGGAGCATCTGCGCGCGCTGGACGGCCGCAACGTCATCCTGATGATGCCGCACTTCACCGGGCTGGACCTGGCGGGCCTGCGCATCTCGCTGGAGACGCCGGTGGTCAGCATCTACTCGGTGCAGAAGGATCCGTGGCTGGACGCCTTCTTCCGCGCCAAGCGGCTGCGCTTCGGCACCGGCATCATCTTCGCCCGCCAGCAGGGCACGCGGCCCACACTGCGGGCGCTGAAGGACGGCTATCGCCTCTACTACCTGCCCGACCAGGACTTCGGCGCCCGCGACTCCGTCTTCGTGCCCTTCTTCGGCGTGCCGGCCGCCACCATCGGCGGCCTGTCGCGCATGGCCGCGGTGACGAAGGCGGCCGTGCTGCCCTGCTACCCGCGCCGCGAGGCCGATGGCTACACGCTCGTCATCGAGCCGGCGCTGGCCGATTTTCCGACCGACGACATCGTCACCGACGCGACGCGCATGAATGCCGTCATCGAAGCCCAGGCGCGCCGACAATTGCACCAGTACTTCTGGCTCCACAAGCGCTTCAAGTCGCGCCCGCCCGGCGAGGCCGACTTCTATGCCAAATGACTGACATCCCCTACTTCAAGATCGCCATCGTCGCGATCTTCATCGCCAGCACCGTCTACGTGCACTTCCGCGGCAAGGTGCGGCTGCGCTTCTTCCGCCAGCTGATGGACCACTCCACCTTCATGGCGCCCATCAACTGCCTGATGTACCTGTTCAGCCGGCTGCCGGCCAGGCCCTACCTGCCGGTG
>CAMLKW010000055.1 GCA_946480605.1 uncultured Roseateles sp. | reverse complement strand
CCAGGCTCTTGGGCTTGGGCATGCGCTGCAGCTTGGCTTCTTCGAGCAGCCAGTACTCGATGTCGAAGGCTTCCTGCTCGGGCAGGCCGACGTACTTGTCCACGCCGTTCGCGCCGCGCATCACGTTGATGGCGTTGATGTAGAACTCACCGGCGATGCGGGCCGTGGCCTTGTCCTTGGCGAAGGACAGCATGCCCACGCCGGGGATCAGGTAGATGATGGGGTTGGCATCGCGCACGGCCGGGCTGGTCGGGCGCTTGCAGCGCTCGTGGTAGGCGCGGTAGTCGGCGCGGTAGGCTTCCAGTGCGGCGTCCAGGCCGGCCAGCACGGCGTCCACGTCGGGGTTGCTGGGGTCGAAGTCCAGCACCAGCGGGCGGATCTTGGTGCGCAGGAAGTGGTCGGGGCAGGACGTGCCCAGCGCGGCCAGCTTGACGAGGTCGTTGCTGCCGACGAACTCGAGCACGGCGGCGCTGTCGTTGAAGTCGCCCAGCTTGCGCTCGTCGGCGCTGATGCGGCCGCGCAGGGCGGGCATCAGCTTGGCGGCGATCGCGGCGCGCTGCTCGGCAGCCAGCGTCACGGTCTTCACGCCGCCGAACACCGGCTGCTTGATGTTCTCGTTCAGCCACTGCTCGGCCAGGCGGATCATGTCCAGCGTGATCTCGTAGCAGCTCTTGGCGGTGTCACCCCAGGTGAACAGGCCGTGGCCTTCCAGGATGATGCCCTTGAGCTGCGGCTGCGACGTGGCGAGCGCTTCGAGCTTCAGGCCCAGGTCGTAGCCGGGGCGCTGCCAGGGCAGCCAGCCCAGCTGGCCGCCGAAGATCACTTCGGTCAGGCGCTTGCTGTCGGCGCAGGCGGCGATGGCGATGATGGCGTCCGGGTGCATGTGGTCGACATGCGCCTTCGGGATATAGGCGTGCAGGGGGGTATCGATACTCGCGGCACGCGGGTTCAGATTGAACGTGCAGTGCGGCAGGTAATCCACCATCTCGTCTTCATGTTCCAGGCCGCGATAACGCTTCTTCAGCGCATTCAGCTTGTCCATGTAGAGCGTGGAGAAACCATCCAGCTTGATGGAGCCCAGGTCGCCGCCCGAGCCCTTGACCCACAGCACCTGCACGTCTTCGCCGGTCAGGTGGTCGCGCATCGTGACCTTGGCCGAGGTATTGCCGCCGCCGAAATTGGTCACGCGCAGATCGGAGCCAAGCAGATTCGAGCGGTACAGCAGCAGTTCCGGCTCGCTCAGTTTGGCCGCGACGGCGTCATCCCACTTGGAGGCGATCGGGGGTTGTGCAGGGGTCTGGGAATTTGCAGTCATGATGAGCTTGCCTGTGATCGGTGCGTCTTCGTCTTCGTGGCCGCGACATGCGGCCCGGTGCCCGTTCTCCACGGGGGAAACGGGCCGCAGTGTGGGGGCAAACCCGCTCTCATGCGCAGCGCTGCCACGCAAAATCAAAAGGATGAGCGAATGCTGCGCTGCACAAGCAATCGCTCACGAAACGCTCACGGCCGTGATCGTTTCGTGATTGACGCTGTCATGGGATTGACGTAATCTGCTTTCGGAACTGTGTTTCACCTGCGATCTGAGCGATCTTGATTGCAGTGCAGCATGGCGACGGCGCCCGGTGACACGGTCATGGGGCGTGACCCGAGAGCAGGCCAGCGTAGGCCCGGTCCGGCAAAGCGATGCCCACCCCAAGAGGTCGGGCGACTCCTCAAGAGACAACGGTCGCCCTCGACCCGGAAGGCGCCCGACAGCAAGGTGGCTTCCATGATCAATCACAAGCGACACAAGCGTCTGCTCAAACTGCTGGACGAGCGTGAGCACGCCAGCGTTCAGCAATTGATGGAATGGTTGTCGGCATCGGCCGCAACCGTGCGCCGGGATATTTCCTGGCTGGCCGCCAAAAACCAGCTGACGCGTACCCGGGGTGGTGCTCAAAGGCTGGAGCAAAAGAAAAAGTCATACACGCTGTCCAGCGAGACTTTTCAAAACAATATTCAGCAACATACTGCCGCCAAGCGCGCCATCGCCCGTTATGCCACCTCGATGTGCAGTAACGGCGAAACCATCATCATCAACGGTGGAACCACCACGTTCATGATGGCGGAGTTTCTCGTCGAGAAGCAGCTGAAGATTCTCACGAACTCGTTCCTGATGGCGCAGCGCCTGCTGCTGACCAGCGACAACGAGATCATCCTGCCTGGCGGCAAGGTCTACCGCGAGCAGAACGTCATCCTCAGCCCGTTCGAGAACGACGTGGCCCAGCACCACTACGCGGCCAAGATGTTCATGGGCGTCTACGGCCTGTCCATCCTGGGCCTGATGGAAGCCGACCCGCTGCTGATCCAGGCCGAGAAGCGCCTGATCGGCCAGGCCGAGGAACTGGTCGTGCTGGTCGACAGCTCCAAGTTCCAGCGCAAGGCCGGCCTGGTGCTGTGCGGGCTGAACCGCGTCTCCACCGTCATCACCGACACCGGCGCCTCCGACAGCGCGGTGCAATTGCTGGAGCATTACGGCGTGCGCGTCATCACGGTGGAGCCCGAGGCCGTGGACCCCCAGGACGTGCACGCGTCGGCGCTGGGCCATGACTTCGCCGGCGTGCTGGACGCCAGCCCTTACGCCACCACACCGCACTGAACGCTTGAGCATGAAACAGACGGGCACCGTCGTCCTCGACATCGGCAAGACCAACGCCAAGCTGACCCTGATCGATGCCGCCGGCAAGACGCTGGCCGAGGTGCGCACGCCCAACGCCGTGCGCCGCGTCGGGCCCTATCCGCACCACGACACGGAGCGGTTGTGGAGCTGGATGTGCGCTCAGCTGACCGAACTGGCCAGCCTGGCCGACATCCGCGCCATCGTTCCCGTCACGCATGGCGCGACCGCCGCGCTGGTGGACGATGCCGGCCTGGTGCTGCCCGTGCTGGACTACGAGCACGAGTTCGGCGATGCCACTGATGCGCAGCGTTATGACGCCGTGCGGCCCGCCTTTGACGAGAGTGGCTCGCCGCGCCTGCCGGCCGGCCTGAACCTGGGCCGGCAGCTGGAATGGCTGCAGGCCCGCTTCCCTGATGACTTCGCGCGCACCCGCCATGTGCTGATGTACCCGCAGTACTGGGCCTGGCGCTTCAGTGGCGTCGCTGCCAGCGAGGTCACTTCGCTGGGCTGCCACACCGATCTGTGGCGGCCGGCCGAGGGTCGCTGGTCGTCGCTGGTCGAGACGCGCGGCTGGGAGCCGCTGTTCCCCGAGCGGCGCGACGCCTGGGCGCGGCTGGGGCGCATCCAGCCCGAACTGGCGGCGCGCACCGGCATCAGCCCCGATTGCGAGATCGTCTGCGGCATCCACGACAGTAATGCGTCCTTGCTGCGCCACCTGCTGACGCTGCAGCGCAGCGGTCCCTGTACCGTGCTGTCCACCGGCACCTGGCTCATCGCCGCGGCGCTGGGCTCGGCGACCAAGCCGCTGGTGGAGGCGCAGGACATGCTGGCCAACTGCAATGTATTCGGCGATGCCGTGCCCTGCGTGCGTTTCATGGGCGGCCGCGAGTTCGGCGCCATCGCCGGCACCCAGCCGGCGCCGTTCGAGCGCGCGGACATCGAGCGGCTGATCGCGCAAGGCAGCATGGCCTTGCCCTGTTTTGCCGAGACCGGCGGCCCGTTCGCGGGCCGGGTGGGGCGCTTCGTGGGCCCGCTGGCCGCCAATGCCGCCGAGCAGGCCGCGCTGGCGACGCTGTACGTGGTGCTGATGACCGACCACTGCCTGGACGCGCTGGGCGCCAGCGGCCGCGTGGTGGTGGAGGGCGCATTCACGGCCAATGCCGAGTTCGGCCCGCTGCTGGCTGGCCTGGCTGGCGTGGATGGGGGCCGCGACGTGATCGTGTCCGACGACAGCAGCGGCACCACCTGCGGCGCCTGGCTGCTGGAGGCCTGGGGCCGCCAGGCCGAGGGTGCGGCGGCGCCCGTGCAGGCCTGGAATCCCGATGGCTGGCGGGCCTACCGCGACAGCTGGCGGACAGCTGCTGCTTCATAGCCGCCAACGGCGACCCTCGCTGTCCATGGGGCTGAGCAGCTCGCCTTCCGTTTCGGCGAGCGCGCGCACGGCCTCGCGATAGCCGAGTCGCAGCTCGCGCTGTAGCCAGGCGACGCTCACTTGTGATCGCGCCGGCAGGTGTCGCAGCAGCTGAATCGTGCGGGCCATCTGCTGGGGCGCAGGGCGTGGTTCGGCGCGGCCCAGTGCGCACTCAAGGCTGGACAGCCCAATCAGCCAGCATTCCAAGTCGTCCAGTTGCGCCTGCTGCACGCCCAGTGCGCCGTTGCAGGCGATCAACTGCTCACAGCGGGGCGGGAACTCCCAGGCCGCATCGTCCAGCGCACGCCAGGGGCGCCGACCATCCAGCCGCTGCCAGCAATCGACGATCTCCCGGTACCGGGCATGCCGGCCGATGACGGCCGCGCCGGTGCGGCCGTCTAGCCTGGTGGCCAGCGCCCGAGGCAGGCTGTCCAGCAGCGCGGGCCAGCTGTGGTGCAGCCGCCAGCTCGACGACACGACCACCGTCAAGCCTGGCCAGCGCTGCAGCAGCGCGACGAGCGCGCCAGCCCGTTCGAAACGGCGCGGCGGCGGCGCGCCATTGGCATGCAGCACGCCGTCGAAGTCGAGGAAGAGCAGCGGTTCGGATAGGGGGCTGGGCATACGCCCAGCATCGTGGCTGCTGCGACGGCTTGGGTCGCAGCCGGTGCAGCTCAGCGGCCACTGTGCCTGGCCAGCGCCTGCGTCAGCACGAGGCGAAGTTCGTCACGCAGCGAGGGTGGCGCCAGCACTTCGATCTCGTCGATGTGGCCCAGCAGCCACCAGCGCAGCTCCCAGCTGGCCCGCAGGCTGGCATGCAGCTCGAAGCGCCCATCGCCGCGGGCTTGCAGCCGCTGGTCGTCCGCCAGGGGGGCCTCCTGCAGCACCGCGGCGAGTGCGGCACTGCAGATCAGCTGCAGCGCCAGCGGTGCGTCGGCGCTGCCGAACTGGCCGCGACCCTGGGCCAGCGCGGCATCCATGTCGACACCAGGGGGCAGCGTGGCCGCTTCAGGGCGCCGCTCGGCGGCCAGCACGCGGTGCAGCGCGAACAGGCGGGGTCGCTCGCTCAACTTGCCATGCAGCAGCGCCACCAGATAGAGCTGCGCGCCGCGCAGCAGCAGGCCCACCGGGTGCAGCCGGTAGCTGGCCGGGCGCTGGTCGCTGCCGCGCCGGTAGCGCAGGTCCAGCTGGCGGTCGTGCATCAGCGCTTCGGCCACTTCGGACATGGCGCCGGGTTCCGCCATCCGCGGTGCGCGCTGGGACAAGCCGTTCGGGATGACGCGCACCTTGGCCGCCCAGCGGCTGGGCGCAGCCGGTGCGAGGCCGTCCAGCGCGTGCCGGGCCTGGGCGAACAAGTCGTCCAGGCTGCTTGACCAACTCGCCGGCAGTACGGCGCGCAGGTGCTGGTCAGCCAGCACCAGGCTCAAGGCCTCCGGGGTGGAAAGGCCTTGGACGGCCTGCCGGGCCGTCATCGAACGCCAGCGCCAGCCATGCGGCTTGCTGCGCTCATCGCAGTCGATGGCGAAATGCTGCTGCAGCAGGCGCAGGTCGCGCTGCACCGTGCGCGTGTCGACGGCGTAGCCGCGGTCGGCCAGTGCCTGGCGCAGCTCCGATGGCGCCGCCGAGCGGCCGGTGGGCAGGGCCGACAGCAGTTCGAGCAGGCGGGCCAGGGACTGGGGGGTGCTGGCGGAGGGCATGGGTCAGGCTGCTTCAGCCTTCTCGACGAGGAACCAGTGGACATCGACGCGAGAGCCGTTGACTTGGCCTTGCCAATAGCCGCTGGCATCCTCTATCAGCTTCAAGGGGGCGTGGCTGTCTGCGAGTGCGCGCTCGTCGGGATCGCTGCTGTTGCGCAGGTGACTGGGAAGCTTGGCGTTCTGCCCCTGCTTTGCCAGCAGACCGGCGAGTTCTTTGTGAACATCAGCCACGCCGAGGGGGGCGAAAGGGCGGTAGGCGTCTCTGATCTTCAGGATCTTTGAGTACTTCAGGGCCCTATCCTTGCTGAACGCAGGTTGCCAAGGGATGTCAGTTACCAGCATCAGCCCGATGCAAGGGTAGGGATCAGCCTTCCTATGGACATCGTCGGCGAGTGCGTCGACGAGAGGGTGCGCCTCGTATTGGGGTTTCGTGATCATTGAGATCAGGTCTCCCGCGTACATGGCCTTTGCCTGCAAGGAAAGGTCTATTTCCGTCTGCTGGATGTGGACCAGATCAATTCGGCCGTTCACCTCGCGGCCGATGGTGAGCCCGGAGCGCTTCAACTTGACTACCAGCGCATCGCGAACGTGGTTCTCTATCTTGCCTGTGTAAGCCAGGTAGGCGAGGTCGTCAGCACTGGCGTAAGCGCCTGCCTGCGAGCTGAACAGCGGCTGCAGCGCTTTCGTCAGGTCATTGATCCACGACTTCATCGAACTCATCCCTATGCCCTCCAGTTGTTTCAGCCAATCTTAGGTACGGCACTGCGCCCCTCCGCCGCCAGCCGCGTCCAGCTTTTCACGCGTGCCGCCGTTATTGCATCGCGCAGTTCGGGGTCTTCGGACAGCACTTCCTCGGCCTCGATGCGCGACAGCACGCCCCAACCCTCTTCCTGCCAATAGGCCAGCATCTCGCGCAGCGCCTCGTGGCAGACGGCGGGCGGTTCGCTGCGCAGCGGCCCCCAGTGGCAGACCACGCGCACCCGCAGCGTGCCGCGCTGCAGTTCGGCCAGCAGCACAGCCAGACTCCCGGGGCCGGCGGCGCCGATGGATTGCAGGTGCAGCCACTGCACGCGCGACACGAGGCTGGGGCCTATCCAGCGCCGCAGGCTGGTGAGGGCAAAGTCCTGCAGCAGCGCCTGCACCTCGCGCACGCTGGCGAGGCAGCGCAGCAGGCAGTCGCCATGGCGCTGCGGCGCCGCGAACAGCGGCGACCAGCGCAGCCGCGGGCGCCGGCGCGGCGGGCGATGCGGCCGGTGTTGGGCCGACTGCCATTGCAGCAGCCGGTCCAGCCACCAGCAGGGCGAGGCTTTGCGCCAGGTCGAGCTGAGCATCTCGCCTGGCTCGCTGCTGGAGGCGAGGTCGGCCTGCCAGTGGTCGTGCAGACGCGGCAGCACCCAGGTCAGCAACTGGTAACGCGGCTCGTCGTGCGTGAGGGCATCGGCGAGGGCCAGCCAGTCGCCGCCGTAGCGGCGGCGCAGCTCGCCCAGCAGCCAGCGCCGGACGGCGGTAGGCAAGGTGCGTTGCGCGGGGGCGGCCGCCAGCGTGCCGTCGCCGAAGCTGCACAGCAGGTCCAGGCTGCCCAGGCAGCGCGATGCGGCGTCCAGGTCAGGGGGCTGGCGTGGCCAGGCCGCAGGCGGCAGTTGCACGGCGAGCCGGCCGAGCGCGGCCAGCGTACTGTCGCCGGTCGGCTGCAGCTGATGCCAGGGCAGGTGCGCGATGCGGCGCAGCACCCAGGCCGGCAGTGCCAGGCAGGGGGCCAGGGCTTGCGCGATACGGCGCAGCGACGGGCGCGGGAGTGCCGGGTCGGCCAGCTCCGCGAGCCGCCGCAGTGGCGCCTGGCCGCCGTGGATGCGCTGGTGGCCGATCAGCAGCGCGACCGCGCCGCCGGCCCGGCGCAGCAGGTCATGCCGCCGGGCGATGGCTGCTGCCTGATACGGCCGCAGCAGCCAGTGCAGCAGCACCGGCGCAAGGGCATGGCGCGGCGCACCGCTGGCGATGGGCGCCAGCTCGCCCTGCAGCGACAGCGCCCAGATGCGCTGCACCAGCGCGTCGCGCAGCTGCCATTCCAGCGGCACCAGCGCGTTCATCAGCTGGCGCCGCAGCGCGATGGACGGATGCGCGGCCGCGATGAGCCGGTCCCACTGCGCGCAGCGGCGGCCGCTCCAGGCCTGCAGATGGGCCTCCAGCTCCGCCAGGCCCGCAAGGGGGGCGGGATGCCCGGCGCAACGGCTGCCCAGGCGCAGGGCGCCGTGGGCGTCGAGGCTGGGACAGCCGATGTCGACGGTGGGGGCCTCGCCGGGCCGGTCGGCCAAGGCCCAGGTGCGCGCCTCCTGCAGGCGGGCGGCGGGCCGTGTCCAGACGCGCTCAAGCAGGGGGCGCATCGCGGCGCGCCATCCGGCCGGCAGTTGGAGCAGTGCATCGGGCGTCGGGTGAATGGCGGCCAGAGTGAGGTCGGTGGCGTCGGGCGTCGCGGCGGTCATGGCGTGCATGCTGCGGCTGCGCGCGACGGCATGTGTCGCACAGCGTCGGACATGCTGCCGGCGGCGTGACAAGGCCTTCTAGGATGGCGCGCACACGCAACTCAGTTCCGGCATGGCCACCCATCGCTACCTGACCAAGAGCCGCTTCACGCAGGGCGCCGAATGCGCGGCCAAGCTGCACTACAGCGGCGATCCGGCCTACTTCAACCGTCGCACGGATGACAGCTTCCTGCAGGCGCTGGCCGAGGGCGGCTTTCAGGTCGGTGCCTTGGCGCGGCTGATGGTGCCCGGCGGCGTGCTGGTGGACGAGGCTGACGTGGACAGACAGCTGGCCCATACCGCGCGGTTGTTGGCGCGGCAGCAGGTGGTCATCTACGAGGCCACGCTGGCGCACGAAGGCAAGCTCGTGCGGGTCGATGTGCTGCGCAAGCGAGGGCACGTCGTGGACCTCATCGAGGTGAAGGCCAAGAGCTATGACGCCGCCGTGGACGGCGATTTCAGGTCGTCGCGCGGTGGCGTCAGGTCGGCCTGGCGGCCCTATCTGCTGGACATTGCCTTCCAGCACCACGTCGCGCGTCTAGCGCTGCCGGGCTGCGAGCTGCGGCCCTGGCTGATGCTGGTCGACAAGCACGCCCGCGCCAGCGTCGACGGGCTGGGGCAGGCCTTCAAGGTGAGGCACGGCGCAGGCGGCGGCGTGGTGGTGGACGTGGCGCCGGGCACCGAGCAGAGGCTCGGCAGCCCGCTGCTGATCGAGGTTGCGGTGGGCGATCAGGTCGCCGAGATCCAGGCCGGCAGCCTGTCGGCCGGTGCCGCTCAGCTGCCCTTTGGCGAGGCCGTGGAGATGCTGGCAAGTGCGGGGCGCGGCGAACGCCTGATTGCGGGCCTGCCCTCCGTGACCTGCGGCAACTGCGAGTTCAAGTGGCCCTCGCCGCCACTGCCTGGCGGGTTGCGCAGCGGCTTTCACGAGTGCTGGTCGCGCGCGCTGGGCTGGACGGCAGACGATTTCGCCGCGCCGCTGGTGCTGGACCTGTGGAACAGCCGGCGCAAGCCGGGCTTTCTCGCGCGCGGGCTGTACAAGCTCGCGCAACTGCAGGCCGAAGACCTGGGCCTGGAAGACGACGAGCCGGGCAGCGAAGGCCTGGGCATCGCGCAGCGGCAGTGGATGCAGTGCCGCCGGCAGGCGACTTGGCTGGATGCCGATGGGCTGGGGCGGGACATGGCGACGTGGACCTATCCGCTGAACTTCATCGACTTCGAGACCGCCATGGTGCCCATTCCCTTCCAGGCCGGCCGGCGCCCGTATGAGGTCATCGCCTTCCAGTTCAGTCATCACGTCATGGAAGGCTCGGGGCAGGTGCGCCATGCCAGCCAGTTCATCGACGCGAGGCCGGGCGTTGACCCGAGCCGGGGCTTCCTGCGGGCGCTGATGCAGGCCCTGGGCCAGAACGCGGGCACGGTGTTCCGGTGGAGCCATCACGAGAACAACGTCCTGAATGCATTGCGCGCGCGGCTGTCGGAGGAGGCGCAGCCGGGCGATGCAGAGTTGGTGGACTTCATCGAGACCCTCACGCACGGCAGCGACCGGAGCGCCGGGACGCGCGACATGGTGGATCTCTGCGCCGTGGCGCAGCGGCGCTACTTTGCGCCCTCGACGCGGGGCAGCAGTTCGCTGAAGAAGGTGTTGCCAGCGCTGATGCGCGATAGCGCGCTGTTGCGCGAGCGCTATGGTCGTGCGGTGTACGGCAGCGCGGAGATGCCCAGCCTCAATCTCGCGACACCTGTGGCCTGGTGGGTTGCCGGCCCGGACGGGCTGCCGGTCGATCCCTACGACCTGCTGCCGCGCGTCTTCGACGACCTGGCGCCCGAAGTCTGTCAGCGCCTGGATCACAGCCTGGGCAACGATTTGCAGGACGGTGGCGCGGCCATGGCCGCGTATGCCCGTCTGCAGCAGGAAGAGCTGCCCGCAAGCGTGCGTGACGCCATCGAGAGCGCCTTGCTGCGCTACTGTGAGCTGGATACCTTGGCCATGGTGATGGCGGTCCAGGCCTGGCAGGAGGCGGCAAGGCCGTAGGCCGGTGGCAACGCAAAAAGGGCCGGCCTCATGAGAGGCCGGCCCTTGTCACCGGGGTGATTCGCGGAAGCCTCTTTGCAGGTCAGCGACGGCGGCGGCGCGCGCCGATCAGGCCCAGGCCGGCCAGCGATGCCAGCGCCAGCGAGCCCGGCTCGGGAATGGTGAAGGCGCGCACGCTGTCGATGGCGGGCGTGCTGTAGCCGCTGGTGTCGCTCGCGCTGTCGAAGGCGTACACGCGCACTTCGTCGAAGCCGGCCAGGTCGCTCAGGCCCAGCACGCCACCGGCGATGGACGGGCCCACGGTCACGCGGCCGTTGCCGGTCAGCACGCCATCCAGCCAGGTCTGCCACATCAGGTGGATGGTGAGAAAGCCCGAATCCACCGCGAACTCGATGCCGTTCAGGTTGGGGCCTTCACTGCTGATGCTCAGGTAGGCGTTCAGCCCTGCCGTGGCGAAGTAGTTGCCGGAGAAGGCATCGCTGTAGGACTGGCCCGGGTCCACACAGAACTCGCCGGCGTAGCCGCAGCCGCCGTTGTCGTTGGCCAGGCCGTTGTGGCGGAACAGCAGGCCGCCCTCGCTCCACGGAGCGTCGAGCTGGGTGTTGGCCTCGAAGTCGGCCGCGAAGGTCAGGTGCGTGGCCGTCGGCGTGGCGCTGCCGATGCCGGTGGTCTGCACGACGCCGGCCATGGCCGGGGCGGCGAGCAGCGCGGCAAGCAAAGAGATGATCTTGTTCTTCATGATGTTCTTGTTCAGTTGGCGGTGACCAGGTCGATGGCGTCGAAGGACAGACCGGGGCTCAGGAAGTTGTCGCCGCCCGTGCCGCTGGCGATGTTGATGGTCAGCGTGTTGGTGCCGACGACCAACTGGCTGGCCGGGATGTCGAAGTTGTAGGTGCGGTTGAAGCCGCGATAGGTGCCCACGGTCAGGTTGCGCGACACCTTGGGCGGCGCCGGCGGAATGCCCGAAGACCAGCTGTTGACGGTGATGACCGGGCGGGCGCTGTTGAAGTCGGCGGTCGTGCCCAGGCGCAGTCGCAGCGGCGCCGTGTTCTGGCCACGCTTGAGCACGAAGCGCACTTGCAGGCCGTTGTTGTGCTTCTGCCACTGGTAGGCCGGCCAGTGCTGCGCGGCGTTGGACTGGCCGATCACGAAGGGCGCGACCGTCCACGGCGCCATGCGCACGTCGCTGGGGTGCATGAAGGTCAGCTTGTCGCCGTTGATGAACTCCTGCGGCGTGCCGTCCCAGTGGCCGATGCGCCACAGCGCGGGCTTGGTCTCGGGGTCGGCCGTGATGGCGATGGGGTTCATCGTGTAGTCGGCATTGGCGGTCACCACCGCCGAGCCCGTCTGCACCGGCAGTTCGCCCTTGTAGACCGTCATCGTGTAGGTGCCGGGCAGCATGCCGGTGGCCTTGAAGCGGCCGTCCACGGGATCGGCGTCGGCCCAGTACTGCGCCTGCGCGTTGGCGAAGCCGACGGTGTAGGGCAGGCCGGCGATGCGGTTGGTCAGGCCTGCGCCGGTGACCGAGCCACGGCCCAACGGTGGCACATAGCCCACCATGCCCACCTGGCCGTACCAGCTGGTGTCGGGGCGGGCCGCCGGCGTGCTGCCGTCGTTGAAGATCATCGTGTAGGTGTTCAACACACCCATTCGGTAGGGCTCGGTCTGTGCCTCACCGTAGTTGACGATGTAGGTCAGCTCGTTGTTCGTGCTGGTGATCTGCTGCAGCAGGCTGCGGTAGAACGGGCCGCCGGAGCCGCCCTCGTGGTTGTCGCGCCAGAACCAGATGCCCACGCCGGGGCCGGTGCCGCCGACGAACTCCCAGTCCTTCAGCCGGCGGTTGGCGTAGTGCTTGGAGCGGGACTGGCCGTAGCGCGCGTCGGTGGTCGGGAAACCGAACACGTCGCTGGCCTCGATGGCGCTGCTGGTGCCGCGCAGGTCTTCGGCCCAGAAGCTCTGGCCGCCGTAGGTGATCAGGCCGCCGGCGGCCTGGGCCGGGCCGCCGTTGGGCAGCCGGTCGACCCGGATGCGGGCGATGAAGCGCACCAGGCCGTGCACGTCGGGCTGCTCGGTGAAGTGCGTGCCCATGTGGATGTTGGACTCGCCACGCTTCACCACGTAGTAATGCGTCAGCACCCCGCCCTTCGTGCTGGTGCTGGTGATCGTGACGCGGATGTAGTCGCTGGCGTTGACGACGCCGCCGTTGGTGGTGGCTGCGGGCGTCACGGTGCCGTTGGCGCTGACGGCCTCGACCTTCAGGCCCACGGCGCTGACGCCGCTGTAGAGCCAGTCGGCGCCGGAGTTCAGCTGCGTGCCGCGACTGGCATCGGCGTACTCCAGGCCCTTGTAGACGATGCTGGAGATGTCGCCGATGGCCGTGGTGCTGCTGGCATCCCAGCCGCGCACCTTGAACACCAGGCCGCCATCGGTGTCGATGATGTACTGCGGCCGGGCCGGGTTGTTGTTGTCGTGGACCGTGGTGATGCTGAAGGCGGCCATGGCGGCCGGTGCCGAGGCGGCAAGCAGGCTTGCGGCCAGCCAGCGCGACCAGGGCGTGCGCGAGCACGTCGTGTTCATGAAGTCTCCTGTTGTGTGTCTTTGTTCACGGGACGGGGCGATTGCCCGGTCCGTGGCGGCGGACTCTAGGGAGACATCACGGCGCTGTGCGGTCAACCGGATGAGCGTTTCATCAAGGTACGGCCGGGGGGCGCGCTGCTATGCCGACACGAGATAGCGATGTGCAAAAAGCTGATGGCTGGCCGGCCTGCGGGGCCTACTTGATGAGCGCCTGGTAGGTCAGGTTGCGCACGCGGAAGCTCAGCGTGGAGCCTCCAGCCGGGCGCAGCTGCGTCATCAGCAGGATGACCAGACGCTCCTTGGGGTCCACCGTGTACTGCGGGAAATAGGCGCTGCCCCAGCCGAAGGCGCCTTCGCTGCCCAGCTCCTTGAAGCCGCCGGTCTTCACGTTGACCCAGAAGCCCAGGCCGAAGCCGTCCGCGTCGCCACGGTACTTGTCGCCCAGGTGGTTGGCCGTCATCAGCGCCACGGTCTTGGGCGCCAGCAGCCGCACGCCGTCCAGCTCGCCCTGGTTCAGCAGCATCTGCAGGAAGCGCGCGTAATCGCCCGCCGTGGACGTCAGCCCCGCGCCGCCGGAGAACAGCTTGCGCGGTCCGTTGACGAAGTCGCTCTTGGCTGGTGTCTCCATCAGCTTGAGTTGGCCACCTTCCAGGCCATAGACACTGGCCAGCCGGCTGGCCTTCTCGCGCGGCAGGAAGAAGTGGGTGTCCGGCATGCGCAGCGGATCGGTGATGCGCGTCTTGATGAACTGGTCCAGCGGCTGGCCCGACACCACTTCCACCAGGCGTCCCAGCACGTCGGTCGCATAGCCATAGGTGAAGGCCTCGCCCGGCTGGCCCTGCAGCGGCAGCGCGGCGAGGCGATCGGTCCATGCGGCCAGCGTCTCGTCGTGGCCCACCAGGTACCAGTCCTTCATGCCTGCCGCCTCGTAGGCGGCCTTGGCCGGGCCGGCGCCGTAGCTCATGCCGGCGGTGTGGGTCAGCAGGTCGTGGATGGTCAGCGCGCGGCGCGCCTTCTCGGTGCCGCCCTGGGCTAAAGCCACCTGCAGGTTGGCGAAGGCCGGCAGGAACTTGGCCACCGGGTCTTTGAGCTGGAAGTGGCCTTGCTCGTACAGCATCATCACGGCCACCGAGGTCAACGCCTTGGTCATGGACGCGATGCGGAAGATGGTGTCCGTGCGCATGGGCTTGCCGGCCTCGATGTCCTGCTGGCCGTAGGCCTTGAAGACCACCGGCTTGCCGTCGCGCAGTACGACCATGACGCCACCGGCCAGCTGCTGGCGGGCGATCTCGTCGTTGATGACCGTGTCCAGCCGCTGCAGGCGCTCGGTGGAGAAGCCGGCGACCAGTGCGGGCTTGGGCGGCGCCGCGGTCGTGACGGGGGCGTGGAAGAGCGTGGCGCAGGCCAGCGCCACGGCAAGCAGTTGAGACTTCATCAGTCGCCGAGGGGTCGTTGTTGGGTAAAGCCGGGGCTGGTCGCAACGCGGAACTGCTCCGGGGCCGGCGGCTGTGCCGGCGAGATGGCGCCCAGATCATCGCGCAGCTGCGCGGCTACCGGCACGCGGGCTTCCCTGAGGCCCAGCGCAATCAAACGGGCCAACTGCATGGCGCCGTAGTTGTTGTGGTGGGTGTTGTCCAGCTTGCCGTTGTTCATCGGATGCGCGGCCTGCGAACGCTCGGGACCGAGCGCCTCGTACATCTGGATGCTCATCGCGTTGAGGTCGATGTAGGCCAGCTTCATGTCCTGCGCGACGGCGCGGGCCGCGTTGGCGTACTCGGTCAGGCTGGGTTGCAGCTTGCCCTGTGCGTCGAAGCGACGGCGCTCCATCGACGACACGACCACCGGCACGCCGCCGCGCGCCAGGATGCGCTCCGCATGCGTGCGCAGCTCGGCCTTGTAGGTCTCGGCGTTGCCGCTGCCGTCCTTCTGCTGCTTCTGGTCGTTGTGGCCGAACTGCAGCAGCACCGTGTCGCCGGGCTGCAGCGTGGACAGGATCTTGTCGATGCGGCGGCGGTTCAGCGAGTCGCGGAAGGTCTCGCCGGACTGGGCATGGTTGGCCACGGCCACGGTGGGCTTGAAGAGAGCCGTCAGCATCTGACCCCAACTGGCATAGGGCTCGCCGGACTGGTCGGCCACGGTGGAGTCGCCCAGCAGGTAGACGGTGGGCAGCTTCACCGGCTCGATCACCAGGTGCGCCAGCGCGGGCTGCGTGCCGTTGATCTCCAGCGTCAGGCGGCGGTCCCAGGCCCAGGCCTCGCTGGCGATCTCGCGCTCCTTGAGCTTTACGCGGCCAGGCTCGATGCCCGGCGCGGCGGCGATGTTGGCCGTGCGCAGGTTGACGATGAAACTGTGCGCCTCGGTCTTGCCGGCGGGCAGCTTGATGCCGTCCAGCTGCAGGCGGCGCAGCTCGGCCTTGATGGTCGTGTCGCTGGCAGCGGTGCCGCCCAGCGTGGCGGTGACGCGGTAGTTGCCCTCGGGCAGGTCCACCGAGAAGAAGTAGGGCTGGCCAGCCGCGTTGCGCTTCTCGTCGGCCTCGAAACCGTGGCCGCGTTCGCGGCTGTAGGTCGTGTCGGTGGGCACCGCCACCTCGCCTGCGACGGGCTTGCCGTCGAAGGCGAAGCGCAGTGCTTGTTGTGCCCAGGCGGGGGCCGCCAGCAGACTGGCGGCCAGCAGCAGATGCTTCATGTCAATCCTTGAGGTGTTCGCCCACGAGGGCCAGGTTCTGGATGGCGGCCAGCCCCCATTGCGCGGTGTCGTTGGTGCTGATCCACGGCGCTTCGTCCACCGGGTTCAGCACCAGCGGGCCGGCGATGCGGGTGGTTTTCAGCGGCCGGGCGCCGAAGCGCGGGTCGGCCAGAAACTCGCGCCAGGCGCGCCGGGCCAGCGCCGGGTCCTTCTTCTGCAGCGCCGCGTAGGCGCTGAGGCGCGAGTGGCCCACGCTCAGCACCGTGCCGCCGCCGTGCGGCGCGCCCAGCGCCTTGACCTGCTCGTCGCGCGGCGCGTTGTACAGCTCGCAGTACTGCACCCAGGCCGCCTTGAAGGCCGGCTCGTCGATCAGTTCCACCAGCTCGGTCATCATCTCCATGCCACCGAACACGGCACTCAGGTGGCTGGCCGACAGCTTGTTGCCGCTGACGTTGTGCAGCGCGCCTTCGTTGGGCCCCGTGGGCTCGTAGCCGCCGCTGCCGGTGAAGAAGCCGTGCGGCATGGCCGCGATGCCCTTCATGCCGCGCAGCAGCTTGTTGCGCCAGCGGACGTCGCCGGTGCGCTCCCACTCGGTCATGAAGTTGGCGACCAGCGAGCCCCAGTCCGTGCCGAAGCCGATGCGTGCGGGCCAGGGGCCCTTGTCCACGCGGCCGGCGATCTTGCGTACGGGGTCGACCTCGTCGAGCTTCTGGTCGACGTCCAGCACCTCGCGCATGACGTCGCCGATGCGCTCGTCTCCGGTCAGGTAGTAGTAGAAGCGGCGGTTGGCCGAGGTGGAGATGCGCGCCTGCTTGGCGCTGCAGCCCCAGTGCTGCACGTTGTGCCGCGTGCCCAGGCCCTTGAAGCGGCCGGCGTGATAGATGTCCACGTCGGCCGTGTGGCGCACCATGGCCTCGGCGAAGCGGAAGATGTCGGCGCGGCCCGTGCGCAGGAAGCTGTACCAGAGCCAGATGTCGGGCGACAGCTCCGAGTTGTCCCAGGCATAGCCGCCCACGTCGTAGCGCCACTCGTGGCGGTCGGCGTCGTAGGTGTGGCGGATGTCGCCGTAGTCCCAGAAGCCGTACCAGCGGCGCTGGTCGACTTCCTTCTTGTAGAAGTCGAACAGGAAGTCCAGCCTGTCCTCGATGCGCTGCCGCGCGGGCGTGCTGCGGTCGGGCAGGCTCCACAGCCGGCCGAAAACGCCGGCGTCCAGATAGCGCTGCGGGTGTGCGGCCAGCTGTGGCGGCGCCTGCACCGCGGCGGCCATCTGCACGAGCCGCTCGCGCGTGGGCGTGGCGGCCAGCGCCCACAGCGTGACCTCGCTGCTGCGCGCGATGCCCACCGGCGTGCCGAAGCCCTTCTCGTAGTCCTCGTAGGTGATCTCCAGGCCTTCGAGCTCCTGCTCGTGGGTCTCCATGCCGAGGCCATCGTGATAGAAGCGCAGGTCCATGGCCGGCGCCTCGGGCGAGTGCATCCAGACGGTGACCTGGGCCGCGTCGGTGTGCGCATTGCGGATGTCCAGCTGCGTCGGGTGGCGCTGCCAGAAGTCGCGCAGGCCGAAGGCCACGCCACCGGTCGCGCCGCCGATGTAGCCGCTGCCCGGCGCGCGGCAGCCGTTGGCGGCGGGGATCCAGCCGTGGCCAGGCTTGGTGCGCTTCCTGATCTGGAAGCCGTCGGCGCTGAGCTGGCTCAGCGTGTAGTCGCCCCAGGCGGGAATGCGGTGGTGGAGTTTGCGCACCTGCGGTCCCCACTGCTCCAGCGGCGGCGTGGCGCGGCCTTCGAGCTGCGCAGCACGCACGGCAGCGCCGGGGTCGCGGCGCAGGCCGGTGAGGTTGCGCACGCCCTCGGCCCACAGGCCTCCGTCCTGCCCGGCGAAGCGCACATGGCGGTCGTAGGGCTCGTCGCGCATCGGCACGTCGAAGCGCAGGCCGATGCCGCGCAGGAAGTCCTTCTGGTCGTCGCCGTCGAAGGCGAAGCTGTGCATCACGCGCACGGACTCGGCGCCGGCGTAGAAGTACAGGCGCACCGAGAACGGCAGCCATTCGCGGCCGGCGCTGCTGCGATGCAGACCGTCCACCTTGACGACGGCGCGCAGGGGGCCGGTCTGCTCGACGGTGAGGGTGGCGATGCGGCTCTCGAAGGCCGTCTGCGTGACGGCGCCCTGCAGCGCATCGGGCTTGTCGTCGGTCTGCGCCACCAGCGTGGCCGCGCGCAGGATGTCGCGGCCGTCGCGCGTGATGCTGCGGATCAGCTGCGCGCCACGGCGCGGCAGCGTGGCGCGGATGACGCCGGTGTCCACCTCCACCGCATCGGCCGAGTCCTTCACGCTGACCCGGGCGCCCGCTGTGGCGGCGCCCTTGCCGGCGCGGATGCGTGGTGCATCGCCTGCGTCGATGCCGGCGGGGAGGGCGTGGGCGGTCCACTTCAGCGAACCGTCGGGCCAGGTCGCCAGCGGCCAGGTCTGCAGCGGCAGCGGCCGGCCTTGCGTATCGACGGCGTGGAAGTCCTGCCCTTGCTTGTGCTGGCCGCGCGGCCAGGGCAGGCCCAGCGTGGTGCCCAGCGGCAGCGCGGGGGCGGCGCCGTCCAGCCACCGCAGGCTGTCCACGTCACCGAGGGCCGGAGCGGGCGTTGCAGCGGTGGCCGCTGCGGTGGCGGCCAGGCCGGTCAGGCCGCCGAACCCGCCGACGGGCAGGGCGGCGGTCTTGAAGAAGTTGCGGCGGCTTGTGTCGGTCATGGCCGTGTCGGAGTGCCTTGCGGCGTGTGCAGCGTGGAGTCGGCCGCATGGCCGCTGCCGCGGCCCCACAGCTGGTCGTAGCGCCAGCCGGTCAGGTCTTCGACGATCTTGCGGTTCTCGTCGCTCTCGGCCTCGGTAGCGCCGTGGCGCAGGCGCTCGACCTCATGCACCAGCACGGCATGCGTGCTGGCATTGAGGCGGAACTTCCACGACGCCAGCGCGCCCAGCACCAGCATCAGCAGCGGGCCGCCCACCATCAGCAGCGTGACGGTCTGGATGGCCTCGGGGGTCTGCACGACCACCTCGCCCGGCTTGGTCTTGATGTAGCCGCCCCAGTCGATGATCCAGCCGCTGGCCATGATGGCGGCGCTCTGCGCGAGCTTGCGCACCAGCGTCATCACGCCGGCGAAGATGCCCTCGCGGCGCTGGCCGGTGACGGCCTCGTCCACGTCGGGCAGGTAGTTGTAGACCGACCAGGGCACGAAGTTCAGCGTGCCGCGGCCCAGGCCCGCCAGCACGATGGGCACGAACAGCCAGAACACCAGGCTCGGCGAGAAGCGCTCGCCCGCCGGGTTCAGCGCGCCGAACAGGTTGGTGCCCAGTGCGGCGAAGCTCTCGGCGAAGCCCTCGGGGCGCGCCAGGTAGAAGCCGAGATACAGCAGCAGCGCGACGCCGAACAGCGAGCCGGCCAGCCGGTAGGCCAGCACGGGGCCGGTGCGGATGACGATCTGGATGGCCACCATCACCGAGATCAGCTGGGCCACGTACATCACCGTCATCAGCTGCGAGATGACCAGCGTCGCGCCCATCAGCACGGTGGCGACGAAGAACGCGAACGCGCTGTTGAAGATGTCCTGCGACAGGTAGCCGCCCAGGTAGATGGACAGGTGCTGGCGGAAGGCGCGGATCTTCAGCGTCGAGAACAGGTCGCGGAACATCTTGACCGGGATGGCGAGCACGGTCCTGAGCTGCACGCCGCCATAGGTCTGTGACATCACGGCCTGCTCATGCGTGCCGTAGGGTCGCTCCCAGCTGGTCAGCACGACGAGGGTGACCACCACCGAGAAGATGACGCCGAAGATGGCCGCCATCCAGAAGAAGGTGTCGGGCGAGTCCTTGCCGCCGAACTGGTTGATCAGCAGCGTGGGCAGGTAGGACGCGAGGATGGCCGAGCTTTGCGCAACGATCATGCGGGCGCCCGCGAACTTGGCCTTCTCCTTGTAGTCCTTGGTCATCTCGGCCGCCAGCGTCTCCCAGGGGATGAGAAACATCGTGTACAGCAGCTCGAAGAAGATGAAGACGAGCAGGTAGTAGTAGAAGGTGTGGCCGGTGCGGAAGATCAGCGCGAAGCTGGGCAGCAGCGGAATGGTGATCAGCAGGAACAGCTTGCGACGGCCGATCTTGCGGCCCACCCAGGTGTAGCGCAGGTTGTCCGACACATAGCCGATCAGCGGGCAGGTGATGGCCTCGATCAGCCGCGGCAGGCCCAGCACCAGGCCGGCCTCGGCGGCGCTCAGGCCGCAGAAGGTCGTGAAGAAATAGAACAGCCAGCCGGTGATGACGGCCTGGGCGCCGGCGCCCAGCATGTCGCCCGAGCCCCAGCCCCAGTAGTTGACCCAGGTCGGCCGCCGCGCGGCGGGGTGCAAGTTGGTCTGCATGGCCGTCTCTTAGATGAAGCGGACGAGCAGCTCGCCCATGGTCAGCAGCGCCATCGCCTGGCCGAACGGCATGGACGTCAGCGGGATGTCCTTGTATTCCTGCAGCGTGTTGAACACCGGCGTGCCGAAGCTCACCTGCGTCAGCTCGCCGGCGTCGTTGATGTGCTTGCGCACCGCCAGCGCGGCCTTCACGCCGAAGGCCTCGTAGTCCTTGGAGATGTAGCCCTTGCGGACGGCCTTCAGGATGCCGTAGGCAAAGCCGGCGGACGCTGCGGCTTCGTCGTAGGAGGTCGGGTCGTCCAGCAGCGTGGGCCACAGGCCCGACGGCGACTGGAACTGGGCCAGGGCCTTGACCTGCGCCTCCAGCGTGGAGATCAGGTGCTGGCGGAAGGCGTCGCCTTCGGGCAGGTTCAGCAGCTCGATGAACTCGGGGATGACGATGGTGACCCACGAGTTGCCGCGCGCCCACAAGGCGTTAGCGAAGTTGTGGCGGCCCTCAAACGTCCAGCCGTGGAACCACAGGCCGGTCTTGCGGTCGGACAGGTACTTGATGTGGACCAGGAACTGGCGCTTGGCTTCTTCGACGTAGTGCGGGCGGTTCAGCAGCAGGCCGAACTTGGCCAGCGGCAGCACCGACATCATCAGCGTGTCGTCCCAAAGCTGCTGGTTGTTCACGCTGTTGTAAACGATGTGCTGGAAGCCGCCTTCCTCGGTGCGGGGCAACTCGCGGTAGACCCACTCGGCCCAGCGGTCGATGTAGGGCAGGAAGCGGCGGTCGCCGGTGCGCTCGAACAGGTAGGCCAGCGTCAGGAAGGGCGCCACCGTGTTGATGTTGCGGCTGGGCATGCCTTCGGCGAAGCGCGCCTCGAACCAGTTGATCATGATGTCCCAGGCCTTGGGGTCGCCGGTCAGCTCCCAGACCTTGTAGACGCCGTACAGGCCCACGCCGTGCGTCCACTCGAAGCCGTTCCAGCCCTTGGTGTCCAGCACGCGGCCATCGTCCAGGCGCAGCAGGAACTTGCCGTCCTTGTCCTCGATGTTGATCAGGTTGTGGATCAGCCGGTCGATGGCGCCGCGGATGTCGTCC
>CAMLKW010000054.1 GCA_946480605.1 uncultured Roseateles sp. | reverse complement strand
AGGCGCTGGACGCCTGGGACTACCTGCAGAAGACCACCTTCGACGAGGCCGAGTTCGTCGAGACCTTCCTGGACATCCTGCGCACGGCACGGCTCAAGGAGCCGGCGGCCAGGCCCGCGGTGAAGTCCGACGACAGCCTGCTGCTGGACCCGCTGAAGCAGCGCACGCCGATGTGGCGGCAACAGCGCATCAACCTGCCGCTGACGGCACAGCGCATCCTCGCGACGCTGCATGCGCGCGCCGGCGAAGTCGTCAGCTACGAGGAGCTGTTCGACGTCGTCAAGAGCGGCCGCAACCGCGACAACGTGCGCAAGCATGTGGCGACCATCCGCGACGCCTTCCGCGACGTGGACCCGACCTTCGACGGCATCGAGAACATCCCGATGCGCGGCTTCCGCTGGACCGGGGCCTGACCGCGCGACGGATGAAGCTCGGCCGAGTCGACATCCCGCTGCCCGACATGCCGCGCCTGGGGCTGGCGGCCTTCCGCAACCGCATCGTCTTCCACCTCGTCTTCGTTGCGCTGGCATTGGCCACATTGGCGCTCGCGCTGGCGCTGCTGAACGAGGAACGCCAGCGCAACGCCCAGCGCTACGAGCAGACCTTCGCCAAGTCGCTGGCCGAGGTGGTGGCCCAGTTGCGCCATCCCTCGGGCCAGCTGGCGCTGCTGAACCCTGAAGCGCCGCAGGTCGATCCCGGCTGGGTCGCACCGCTGGTTCTGCCCTTCGGCGCCATCGACTTCGACGATGCCACCAAGGCGCAGCGCGCCGTCGAGATGGCCGGCTGCGCGCAGCAGTACCCCGGCAGCGCCAGCCTGTGCGCGGCCGTCGGCAGCAATGCCTACGCGGGCGGCTTCGTCTACCTGGTGGCCAGCATGGAAGCGCCGCCGCTGGTGACCCGCGAGCGCGGCGCGCTGGACCTGGCCGGCGTGCACCGCGTGCGCGTCAGCCTGCAGCGGGGCGGCGAGGTGCAGCACTGGCTGGCAGCTTTCGAGGCGCTCGATGCGCAGCGTGGCCAGCTGGCGGGCTTTGCCGTCGACACGGGCGATGGCGCCACGCTGCCGCGCCGCGCCCGCCCGCAACGCGACTTCCGCGGCTGGGTGTGGCGCGAGGGGCCCTGCCTGAACGCCGGCGAGCCCTGCGCGCGCCGCACCACCCTCTCCATCCGCCTGCCGGTGCAGGCCTTCCGCGAGGCGCTGTTCCGCCCCGGCGGGCCGCAGTGGCCACCGGCCGACCTGCCGCGCACGGGCCTGCGCCTGGCGCTGCTGGGGCCGGGCAACGCCACGCTGTTCGACAGCGCCGCGTCCGGCGCGCAGCCACCGCTGACGCTGGCCCGCCTGGGCGCCACGCTGGCGCCGGGTGAGACGCTGAAGATCACACGCAGTGCCACCGTCGTTGCGCTGCTGCAGGGGGCCGACGACACCGCCGCGCCGCCGTCGCCCTGGCTGACCGCGCTGATCCAGCACCTGCCCGCGCCGGCCACGCCGCGCACGCTGCGAGCGCTCGACACGGTGAGCACACCGGCCGGCCGCTTCGACATCGCGCTGACCGGCGACCTGCAAGGCCTGGACCGGTCCTTGAGCGCCAGCGCCGCGCGGCTGGCCTGGCCGGTGGGCGCGATGCTGACGGCCATCGCGCTGGCCTGGCTCATCATCGAGATCGGCCTGATCCGCCGCGTGTCCATGCTGACCAAGCGCGCCGCCGCGCTGTCGCACCAGTTGCAGAAGCCGGACGGGCAGCACGCGGAGCTGGGCACGCTGGATGTGGCCGACCTGCGCGGCCGGGACGAACTGGGCATCCTGGCCGGCAGCCTCGCCGACCTGCTGCAGCAGGTGAAGGACAGCCTGCGCCGCGAGCAGCTGCGCGCCGAGCGCGAGCACGACCAGTGGCACGCGGTGGGCCACGAGATCATGTCGCCGCTGCAGTCGTTGATGCTGCTGCATGGCTCGGAAGACGACCCCAGCCGCCGCTATGTGCAGCGCATGCAGCAGGCCGTGAAGGTGCTGTACGGCCAGGCCTCGCCCAGCGAGGCGCTGGCCGCCGCGACGCTGGCGGTGGCCCGGCTGGACCTGGACGCCTTCCTGCGCGGCGTGGCCGACAACGCGGTCTATGCCGGCATCGCGGACGTGAGCTACGCGCCGGCGCCGACGCCGGTGTGGGTACAGGCCGACGAGTACCCGCTGGAAGACGCCATCACGCATGTGCTCAGCAACGCCGACCGCCACCGCAGACCGGGCACGCCCGTCACCCTGACGCTGCGTGCGGACGGTGAGCTGGTCCTGGTGGACGTCCACAACCAGGGCCCGCACATCCACGACGACCAGCTCGCGCGCATCTTCGACTACGGCGTCAGCGACGCCGAGCCCGAAGGCGGCCAGCGGCGCGGCCAGGGCCTGTTCGTCGCCAAGACCTACCTGGCCAAGATGGGCGGCAGCATCGCCGCCCGCAACGTGGGGGACGGCGTGGTGTTCGAGATCGGGTTGCGGACCGCCTAGGGCCGCCGCACGCGGTCCAGCAGATTCCGTACCGCCAGCTCCGAGGTCAGCGAAAGCTCCAGCGGCGCACGCACCAGCCCGGCATGGCCGTACTGCAGGTTCTCGTAGACCTCGGCCGCGGCAGGGAAATGATCCAGCAGGCCGGGCAGCGCCTCGTGGGCCTGGTGCGCGTCCAGCTCCGCCGTCAGCCGCTGCACCAGCACGCGGTACTGGTGCGGGTCCACCCGTTGACCTTCCAGACCCTGCAGCAGCTGGGCCAGGCGGATCATGGGCAACAGTTCGTTGGGGACGGCGAGCTTGATGACGGAGGGCATGGCGGCACCGGTGGTGGCTTTCATGACCCCAGTTGGCCACGGCCGGCGGGATTTCAAGACATGGCCCGCACAATGCCCTGCCCCCTGTACGGAGACCACCGCATGCAGTTCCAGCCCGAAGATGTCTACGCGCTGCTCAAGCCCGGCGGCGCCATCCACCGGCTGCCGGGCGGCGGCGAGTTCTGGAGCCAGCCCGAGGACACGCTGAACGCGCTGGGCCGGGACTGGCTGGTGTCTGAGTTCAGCTGCGATGCCGACTGGGGCAACTGGGAGATGCATCCCGCCGGCGACGAGTTCGTCTACCTGCTGGACGGCGACATCGAGTTCCTGCTGGAGCTGCCCGAGGGCCTGCGCGCTCAGCGCATCACCGGGCGCGGCGCCGTCGTCGTGCCGCGCGGCGTGTGGCACACCGCCAGGGTGTTCCGGCCCAGCCGCATGTTCTTCGTCACGCTGGGAACCGGCACCCAGCACCGGCCGGCCGGGCGATGACGCTGGACTGCCAGCACTGCGGCGCCTGCTGCGCCGTGTTCCGCGTGTCCTTCTACTGGGCCGAGGCCGACGACGCGCCCGGCGGCATCGTGCCCGTGGCGCTGACGCGGCAGGTCAGCCCGCAGCTGCGCTGCATGGCCGGCACCGAGGCGGCGCCGGTGCGCTGCGTCGCGCTGCAGGGCGAGGTGGGTCGCTCGGTCGCCTGCGGCATCTACGAGCAGCGTTCCAGCACCTGCCGCAGCGTGCAGCCTGGGGACAACCAGTGCGTGAAGGCGCGCGCAGCCCAAGGTCTTGAAAGTCCCAACGCAACCCCCATATCGGCGGGCCCGCCGCGATGAACGCCGCATGACGCCACGCGGCCACGAACAAAGGCCCCCCGCATCACCCCGCATGAACAAGGAAGACGCCATGCCCCTGAACGCCCGAAGAATTGCCGGCTTGATCCTGAGCCTGGGTTGCGCGATGAGCTCGCCGGTCTGGGCGCAGGCCACCACCGATGGCGCAAAGCTCCTGATGATGAGCAATATGTATCTGGAAGGCAGCTACAGCACCGCCGCGAACGTCTGCTCCAACCGGTTCCCGGAAGAGCGAGCCCGCTGGACCACGTCGCTGCAAGCCTGGAAAAAGCGCAATGCGGAGGTGCTTGCCGACATCCAGCAACTCGACACCCAGCTGTCGGCCGCGGTGCGCGCCGCCTCCGAACGCGGGGGGCTGACGCAGGAGGATTTGCTGACGTTGCGCACGTTCGGCACCGTCAGGATGCTGGGCGGACTTGCCGAGGTGCAGGACCCGCGCGCTCGCGAACTCTGCGGGGATGTCCTGCGGCGCCTGGATGGCGACACCGAGGAGCAGGCCATCCTCGACCAGGCGAGGTCGGTGGCCCGGGACATGCTCACCCAACTGCGCCGCGAAGTCCGGTAAGCCTGCGTCGCCGGCAAGCGCGCCGCAGGCCTATGCCGGCGGATGCAAGCAGATACCCAGCACCTTGCCACCCAACCTCCGCACTGAACGCAAGGCCAACTTGCGCTTGCCCAAGGTGGCCACGAACTGCGCATTGAAGCTGACGCGGTCGGACCCTTCATCAAGCCGCAAGCAGGGATCCCGCAGCTCCAAGCAGGCGCCGAGGATGCATTTCTCGGCAGGGAACTTGGCGTTCAGCTGGTTCTGCAACTGGTCCTGTGTCAGGTCGATGGACAGCTCAGGGCTGAAGGTCGCAATGGCCCGCCAGGTGGCCGGAATGGCCAACAGCAGCAGCAAGGCGATGACGACAAGGGACGTTTCGGCACGCCCCCCCAGAAGGCAATGCCTGGGATGTTCTCACCCACGCCGCGGCTTGCGCCTTGTCGCTGACGCCAGCTCATGCGCGCTTAGCACCCACTCGGTACTGCCCGCCACCTGCTGCACCGTCAGGTCGATGAAGGCGCGCACTCGAGCCGGCTGAGCGACGCGGCTGCCGTAGTAGAGGTAGAGGCCCAGATGCTCCGCCACATGCGCGGTCAGCAGCGGCACCAGGCGGCCGGCGCGTATCAGCGGCGCCGCGGTCACACCCACCAGCTGGCCTATGCACTGGCCGACCACGACGGCGTTCGCCTCCAGCTCCACGTCGTTGGTCATCACGACCGACGCGATGTCACGAGCGACGATCTCGCCGCCCACCGCGAACTCCCATGGCATGGCCTTGCCGGTACTGGGGTGGCGGAAACCGCTGCAGCGATGACTGGCCAGCTCGTCGATGGAGCGCGGCGCGCCGTGCCGCGCGATGTAGTCCGGCGACGCACAGACGATGAGCTGCAAAGGCAGCAGGTGGCGGGCGATGACGCCGTCACTGGGTGGGCTGCCGGCGCGGAAGCCAACGTCCACACGCTCCGCCACCCAATCGCCGATGCGATCGTCCAGCTGCACATCGGGCTCGACCTCGGGATGAGCCGCACAGAAAGCCTGCAGCACCGGCCACAGCACCGGCAGCATGATGGAGCGCGGCGCCGCGATGCGCAGCGGGCCGGCGATGGCGTCTCGCCCCTGGCGGGCGCCGTGCAGCGCACGCTGCAACGCCTGCAGCCCGGGCGTGGCGGCGCTCAGGAAGCGCCCGCCCTCCTCGGTGAGGCTGAGCCGGCGCGTCGTGCGGTGGAACAGCCGCACGCCCAGATGGGCTTCCAGCTGCGTCAGCGCCTGGCTGGCCGCCTGCGGCGTGATGCCCTGGGAGACGGCGGCCTGGCGCAGGCTGCCCAGCTCGGCAGCCTTGGTGAAGACGGCGATCGCTCTCAGCTCGTTGAAGGCCATTGTGTCGATTTACTTGCGAATGAATGAAGTAATTCTGGGCTAGTTCGATGGCAATTCGATACCTACATTGACCCCATCGGCCGACCGTTCTCCCTTCAACGACACGCAGGACCCCTCACCATGGACAGCTCCTCCCACTTCCCCCGCGTCTGGTTCATCACCGGCGCCTCGCGCGGCATCGGCGCGCGCATCGCGGCCGCCGCGCTGGGCCGCGGCGATGCCGTCGTCGCCTCCGCCCGCGATGCCGCCGCCGTCACGCAGCGCCTGGGCGCCCAGCCCGGCCTGCTGGCCGTGGCCCTGGACGTCACGGACGAAGCCCAGGCCGGCCGCGCCGTGGCCGCCGCGCTGGCGCGCTTCGGCCGCATCGACATCCTCGTCAACAACGCCGGCTACGGCCTGATGGGCGCGGTGGAGGAGGCCAGCGCCGACGAGGTGCGGCGGCTGTACGACACCAACGTGTTCGGCCTGCTGAACGTGACGCGCGCCGTGCTGCCGCCCATGCGCGAGCGCCGAGCCGGCCACGTCATCAACATCTCGTCGCTGGGCGGCTACCAGTCCGTCGCCGGCTTCGGCGTCTACTGCTCGACCAAGTTCGCCGTGGAAGGCATCACCGAGGCGCTGCATGCCGAGCTGGCACCGCTGGGCATCCATGCCACCACGGTGGAGCCGGGCTACTTCCGCACCGAATTCCTGGAGGGCCAGTCGCTGGTCACATCGCCGCGCGTGCTGGCGGACTACGCGGCCACGTCGGGCCGCATCCGCGAGTTGGCCAGCCAGATCAGCCTGAACCAGCCCGGCGACCCCGAGCGCCTGGCGCGGGCCGTGCTGAAGCTGGTGGATGCCGACACGCCGCCGCTGCGCCTGCCGCTGGGCACCGACACGCTGCAGGTCATTGCCGACAAGCACGCGTTCGTCGAGCGCGAGACGGCCGCGTGGCGCGGGCTGGCGGCGTCCACGGACTTCACGGCGCCGCCGCAGGCAGCCTGATCAGCAGCAGCGCCAGCAGCGCGCTCAGGGCCAGCCCCGCCGACCACCACAGCGCGCCGGCGCCGTACCCGGACAGCAGCAGGCCGAACAGCCAGGGCGACAGCGCCTGGCCCAGCCGCGCCGGCAGCATCAGCAGGCCCTGGCGCTGGCCGTAGCCGGCCGGCCCGAACAGCGCCAGCGGCAGCGTGCCCTTGGCGATGGTGAGGATGCCGTTGCCCGCGCCGTGCAGCAGCGCGAACGCGGCCACGGCCGGCGCGCCCAGCATCAGCAGCAGCACGGCGCCCAGCGGGTGCAGCAGCGCGGCCACGCGGGCGGACAGCAGCGGGTGCCAGCGCCGCAGCAGCCCGAACTCCAGCAGCCGGCCCGCCACCTGGGCCGGGCCCACCAGCGCGCTGAAGGCGATGACGGCGGCCGGCGCCGCGCCGACGAGGGCCAGCAGGCCGGGCAGGTGGGCCGCCATCGCGGTGCTGATGAACCAGGTCACCGCGAACACCCAGGCCAGCAAGGCCGCCGTGGCCACGGGCGGTGGCGACGCGGCCGCCACGGAGGTGTCGGGTGTTGCGGCCTCGGCCGGCGGTGACGGCGCGGCGCGCGGCAACCACGAATTCAGCGGCAGGCCCACGAGCAAGTGCAGTGCGGCCCAGCCCCAGCAGGCGCCGCGCCAGCCGAAGGCATGCTCCAGCGCCGCCGTCAGCGGCCAGCCCACGGTGCTGGCGAAGCCGGCGATCAGCGTGATGCCGGTGATGGCGCCACGCGCGTCGTGACCGTACAGCCGCACCAGCGACGCGAAGGCCGCCTCGTACAGGCCGCTGCCCATGGCCACGCCCATCAGCAGCCAGGCCGCGAACAGGCCCACCGGGCCGGTGGCCAGCGCCATCGCGGCGAGGCCGGCGGCGAACATCAGGCTGGTGGCCATCAGCACCGGCCGGCCGCCCCAGCGATCGATGCGCCGGCCGCTGTGCGGCCCGACGAGGGCCGACACGACCAGCGCCGCCGAGAAGGCCGCGAACACCGTCGGCCCGGACACGCCCAGCCCGCCCGCCATCGGCCGCGCCAGCAGCGCGGGCAGGTAGTAGGACGAGGCCCAGGCCAGCGTCTGGGCACTGCCCAGGGCGGCGACGACACGCAGCGGCGCCGTGGCCATCGTCAGCCGCAGCAGCGCGTGGGCTGCGGCGCGGGCGCGCAACTTGACGGACCGCAGCCGCGCTGCGGCGCCGCCACCGGCGCCACAGTGGGCGCCGGCCCGCAGCAGCCACCGGCCTCACCCGCCGATGCCGGGTCGGCCGAGCAGACGCCCGTTTCCGGCAGGTCCAGCTCCACGCGGTCGGCCGCCGGCAGGTCGCCCGCCAGCGCGGCGACGACGGAGCGTGCCTGCTCGAAGCCGGTGGCCATCAGGAAGGTGGGCGCGCGGCCATAACTCTTCACGCCCACGGTGTAGAAGCCCGGCTCGGGGTGGGCCAGCTCGCGGTGGCCGTGCGGGCGCACGGTGCCGCAGCTGTGCAGGTTGGGGTCGATCAGCGGGCCCAGCGCCTCGGTGGATTCCAGCCAGGGGTCCAGCTTCAGCCGCAGCTCGGCGCTCAGCGAGAGGTCGGGCCGCTGGCCGGTCGCGCAGATGATCTCGTCGATGCCATCGACGACGACGGGCTGCTGCCGTGCGTCCAGCCCATGCACGCGCAGCTGCTCGCCCACGCGCTCGATGCGCGTGACGCGCAGGCCCGCGTGGAACTCCAGCGCACCGTCGTCACGCAGCCGGCGCAGCGACGCGCCCAGCGCACCGCGCGCGGGCAGCGCGTCGGCCGTGCCGCCGCCGAACACGCGCTGCAGCGCCGGCGAGCGCACGGCCCAGGCGAGGCGGGTGCCGGGCACGTCGCGGGCCAGGCCGGCCAGGGCCAGCAGCGCGTTGGCGGCCGAGTGGCCCGCGCCGACGACCAGCGTGCGCTTGCCGGCGTAGCGCTCGCGCAGCGCGCCGGCCACGTCGGGGATGCCGTAGGCGATGCGGTCGCGCGACTCGGCTTCGCCCATCGCCGCCAGGCCGTTGGCGCCCAGCGGGTTGGGCTGGGCCCAGGTGCCGGTGGCGTCGATGACGGCGCGGGCACGCAGCTCGTGGGTCTGGCCGGCGCGCTCGTAGCGCACGACGAAGGCGGCCTGCTCGCGGCCGGCGCTCTTGACCTTGTCGAAGCCTTCGCGGCTGACGGCGGTGACGCGCGCTCCCAGCCGCAGCCCGGTGGCCACGGCGGGCAGCGCGGCAAAGGGCTGCAGCACGCGGTCCACCACCTCACCGGCGCGCGGCAGGCCGGCGGCGGGCGGCGCGGCCCAGCCGGTGGGGGCGAGCAGCCGGGCCATCGCCGCGTCGACGTTGTACTGCCAGGGCGAGAACAGCTGCACATGACCATAGTCGCGCAGATGGGCACCGACCTGCTCGCCCGCCTCCAGCGCGACGAAGGGCAGGCCGCGCTCGACGAGCTGCGCCACGGCAGCCAGGCCCACCGGGCCGGCACCCAACACAGCCACCGGCAGCGCGGCGTCAACCACGGGCACCTGCTGCAGCGTCAGCGCCATCAGCGCCGCGCAGGCCGGGCAGGCACCCTGGAACTCGGCCGAGGCCTTCAGCGCGGGCGGCACGTCGGCCATGGCCTGGCGCTTGAAGCCGTACTGCGCGAAGTACTCGGGCGCCGTGACGGTGAGCAGCCACAGGCTGGCGATGCCGCGCGAGCGCGCCTCCTGCAGCAGCCGCTCCAGCATCAGCCGGCCGAGGCCCTGCTTCTGCAGGCCGGGCGCCACGGCCACGGAGCGCAGCAGCGCCACGCCTCCGTAGACCTCGGCGCCGGCACAGCCGACGACTTCGCCGTGGCTCGTGGCCAGCAGGTAGGTGGACAGATGGGCGCGGGCGCCCTCGGTGGGCAGTTTGTGGGCGAGCAGCAGGGCCTCGACGGCGGGCCAGTCGGCGGCCCCGGCGGGGCGCAGGGCGATGGAGGCGGTGTTCAGCAACATGACTTGGAATCCTTGGGGAGCTCCTTGGCGGCCTCGGGCGGCAGGCAGCAGGTGGCGGCCGGGTCTTCGCGCAGGGCTTTCAGGAGCGTCAGCAACGAGGTCTCGACGGCAGCTCGCTCGGGCGGGCTCAGCGTGGCCAGCAGCGCCTGGGCATGCTCGTCGAGGGTGCGGTTCAGCTCAGCGACGGTGCGTTCGCCGTCGGCGGTGAGCGTGACGAGCCAGCTCCTTGCGTCGAGCGGGTTCGGCTCCTTGGTCACCAGCCCACGAGCTGCCATGGCCTCCACCGCGCGCGACACCCAGCTCTTCTCCAGGCTGAGCCGCGTGCCCAGCTCGGACAACGGCAGGGGGCCGGCGCGGCCCAGCTCGGTCAGCAGATGGCACTGGGTGCTGGTGGTGCGGCAGCAGTCGGCCACCACGCGCTGGGCGCGGGTGTACAGGCGGGCCACTTCGCGCAACAGGCTGCCGGCGGAGGATTCGGACATGTGGATGTGAATAGCAACGATCCGGGCGCATGGTGGTGTTCGCCTGCCTGGTTGTCAATAGCAACTACTTGAGCCAAAGAAACGGGGCCGCAGCCCCGCGGTCCGGCTCAGAGGGCGCGCTGGTTCACGCGCTTGGACAGCTCCTCGGCGCTTTCCTTGCGCTCGCTGTAGCGGTCCACCAGGTAGGGCCCCAGGTCGCGCGTCAGCAGCGTGAACTTGAACAGCTCCTCCATCACGTCGACCACGCGGTCGTAGAAGGCGGAGGGCTTCATGCGGCCGTCCTCGGTGAACTCGGCAAAGGCCTTGGCCACCGACGATTGGTTGGGGATGGTCAGCATGCGCATCCAGCGGCCCAGCACGCGCAGCTGGTTGACCGCGTTGAAGGACTGCGAGCCGCCGGACACCTGCATCACCGCCAGCGTCTTGCCCTGCGTGGGCCGCACGGCGCCGGAACTCAGCGGGATCCAGTCGATCTGCGCCTTCATGATGCCGGTCATGGCGCCGTGCCGCTCCGGCGAGATCCAGACCATGCCCTCGGACCAGGCCGCCAGCGCGCGCAGCTCCTGCACCTTGGGGTGGGTGTCGGGCGCGTCGTCGGGCAGCGGCAGGCCGCTGGGGTCGAAGATGCGTACCTCGGCGCCCATGGCCTCCAGCAGCCGGGCGGCCTCGAAGCTCAGCAGCCGGCTGTAGGAGCGCTCGCGCAGCGAGCCGTACAGCAGCAGGAAACGCGGACGGTGCTGCGACGGCGCGGGCGGCGTCAGCCGGTCTTGCGTCGGCACGTCGAACAGGTCGGCGCGCAGCGCAGGGAAGCTGGCGTCGGGGAACAGCAGTTCAGACATGGCGGGCTTTCGCAGGCACAGACAGCAGTTGATGGACGCCGACCGCCAACGCGGCGCCGGCCAGCTCGGCCAGCACGAAGCCCGGCGCGCTCGCCGGCGCGATGCCGGCGAAGCTGTCGCTGAACATGCGGCCGAACACGGCGGCGGGGTTGGCGAAGGATGTGGACGCGGTGAACCAGTAGGCCGCGCCGATGTACGCGGCGACCATGGCCGCGACGCGCGATGGCGGCGCGCGCAGGATGACCAGCAGCAGGCCGAAGGTGGCCACGCCTTCCGCGACCCACTGCCCGGCGCCGCTGCGCAGCTTGGTGGAGAACTGCAGCAGGCTCAGGTCGAACATCGCATGCGCCAGCCAGGCGCCCAGCAGGGCGCCGAGGAGTTGCACGGCGATGTAGGGCAGCAGCGCGACCAGCGGCAGCTCGCCGCGCCAGGCCATGACGGCGCTGACCGCCGGGTTGAAGTGCGCGCCGCTGACCGGCCCGAACACCTCGATGAGCACGTAGAGCCCGCCGACGGTCGCCAGCGCGTTGGCCAGCAGCGCCAGGGCCACGTTGCCGCCCGACAGGCGCTCGGCCATGACGCCCGAGCCGATGACGACGGCCAGCAACAGCGCGGTGCCCAGGCCCTCGGCCAGCAGCTTGCGGGGCAGGATCACGGTCAGGCCTCGCCGATCTCGGCCAGCGCCTGCTGCAATTCGGCGCGGCCCATCGTGTCCAGCGGCAGCTGCAACAGCTGCAGCATGCGGTAGCCGATGGCCTGGCGCGTCAACTCGAAGGCGCGGCGCTTGCCAGCGTCGCCGCCGTCGGCGTTGGATGGGTCGGGATAGCCCCAGTGCACCTTGACCGGCTGACCCTGGCCGCCGAAGAACACCGGGCATTGCTCGGCCGCGGCGCTGTCGCAGACGGTGATGACGATGGACAGCGGCGGCGCCTCGGGCGTCGTGAACTCGTCCCAGCTCTTGCTGCGATAGCCGGCGGTATCCACGCCCGCGTTGTTCAACGCCTCCAGCGCGAAGGGGTTCAGGCGCCCGCTGGGCGCGCTGCCGGCGCTGTGCGCCTGCACATCCTTGCCAAGCTTGCGGGCCCAGTGGTTGAGCATGCCCTCGCTGAGCACGCTGCGGGCGGAGTTGTGGGTGCAGAGGATGAGGACGTGAGTGGTCATGGGTAGGGCTCAGCGGGTGCCGATCTGTTGGATTTCGTGCTGGATGGCCAGCGGCTCCAGCTTGGGCAGCGGCAGCGCCAGCAGCAGCTCGATGCGGCGCTTCAGCGTGATGGCCACGTCACGGAAGGCCTGCAGGCGCTGAGCCTCGTTGCCCTGCACGGCGGCGGGGTCGGGCACGCCCCAGTGCGCCGTCATGGGCTGGCCCGGCCACACCGGGCAGACCTCGCCGGCGGCCGAGTCGCAGACCGTGAAGACGAAATCCATGATGGGCGAGCCGCTCACGGCGAACTCGTCCCAGCGCTTGCTGCGGTAGCCCTCGGTGGGCAGATGCAGCGCGGCCAGCGTCTGCAAGGCCAGCGGATTGACGACGCCGGTCGGCTGGCTGCCGGCCGACCAGGCCTTGAAGCGGCGGTCGGCCATGCCGTTCATCAGACCCTCGGCCAGGATGGAGCGCGCCGAATTGCCGGTGCAGACGAAGAGGACGTTGAAGGTGTTGTCGAGCATGGTGATGGGGGCTCAGCAGCCGCAGGAGGTGGCCTCGCTGTCAACAGCGCACTCGACGCCCTGGCAGCAGTTCTCGGTCAGGAAGCCCAGCACCGCGTTCATGCGGTCGTAGGCCGCGCGGTAGATGAGGTGGCGGCTGGCGCGCTCCTGCGTCACCAGGCCGGCGTTCACCAGCTCCTTCAGGTGGAAGGACAGCGTGTTGGCCGGCATGCCCAGCCCCTCGGCCATGGTGCCGGGCGTGAGCCCCGCGTCGCCGGTGACGACCAGCGCACGGAACACCTTCAACCGCACCGGCTGGGCCAGCGCGGCCAGGGCTTTGATGACGTCTTGTTCATCCATGTTTCCAGAATACTCGAAATATAGAAGTCGGCGCAAGCCCCGATTGGGACGCCCGCTCAGCGTTGCACGTCGTAGGCCAGCATCTGGATGCCGCTGGCCAGGCTTTGCGCGGACACCAGCGACAGCCGGCGCGCGCCGCCGGCCGGGAGCAGCGGAATGCCGCGCGAGAGCAGCACCGGCATCACCGCGGTCTCGACGCGATCCACCAGCCCGGCCGAGAACAGCGCCGCGGCCAGCTCGCCACCGCCGAACAGCCAGATGTCGTGGCCGGATGGTTCGGCCTTCAGCGCGGCGACCGCGGCTTCGATGCCCTCGCGCACGACCGTCACACCGCCGCCTTCGGCGAGCGTGCGCGACGCGACGACGACGCGCCTGCCGACCAGCGGGTTGGCCTCGCCCATCGCCTGCATGACTTCCCAGGTCTTGCGGCCCATGACGAAGGTGTCGAACTGCGCGTAGAGCGCGTCGAAGTCGATGCTCTTGTCATCGACGATCCAGTCGTAGCCGCCGTCGGGGTCGGCGATGAAGCCGTCCAGACTGCAGGCGACGTTGTAGCGAAGGCGGCGGGCATGGTCGTTCATGACGTGCGGGGCAAAAAAATGCATTCTTCGGCCGGGCAGCGCCACTGCTTGTCAGCAGAGGGGCTGGGCCGCAGCCAAGCTGCCTGTGTTCCACTTCCGCCGTGAATCCCGAAGTCCCCTCGAACAAGCCCGCCCGGCCGCCCGCGCCGGCCTTTCCCCTCCCGCAACCCAGCCACGCCGCCCGCCTGCCCGCCGGCCTGGCGCCCGAGGACTGGGCACGCATCCGCCAGGCCGCCCACGCGCTGCCGCAGGTGCTGGTGCCCGCCGACCTCGACGACGGCAGCGAGAAAAGCGCCGATGCCGCGCTGGACCGCCTGGGCTGCATCCAGATCTCCAAGGCGGCCGGCGGCGGCCGGCCCAGCCGCTGGATCCTGCCGGCGCACATTCCCGTGGCGCTGGCGCAGCTGGACGCCACGCCGCTGGCCAACACGCTGCGCCCGCAGATGCAGCAGCGCCTGCACCAGCTCGAAAGCCTGGGCCTGCGCCGCGAAGGCCTGGTGTTCACGCGGCTTTGCATCCACCCGATCACGCTGGCGCACGAGGGCTGGCGCATCGACCTGTCGCACCGCGTGCCGGTGCCCGAGGCGCCGGTGTGGGCCTTCTTCCGCGACGGTGATGCGGCCGCGCTGCGCCACGCGCTGGGCCAGGCCCCCGAGTACTCCTACACCGCCGAACTGGCGCTGCACCTGAACCACCTGGTCGCGCGCAGCGAGGCCATGGGCGACAGCGCCCAGCTCGCCTCGCTGCTGCCGCGCCTGCAGGCCGAGTGCGGCGTGCCCATGCCCTATGCCGACCTGAAGGCCGCGCTGACGCGCGCGCAGGACCGCTGGGAGCAGACGGTGGAGGAGCAGAGCACGCTGGCCAGCCTGGGCCGCGAGCTGGCCTTCCAGGGCTACCCGGACAGCTTCGACGCCGCGCGCAAGCTGGGCCGCAAGGTGACGCTCTACCTCGGCCCGCCCAACAGCGGCAAGACCTACGCCGCCTTCGAGCGGCTGGCGCAGGCGCTGGACGGCGCCTACCTGGCGCCGCTGCGGCTGCTGGCGCTGGAAGGGCGCGACCGGCTCGTCGGCCGCGGCGTGCCCTGCTCGCTGCTGACCGGCGAGGAGAGCGTGCCCGCTGACAACGCCCGCGTCGTCAGCAGCACCATCGAGATGGTCAACACGCGCGACATCATCGACGTGGCCGTCATCGACGAGGCGCAGATGATCTTCGACGACTCGCGCGGCTGGGCGTGGACCCAGGCCATCGTCGGCGTGCCGGCGCGCGAGCTCATCATCATTGCCTCGGCCTACGCGGCGCCGGCCATCGAGCGGCTGCTGCAGCTGTGCGGCGAGAAGCCCGAGCGCCGCGTATTCGAGCGCAAGCAGCAGGTGCAGCTGATGCCCGCGCCGGTGCCGATGACGCACCTGCAGGCCGGCGACGCCGTGGTGGCCTTCAGCCGCCGCGACGTGCTGATGCTGCGCGACCAGATCGCGCAGAACGGCCACAACGTCAGCGTCATCTACGGCGCGCTGCCGCCCGAGGTGCGCCGCCGCGAGGCCGAGCGCTTCGCGGTCGGCGCGAGCCAGGTGCTGGTGGCGACCGACGCCATCGGCATGGGTCTGAACCTGCCCATCCGCCGCGTGCTGTTCTCGACGCTGACCAAGTTCGACGGCGTCGGCGACCGCGAGCTGTCGGTCAGCGAGGTGCACCAGATCGCCGGCCGCGCGGGCCGCTACGGCATGCACGACGAGGGCTTCACCAGCGTGCTGAAGGAGGCCGAGGCGGACGCGATGAAGATCCTGCGCACGCAGCTGCCCAAGGAGCCGCGCGCGCCGCGCGACTTCAAGTGCCCGGTGGCCCCCAACTGGCGCCATGTGCAGACCATCTCGCAGCGCATGGGCGTCAACAAGCTGTACGCGGTGCTGAGCATCTTCATGCAGCAGCTGCGCCTGGACGACGCGCACTTTGCCGTGGCCGAGCTGGAGCAGATGCTGGAGCTGGCCGAGATGCTGGACCGCAACGCCGCCGCGCTGCCGCTGAACGAGCGCTTCAAGTACGCGCAGGCGCCGGTCGATTCACGCCTGCCGATGCTGGTGGACCAGTTCGCCGGCTGGGCCACCAACCACGCCCGCACCGGCCAGGCCGGCGACCCCTACTTCCTCGACGAGTTCGACCAGCACGGCCGCCTGGACCGCATGGAGCAGGCGCTGCGCATCTGCACGCTGTGGCTGTGGCTGGACCTGCGCTTCCCCGGCGTGTACGGGCATGTGGAGGAGGTCATCGACCTGCGCGGGCGGCTGAACGACGGGATCGAGCGGCAGCTGAAGGGGAAGAAGGCGTTGTGGCAGAGGCGGGGGCGTTAGGGCGGGCTAGCATCGCGCGGTCGCCGCCTCGGGATCGACCGTGAAACTGCTGCCCCTCATCACCTCGCTGCTGTGCTCGACCACCATCGCGCAGACCCTGCCGCCGCCCAGCCGCACGGTCTACCGATGCGAGGAAGGCGGCAAGGTCAACTACTCCGACTCGCCCTGCCTGGGAGCGAAGAAGCTGGCTGTCGAACCAACCCGGGGAATGAACAAGTCCACCGGAAAGGAGTTGCAGGGGCCGGATGTGCGCAGAGAGCATCTGCGCGAAGGCTTTGCCGAGATGGTCAAACCCGTGACCGGCATGGATGCCAAACAGCTCGACCAGGCCGGACGGCGACAGCGGTTGAGCCCAGAAACACAAAGGCGATGCCGAGTCCTGGATCAACAGCTTCCTGCGGCCGAGGCAGCAGAGAGGGCCGCCAAGGCCACTCCCCAGCTGCCAGCGGCGCAACAGCGTCTGCTTGATCTGCGTGCGGCGTATCGGAAGCTGCGCTGCGATTGAGGCCAGAGCGGCGGCTCAGCGCACCACGACACCCAGCCGCATCAAATCCCGCGCCGTCGCGAGGATCGCCTCCCGCGGCGCCCTGGGCAGCCAGCCCAGCACCTCGCGCGCATGGCTGGAATCCTGGTGCCGCACCACACCCAGCTCGCTGGCCGCGGCGCGCACCGTGGGGCTGACCCTGGCCAGCAGGCGCACGCTCCAGTCCGGCAGCTGCAGCGTCGGCACACGACGCGCATCGGCGCCCAGTTCCTCGCGCAGCACGGCCGCGATGTCTCTCAGCCACGTGAAGCCGCCGCAGGCAATGAAGCGCTCGCCCGCCATGCCCGGCGCGGTCAATGCGTGCCCGTGCAGCTCGACCACGTCGCGCACGTCCACGATGCCGAAGCCGATGCGCGGCAACGCCGGGATGCGCCCCTGCAGCAGGCTCTGCACGATGACCACGCTGGCCGAGTAGTCGGCGCTGGCCACCGGCCCCAGCACGACGGACGGGTTCACCGTGCAGAACTCGATGCCGCCGCCCTCGCGGGCCACCCAGTCGCGCGCGGCGCGCTCGGCCACCGTCTTGGACTGCACATAGGCGGGGATGCCGGGCGCGTCGAGATTCGTCCAGTCGGCCTCGGTGAAGCGGTGCTCGCCCGGACCGTGACCGTAGGCGATGGCCGCGACGGACGAGGTCATCACGACACGCTGCACGCCCGCGTCGCGCGCCGCCTTCAGCGCGCGCAGCGCGCCGTCGCGGGCGGGCACGATGAGTTCGCTGGCGTCGCGCGGCACGCCCACCGGCAGCGGCGATGCGACATGGGCCAGGTGCGTGCAGCCGGCGGCGGCCTCGGCCCAGCCGGCGTCGTGCAGCAGGTCGGCGCGGAAGCAGCGCAGCTGCTCGTCGCCCGGCGCCACGCCGAGCAGCTTTCGCAACGCCGGCTCGCGCGCCAGGTCGCGCACGGTGGTGTGCACCTGCCAGCCGGCGGCCAGCAGCTGGCGGATCAGCACGCCGGCGATATAGCCGCTGCCGCCGGTGACGAGGATGCGGGAGGGTGAGGTCGTCATGCAGGCTCCATGGACCGCGCATTCTCGGCGGCGCTCACGGCCTGCCCTAGCATGCGGCGATGCCCGAAACCACACCCTTCGCCCCCGTGCCGCCAGCCCATGAGCCCGCCGCCCCGGGCTGGCGGCTGCGGCTGTACACCATCATCTTCGAGGCCGACACGCGCGCCGGCCGCGCCTTCGACCTGGTGCTGGTGGCGCTCATCCTGGCCAGCGTCGCGGTGGTGATGCTGGACAGCATGGCCGCCGTCCATGCCCGCCACAAGACGCTGCTGACGGCGCTGGAGTGGAGCTTCACCGTCATCTTCACGGTCGAGTACCTTGCCCGCCTGGTCTGCGTGCGCCATCCCTGGCGCTATGCGCGCAGCCCCTTCGGCATCATCGACCTGCTGGCCCTGCTGCCCACCTATCTCGCCATCCTCGTGCCGGGCCTGCATGCGCTGATCGACGTGCGCGTGCTGCGGCTGCTGCGGCTGTTCCGCATCCTCAAGCTGGGCGCCTATGTGCACGAGTTCGGCATGCTGGGGCGGGCGCTGATGGCGTCGCGGCGCAAGATCCTGGTGTTCATGAGCTTCGTGCTGATGGTGGTCACCATCATGGGCACGCTGATGTACGTGGTGGAGGGCCCGCAGCACGGCTTCACCAGCATCCCGGTGGGCGTGTACTGGGCCATCACGACGATGACCACGGTGGGCTTCGGCGACATCACGCCCAAGACCGACCTGGGCCGCGTGATCGCCTCGGCCATGATGCTGCTGGGCTGGGGCACGCTGGCCGTGCCCACCGGCATCGTCACGGCCGAGTTCACCGCGCAGAAGATGGGCCGCACCCCCACCACGCGCACCTGCCACGACTGCCTCAGCGAAGGCCATGCGCCCGACGCGCGCTTCTGCCGCGACTGCGGCGCGCCGCTGCCGCCCTGGCAGCACGACGAGCCGCCGGCCGGCCCGCCGCGCACGCCCCCAAGCCCGCCGGCCTCCTAAACTGCCCGGCATGATCATCGTCCACCACCTCAACAACTCCCGCTCGCAGCGTGTGCTGTGGCTGCTCGAAGAGCTGAGCCTGCCCTACGAGGTCAAGCGCTACGAGCGCGACGCCAAGACCTCGCTGGCGCCGCCGGAGCTGAAGGCCGTGCACCCGCTGGGCAAGAGTCCCGTCATCACCGACGGCCCGCTGACGGTGGCCGAGAGCGGCGCCATCCTGGAGTACCTGGTGGACCGCTACGGCCAGGGCCGGCTCAAGCCGGCGGACGAGCAGGGCCTGCTGCACTACCGCTACTTCATGCACTTCGCCGAGGGCTCGGCGATGCCGCCGCTGGTCATGAAGCTGGTGTTCAACAAGGTCAAGCGTGCGCCGGCACCGTTCTTCGTGAAGCCCATCGCCAGGAGCATCGCCGACCGGGTGCTGAAGAGCTTTGTGCAGCCCAACATCGATGCGCAGCTGGCCTTCCTGGAGAGCGAACTGGCCGCGCGGCCGTGGTTTGCCGGCGCGGAGTTCTCGGCGGCGGACGTGCAGATGAGCTTCCCGCTGGAGGCCGCGGCATCGCGAGGCGCTGACATGGCGGCGTATCCGAAGCTGAAGGCCTTCCTGGAGCGCATCCATGCGCGGCCGGCCTACCAGCGCGCGCTGGAGCGGGGTGGGAAGTACGACTTGCTGAGCTGAACGGCTCAGCGCTGGGTCGTGCCCTTCGGCCCGTACTCCACCACCTGACACCCCGGCCCCTTCGGGTCCTCGCAGCAGGCCGCCAGCTTCTTCAGGCTGTCGGCGAACTGCTGGTTCCACTGCGCCTGGCTGTGCAGCTTGCCCGGGCTCATCCAGTGCGACTGCGGGAACTTCCTGGACCAGTCGTCCCCGCCCTGCTGAGCCCCGCGGCCCGTGGACTGGTCCATCGCGACCTTGCAGGAGTTCATGTTGCCCATGCGGTGGCAGGCCGTGCAGGTGTTGCCGCGCGTCGTGATGCCGAAGGCGTTCAGCCGCGCCCAGGCCTTCTTGAAATCCTCGCCTATGGCCTTGGGCTGGTAGAAGCCGAACGGGTCGCCCGGCAACTGCATGGTCTGCGCGATGTAGGGCGAGTACATGAAAGGCCCGCTGTCGTGGCAGTTGATGCAGGCGGGCTGGCTCCAGGCGACCTGGTGCGGCGTCTGCCAGACCTTGTCGGCCGGCAGCGCCGCCACGCCTTCGGGGCTGGCCGGCTGCGGCTTGCGCGTCAACGTGCTGGGCGACGGCACCCAGCGGCCGTCTATGCCTTTGTCCTGGGTCAGCGGCGCCTTGGCCTTGGCGGTGAACCAGCAGGTCTTGCCGTCGCGCAAGTTGTGCGAGATGACGTTGATTTCGTCGAACAGCACGCTGCCCGCCGGCCGCGCCACCTGCTTGCGGCAGATGGCGCTGATCTGCGCGGTCTTGTCGTCGCGCAGCACCAGCGCGCGGCTGCCGGGCACGCACTGGCCCTGGCTGCCCTCGTCGTGCTGCGGCAGCAGCGACGGCCGGTCGCAGCGCGCGGGCGCCTGGTCGTGCGGCACCGGCTTGCCACCATCCACGGTGATGGGGATCTCCTCGCCGGCCATGCAGCTGAAGGCCGGGATCTCGCTGATCTGCGCGGCGCATTGGCGGCCGTACTCGAACAGCGTCTCGGCCTGGGCCGTGCCGGCCAGCAGCACAAGCAGCAGCGCTCTCATGCGACCACCAGCCCTTTCTCCGCCAGCACCACGGCGCGTATGGCCTGGTGGTAGCGGGCATAGCCGGTGCAGCGACAGATGTGCTGGCCCACGGCCTCCTCGATGGCGGCGTCGAGCCGGTCGCGCTGGATCGGCTGCGCGCGCAGCCGGCCCAGCAGCATCTCGGTCGCCATGACGAAGCCCGGCGTGCAGTAGCCGCACTGGAAGGCGAAGTGCTCCAGGAAGGCCTGCTGCACCGCGCTGGGCTTCTCCATGCTGCCGGTGCCCTCCACGGTCGTGATGGACTGGCCCTGCAGCAGCGCCACCGGCGTGGAGCAGGCCAGCATGGGCTGCGCCTGGCTGCTCGGCGCGCGGCGCGCGGCGACGGTGCAGGCCTTGCACACGCCGATGCCGCAGCACAGCCGCGTGCCGGACAGGCCCAGTTCCTCGCGCAGGAAGTCGACCAGGGGCAGGTCGGTGGGCACGGTCGTGCTGACGGGCCGGCCGTTGACGTGAAACTGGACGGGGACGAGTTGCTCGCTCATGACAGAGCCTCTTTGATGTCTGCGGCGGTGATGGGAAGGCTGCGCAAGCGCTGGCCCGTGGCGTGGGCGATGGCGTTGCCGATGGCCGGCGCGATGGGGCACAGCACCGCCTCGGCGATGCCCTTGGCGGTCGGCTCGTCGGAGGCCAGCGTCGTGATGTTCAGCCGCGCCAGCGGCACGTCCGCCGACAAGGCCACGTGGTAACGGTCCAGGTTCCAGCGCCCGTCGCCCGCACCACCCGCTTCCAGCGGCAGGTTCTCCAGCAGCGCGTAGCCGATGCCCATGGCCACGCCGCCCTGGGCCTGGCCCAGCAGCAGGTCGGGCTGCAGCACCTTGCCCGCATCCACCAGCAGCTCCACGGCCACCACGCGCGGCTCGAAGCTGCCGCGCGCGATCTCCACGGCCACCAGCGCACCCGACGGCGCGTACAGGCTGCGGCCATACAGCGAGGCCTGCGGCAGCGGCGGCTTCAGATCCTGGCGCTGCACGAAAGTCCATTGCGGCTGGCCACCCGCGCGCAGCGACAGGCCATCGATGGGCAGCCGCAGCGTGAGCCCGTCTGCCACCGCGTAGCTGGCCGACACCCACGCGGCTTCATACAAGCCATGCACCATGGCCGCCGCCGGCAGCCTGGCCTGATGCACCTGGGCGGCCAGCGCCGCCAGCGGCAGCGGCGCCAGCCCGGCCGCGAGCAACCGGCCGGCCTCCCAGCGCGTCTTGCCCTGGATCTGCGCCAGCGGCACTTTCCACAGCTGTGCCGCCGCCGGCAGCAGGCCGGCCTCGAACACCACGCGGGCGGCCTGCTCGGTCACGTGGACCTGGTGGAAGGCCGTCAGGCAGGCGCTGCTGGACATCGAGAACGCCGCGGTCCAGTGCGGGTCGCTCCAGTCGCCGCCCTTGTTGTTGTTCAGCGCCAGCGCGCCGAA
>CAMLKW010000053.1 GCA_946480605.1 uncultured Roseateles sp. | reverse complement strand
ACTGGAAGGTGCCCACGCGCAGGTGGCTGGCGGCCACGCGGGTCAGCACGGCGCCCGGCAGGGGCGTTTCGCGGTAGACGGGCTCGCCGGTCGCCACCACGGCCAGCGCCCGCGTGGTGGGGATGCCCAGCGCGTGCATGGCCTCGCCGATCAGCACCTCGCGCAGCATGGGGCCGACCGCGGCCTTGCCGTCGCCGCCGCGCGAGAAGGGCGTGCGGCCCGAGCCCTTGAAGGCGATGTCACGGCGCTGGCCCGAGCGGTCGATGAGCTCGCCCAGCAGCAGCGCACGGCCGTCGCCCAACTGCGCCGAGAAGCCGCCGAACTGGTGGCCCGCATAGGCCTGCGCCACCGGCTCGGCATCCTCGGGAAGCAGATTGCCTGCAAACAGCGCGGCGGCATCCGGGCCTGTCAGCGCATCGGCCGGCAAACCGAGCTGCTCGGCCAGTTCGGTGTTGGCGAACAGCACGCGCGGCTCGGGCACCGTGGCGGGCTTCCAGGCCACGGCGGCGCCGGGCAGTTCGCGGGCATAGGTGTTGTCGAAACCGAAGCGATGCATGGCAGGCGTGCGAGGAAAGTGGCCCGCCAGTGTGCCGGCAAAGCGCAAGCCCTTGCCGCGGTGCCCGCGTGCACGCGCCGCGCCGGAACGGCGCCACCGGCTCAACTCGGATGCCGAGCCCGGCCAGAGCCCCGCGGGGGAAGGTCGGAGACTTGCAAGGGCTGAAAGTTGCACGCTCTCGCGGAGCGGTCGATCAGCTGGCGGAAGCGGTGAGATTCGAACTCACGGAAGGCTCACACCTTCGGCGGTTTTCAAGACCGCTGGATTAAACCACTCTCCCACGCTTCCGGAGGGAGGCGCATTCTAAGCGGCAGGCTCAGCCACCCGGCCGTTGCGCCTGTTCGCAGTCGATCTGGATGATCTCCAACGCCGCGCCGTCGAGCACGCGGGCGGCGCTCAGGCGACCGCCCCAGACGCAGCCGGTGTCCAGCGCCAGCAGGCCCGGCCGGTTCACGAGGCCCAGCGTGGACCAGTGGCCGAAGGCGACTGGCGTGTCCACCGTGCGTCGGCCGGGCACGTCGAACCAGGGCATGAAGCCTGCCGGTGCGGCGTCGGCGCCGTCCTTGGTCTTGAAGTCCATCTCGCCGTCGGCCGTGCAGAAGCGCAGTCTGGTGAGCGCGTTGACGGTGAAGCGCAGGCGGTCGTTGCCGCGCAGTTCGGGGCTCCAGCGCGCCGGCTCGTTGCCGTACATGGCCTGCAGGAAGTCCGGCAACTCGGGGCCGCGCAGCACGGCCTCGACCTCGGCGGCCAGCGCCAGCACGTCCTCGCGCGTCCACTGCGGCACGACGCCGGCGTGCACCATCAGCCAGCCAGCCTCGAAGACGGCCATGCGCTGGTGGCGCAGCCAGTCCATCAGCGCGGCGCGGTCCGGCGCGCTCAGGATGTCGTCCAGCGTGTCGCCACCGTGCGGCCGGCGCACGCCGTGGTGCGCGGCCAGCAGGTGCAGGTCGTGGTTGCCCAGCAGGCAGGTCGCGGCGTCACCGAGCCCGATCAAGGTTCTGAGCGTTGCGAGCGAGGCCGGGCCGCGATTGATGAGGTCGCCGAGCAGCCACAGGCGGTCGCGCGACGGCGAGAAGTCCAGGCGCAGCAGCAGTCGCTGCAGGGCGTCGCAGCAGCCCTGTACATCGCCGATCAGATAGTTCATGCGGCCATTGTCCCGGCCGCGCGGGGCGAGGGAAGGCACCATGGGCCGGTTCACGGGCTTCTGCTAGTCTCCCGGGCTTCGTTTTCGACCCGCGCCACTCCGGGTTTTCACCGGATTCCGGCGCTTTCAATGGATACAGCCCTCGTTCTCTTCCTGATTCTTCTCAACGGCCTGTTCGCGATGTCGGAGATGGCCTTGACCGCCAGCCGCAAGGCCAGACTGCAGGTGATGGTGGAAAGCGGGGAGGGCGGCGCGCAGGCCGCGATGGACCTGCACGAGAACCCGACCAAGTTCCTGTCGACGGTGCAGATCGGCATCACGGGCATCGGCGTGCTGAACGGCATCGTGGGCGATGCGGCGTTCTCCGGCCCGCTGTCGCTGTGGCTGACCGAGACCTTCCACCTGAACCCCGAGGCAACGCAGATCGCGGCGACCGCGCTGGTGGTGGTCATCATCACGCTGCTGACCATCGTGTTCGGCGAACTGGTGCCCAAGCGCATCGGCCAGATCTACCCCGAGACGGTGGCCCGGCTGGTGGCGCCGCCGATGAACATGATCTCCACGGCCACCCGTCCGCTGGTGAAGCTGCTGAGCTTCACCACCGAGGCGACGCTGGGCCTGCTGGGGCTGCGCAACAAGGGCCAGCGCGGCGTGACGGAAGAGGAGATTGCGGCCAGCCTGGAGGAGGGGCTGGACGCCGGCGTCATCGAGGAGCACGAGCACCAGATGGTGCGCAATGTGTTCCGGCTGGACGAGCGCCAGATCGGTTCCATGATGATTCCGCGCGCCGAGATCGCCTGGCTGGACGTGGATGCGACGCCGGCCGAGGTGCTGGCCGTGCTGCGCGAGCATGGCTTCAGCCGCTACCCGGTGTGCCGCGGCGGCTTGCACGAGGTGCTGGGCGTGGCGAATGCGCCCGCGCTGCTGGCCGGCATGCTGGAGGGCCAGCCGCTGGACCTGGCGACGGGGCTGGAGGCGCCGCTGTACGTGCCCGAGACGCTGTCGGGCATGGAGCTGCTGGAACATTTCCGGGTCTCGGACGCGCCGCTGGTCTTCGTCGTCGATGAGTACGGCGAGGTGCAGGGCGTCATTGCCGTGCGCGACGTGCTGGAAGCCATTGCCGGGGAGTTCAACGCCCCCAGCGACGGCGATGCCTGGGCGGTGCAGCGCGAGGATGGGAGCTGGCTGCTCGACGGCCTGATCCCGGTGCCGGAGCTGAAGGATCGTCTGGAACTGAAGGAACTGCCTGAAGAGGACCGTGGTCGCTACAACACCCTGGCCGGCATGATCATGCTGCTGCTGGGGCGCTTGCCGCGCACGACCGATGTGGTGGAGTGGGACGCGTGGAGATTCGAGGTCGTGGACCTCGACGGCAAGCGTGTAGACAAAGTGCTGGTCAGTCGTCTGACCGAACCTGGAGATAGAGAAACATGAGCAACCCCCCGATGTACGGCGAACTGCTGCCGCTGGACCGCGAAGTCCACAAGAACCTGAAGCTGGACACCAACCTGGCCGTGCTGAGCCGTGTGGCCGAGCAGAACTCCATCTTCCTGGCCGCCGTCGAGTTCGGCGATGCCTGCAAGGAGTACCCCATCGTCTTCGTGCGCGCAGGCGCCCCCGGCGCCGATGGCAAGCAGGCCGTCGCGCCGCTGGCCGTGCTGGGCCTGAGGCCGGGTTCCAACCTGTTCGTCGATGGCGACAAGTGGACGGGCAACTACGTGCCGGCCTACCTGCGCCGCTACCCCTTCGCGATGGCGCGCGTCGACGACTCGGGCAACAGCCTGGCGGTCTGCTACGACAGCAAGTGGGACGGCTTCAACGAGACCACCGGCGAGGCGCTGTTCAAGGACGGCCAGCCCACCGAGTTCCTGATGAACGCGAAGGCCTTCCTGGAGAACTTCGAGCAGGAGACCGAGCGCACGCGCCTGATCTGCAACCTGCTGGTCGAGCTGGACCTGCTGCAGGACATGCGCTTCGAGGCCACGCTGCCCAACGGCGAGAAGCTGGATGTCGAGGGCTTCCTGGCGCTGGACGAGAAGAAATACAGCGAGCTGGCCGACGACAAGGTGCTGCAACTGCACCGCAACGGCCTCATCGCGCTGCTGGAAATGCACCGCCTGTCGCTGTCGCACATGAACCGCATGGCCGGTCGCTACGGCGTCTGAGGCGTCGCGCGGCCCTTCGGGGCCGTGCGCGTCGCCCTGGCCTGGGCCCGTTCCGGCGGGCGCCGGAACGGCCGCCTTGTCACCCGTCCGGGCGACGGGGCAACCCGGCACATACAGCGATTGGCAACGTATCGGTCTGTATGTGACTCGCAAAATTCACCATGAAGTGCCTAGACTTCACGTCCCCGGTGCACTATGCGCCCAAGGATGCAGTCCATGATCCCCAGCTTCAAAGAGAGTAAACGCGGCGAGCTCAACCCTTTCGGGGGGCCGCCGCTGGAGCTGAACAGCGACTTCGGCTCGCTGGAGGGTGACGCGCTGGGGCTGGTCGAGCGGCGCTACCAGGACCGCGGCCTGTCCGTGAAGCGCGACTTCAGCAGCCGCAACGAGGCCGGCGACGTGGTCTGCACGGCGCGCGACGGCGAGAAGATCGTCGGCACCCTGTCCGTGCGTTTCGACGGCGTCGGCGGGCTGAAGGCCGACCTGCTGTTCCAGGAAGAACTGGCCGACTGGCGCGCCTCGGGTGTGAAGCTGTGCGAGTTCGGCAGCCTGGCGGTCGACAAGCATTCCTACGATCCCAAGCGCGTGCTGGCCCAGGTCTTCCACCTGGGCTATCTGCATGCCCATCGCCGCGCGCGCTGCGAGCGCCTCATCATCGAGGTCAATCCGCGCCACGTGGCCTTCTATCGTCGCTACCTGGGCCTGCTGCCGCACACGACGCCGCGCCACAACCCGCGCGTGGATGCGCCGGCGGTGCTGATGAGCGTGGACTTCGCCACGGTGCGCGAGCAGATCGCGCTGTGGGGGGGGCGCCCCGAACTGCTGGGCAGCGCGCGCTGCCTGTACCCGCTGGCCTGGGATCCCGCCACCGAGGCCGCCATGCTGGCCAGCCTGGGCTGAGCCCTCCACCCCCGGCCGTCCGGCCGGCTTGCAGACTTCCCCGAACCCGACTAGCTTACGGTGCCTGCGAGAAGGCACCGAAGCGCGTGACTATTTCACGGCTGGCGGTCGCCGCGCTCGCTTACCGTCCGGCCCTGTTTGCAGTTCATCGCAACGAGGCATGGGGCCGGGTCCCGGGGGGGTGCTGTCGTGACGTGGAAGAACGAGTCGAGCCGCTGGAGTGACCTGGGCCTGCCCTTGCTGGGCGGCGTGGGCGCCGTGGCGGCGGTTGCGGGCCTGGGCCTGACCTGGCCCGCCCTGCTGGCGGCCCTCGTGCTGCTGGCGCTGACGGCCTGGCAGTGGCGGCAGAGGGCTGCCGAGCGCAGCGCCTGGTCGCGCCGCGAGCAGGCACTGCTGGACGGCCAGCGGCAGCTTGGCGAGCGCATGGCGCCCGTGTGGGGCGGCCACATCGAATCCTCCCGCGCTCAGATGGAGACGGCCGTGTCGGCGCTGGCCGAGCGCTTCGGTGGCATCGTCGCGCAGCTGGACCAGACCGCGCGCATGTCGGACCTGACCGCCGGCTCGGGCGGGCTGGTGCAGGCTTTCGAGGCCGGCGAGCGGCGCCTGGGCGACGTGGTCGTGTCGCTGAAGGCGGCCATGGCCGGCAAGGCCGAGATGCTGGTGCAGGTGCAGGCGCTGGCGCGCTTCATCGGCGAGCTGCAGGACATGGCGGCCGACGTCGCCCGCATCGCGCAGCAGACCAACCTGCTGGCGTTGAACGCCGCCATCGAGGCCGCCCGCGCCGGTGAGCAGGGCCGCAGCTTCGCGGTCGTGGCGCAGGAGGTGCGCATGCTGTCCAACCGCTCCGGCGAGACCGGCAAGCTGATTGCCGACAAGGTGGCCGCGATCAGCGAGGCCATCCAGGGCAGCAGCCGGGCGGCCGAGCAGAGCGCCGAGGCCGAGCAGCGCTCGGTCGCCGCGTCCGAGGCCAGCATCGAGACGGTGCTGACCGAGCTGCGCCAGGCCACCGATGCCCTGGCGGCCAATGCCGAGGAACTGCGCAGTGGCCGCGACTACCTGCAGGGCGAGATCAGCGAGGCGCTGGTGCACCTGCAGTTCCAGGACCGCATCAGCCAGGTCATGAGCCATGTGCGCCACAACATCGAGCGCCTGCCCGAGCTGCTGAAGCAGGACCGCGGCCTGGAGGCGGCCGACGTCAGCGGCCTGCTGGCCGAGCTTGAGAAGACCTACGCGATGGCCGACGAGCACGCCATCCACAAGGGCCAGTCGGCGGCGCCCAAGCCGCAGCCGGCCGACGAGATCACCTTCTTCTGAATCTAGGAAAGGCATTCCATGGCCAAGACCATCCTGGTCGTCGACGATTCCGCCTCGCTGCGCCAGGTCGTCGGCATCGCGCTGCGCGGCGCCGGCTACGACGTCATCGAGGGCTCCGACGGACGCGACGCGTTGGCCAAGCTGACCGGGCAGAAGGTCCACCTCATCATCAGCGACGTCAACATGCCCAACATGGACGGCATCGCCTTCCTGAAGGCGGTCAAGCAGATGCCGGCCTACAAGTTCACGCCGGTCATCATGCTGACCACCGAGTCCGCCGAGGCCAAGAAGGCCGAGGGCCAGGCCGCCGGCGCCAAGGCCTGGGTGGTCAAGCCCTTCCGTCCCGAGGTGATGCTGGGCGCGGTGCAGAAGCTGGTCCTGCCCTGAGGGGATCGCCATGTTCAAGATCAGCGGCGAGATGACCATTTACCGGGCGGCCGAGCTGAAGGCCGAGCTGCTGGCCGCGCTGGACGGCTGCGGTGCGCTGCTCGAAGTGGATCTGGGTGAAGTCAGCGAGCTGGACAGCGCCGGCCTGCAGGTGCTGATGCTGGCCAAGCAGGTGGCGCTGCAGCGCCACATCGAGCTGCACCTGCTGCACCACAGCCCTGCCGTGGTCGAGGTGTTCGAGCTGCTCAACGTCGCCGCCTACTTCGGCGACCCGCTGGTCATCCCGACCGCCTGACCCGAAGGACGCCACCCATGGATCTGGAAGCCGCGCTGCAGACCTTCATCGCGGAGAGCCGCGAGCTGTTGGCCGACATGGAGGCCGCGCTGCTCGACATCGAGCACAGTGCCGAGCGCGGCGAGGCGGTCAACGCCATCTTCCGTGCCGCCCACACCATCAAGGGCTCGGCCGGCCTGTTCGGGCTGGACGACGTGGTCGCGTTCACGCACGTCGTCGAGAGCGTGCTGGACCGCGTGCGCGACGGCCATGTGGGCATCGACGACGAGCTGGTCGTGCTGCTGCTGTCCTGCTGCGATTACCTCAACGGCCTGGTGGAAGGCGTGGCCGCCGGCCGCGGCCAGGGCGAGGACGAGGCTCAGGCCGGCGCCGCGCTGGTGCAGCAGCTGGGCCGCTATCTGGCGCCGCAGACCGGCGCGGTGGCGCTCAGCGGCGCCGGCGAGCCCCAGGTGGAGCGCATCGCGCGCCAGGGCGACAGCGCGGACCACTGGCATCTGTCGCTGCGCTTCGGGCCCGACGTGCTGCGCAACGGCATGGACCCGCTGTCCTTCATCCGCTACCTGGGCACGCTGGGGCGTATCGCCGGCATCGCGACGCTGGCCGATGCGCTGCCGGCCGACCCGGCCGCGATGGACCCCGAGGCCTGCTACCTGGGCTTCGAGATCGCCTTCGCCAGCGGCGCCGACAAGGCCACGATCGAGGCCGCCTTCGAGTTCGTCCGCGACGACCTGGCGTTGCGCATCATCGCGCCGCGCAGCCGCATCGCCGACTACGTGGCCCTCATCCACGAACTGCCCGAGACGCCGGCCCGGCTGGGCGAGATCCTGGTGGCCTGCGGCAGCGTCACCGAGCGCGAGCTGCAGGCGGCGCTGGCGCTGCAGGACGAGGCGCGCGAGACGCAGTCCGAGGCCGCCGCGCCGCCGCTGGGCAAGATCCTGGTCGAGGCCCAGGCCGTGCAGCCGGCGGTCGTCGAGGCTGCGTTGAGCAAGCAGAAGACGACCGGCGCGGACAAGCCCAAGGCGTCCGAGAACCGCTCCATCCGCATCGATGCCGACCGGCTGGACCAGCTCATCACGCTGGTGGGCGAACTCATCATCGCCGGTGCCAGCACCGAGCTGCTGGCGCGCAAGCGCCAGGACGGCGAGCTGATGGAGGCCAGCTCGCGCCTGGCCGGCCTGGTGCAGGAGGTGCGCGACAGCGCGCTGCAGCTGCGCATGGTCAAGATCGGCGCCACCTTCACCAAGTTCCAGCGCGTCGTGCACGACGTGGCGCGCGAGCTGGGCAAGGACATCGCGCTGGAGATCAGCGGCGAGGACACCGAGCTGGACAAGACGGTGGTCGAGAAGATCGGCGACCCATTGATGCACCTGGTGCGCAACGCCATCGACCACGGCATCGAGCCGGCCGACGTGCGCCTGTCGCGCGGCAAGCCGGCGCGCGGCAAGGTCAGGCTGAACGCCTTCCACGACTCCGGCAGCATCGTCATCGAGGTGGGCGACGACGGCGGCGGCCTCAAACGCGAGCGCATCCTGGCCAAGGCGCTGGAGCGCGGCCTGGTCGAGCCCGGCGTGCAGCTCAGCGACGGCGAGGTCTTCGAGCTGATCTTCGAGCCCGGCTTCTCGACGGCCGAGCAGATCACCAACCTGTCCGGGCGCGGCGTGGGCATGGACGTGGTCAAGCGCAACATCACGGCGCTGCGTGGCAGCGTGGGCATCAGCAGCCGCGAGGGCCTGGGCACCACCGTCAGCGTGCGGCTGCCGCTGACGCTGGCCATCATCGACGGCTTCCTCGTCAAGGTGGGCGAGTCCATCTTCGTCGTGCCGCTGGACATGATCGACGAGTGCATCGAGTTCGGCAGCGAGCCGGGCCACGACTGGTGCAACCTGCGCGGCGAGGTGTTGCCGCTGGTGAGCCTGCGGCGCTTCTTCGAGATCGACGCGCCGGCGCCGCGGCGCGAGAGCGTGGTCGTCATCCACCACGCCGGCCAGCGCGCGGGCCTGGTCGTGGACGCGCTGCTGGGCGAATTCCAGACCGTCATCAAGCCGCTGAGCCGCGTGTTCCAGCAGGTCAAGTGCATCAGCGGCTCGACCATCCTGGGCACGGGTGCCGTTGCCCTCATCCTCGACATCGCCGAGCTGCTGCGCCAGACCGGCAGCCGCCAACAGCACGGCACCCGAACCCTGACCCACGAACACAAGGCCCCCTGAGGCCGCGAACCAAGGTAGGAGAAACCAAATGCTGAACAAACTGACGGTCGCGATGCGGCTGAGCCTGCTGGTCGCGGTGATGGCCATCGCGATGCTGCTGATCGGCCTGGCCGGCCTGCGCGGCATGGACTTCAGCAACGCCAAGCTGAAGACGGTCTACGAGGACCGCACGATCGCGCTGGTGCAGCTGGGCAAGATCAACGACGCGGCCTACCAGATCCGGGTCAACCTGCTGAAGCTGGCGCGGGTCAACAACGCCAACGATGCCGAGCCGCTGCTGCAGCGCATCGCCCGCGAGGACGGCAACTTCGAGAAGAATCACAAGGCCTACATGGCCACCTCGCTGACCACCGAGGAGAAAAAGCTGGCCGACGAGTTCGGGCCGGCCTGGCACAGCTTCCGCGAGGCCGGCAACAAGGTCATCAACGGCTACAAGAGCGGCAACGCCGCCGCGGCGCTGGATTCGCTGACCGCGGCCGAAGACCAGTTCCGCAGTGCCCGCACCACGCTGGGCAAGCTGCAGGAGCTGCAGGAGAGCGTGGCCGAGCAGGAGTACAAGGAGGCCGTCTCGCAGTCCGCCGCGACGACCAAGGTCAACATCGGCCTCATCGTCGGCGGCCTGCTGATCGGCGTGCTGCTGGCCGTGTTCATCATCCGCAACCTGCTGGCGCAGCTGGGCGGCGAGCCCGACTACGCGGCCGAGATGGTGCGCGAGGTCGCGGCCGGCAACCTGACCGTGGACATCCAGACCAAGCCGGGCGACACCAAGAGCCTGCTGGCCGCGATGAAGGCCATGGTCGACAAGCTCAGCCAGGTCGTGTCGGAGGTCAGCACCGGCGCCGAGGGCATCACCGGCGCGGCCGAGCAGGTCAGCGCGACGGCGCAGTCGCTGTCGCAGGCCACCAGCGAGCAGGCGGCCGGCGTCGAGGAGACCAGCGCCTCCGTCGAGCAGATGACGGCCTCCATCGCGCAGAACACCGAGAACGCCAAGGTCACCGATGCCATGGCCAGCAAGGCCGCGGCCGAGGCGGCCGAGGGCGGCGAGGCGGTCAAGTCCACCGTCGCGGCGATGAAGCAGATCGCCAAGAAGATCGTCATCATCGACGACATCGCCTACCAGACCAACCTGCTGGCGCTGAACGCCGCCATCGAGGCGGCGCGCGCCGGCGAGCACGGCAAGGGCTTCGCGGTCGTCGCGGCCGAGGTGCGCAAGCTGGCCGAGCGCAGCCAGGTGGCGGCGCAGGAGATCGGCGAGGTGGCCAGCAGCAGCGTGGAGCTGGCCGAGCGCGCCGGCCACCTGCTGGACGAGATCGTGCCCAACATCAAGAAGACCTCCGACCTGGTGCAGGAGATCACGGCCGCCAGCGAGGAGCAGAGTTCGGGCGTCAGCCAGATCAATTCGGCGGTCGGCCAGTTGAGCCAGACCACGCAGCAGAACGCGGCGGGCTCCGAGGAGCTGGCCGCCACGGCCGAGGAGATGAGCAGCCAGGCCGAGGAACTGCAGACCATCATCTCGTTCTTCAAGGTGTCCGGCAGCGGTCGCCCGCTGCCCGTGCGGGCGCGTCGTGCCGCGCCGGCGCGCACGTCCGCCCGGGCGCCGGCGAGCCCTCAAGGCAAGGGGGCGTTCGGCGACGCGGAGCCGGACGAGGCCATGTTCACCAAGTACTGAGCGGGGCGCGCATGAGCCACGCACTCGCCACCGTCGCCGCCTCTGCGCCCGTCGCGGACTCGGCCCAGTACCTGACCTTCGCGCTTGGCGAGGAGGTCTATGCCATCGGCATCCTGTCCATCAAGGAGATCATCGAGTTCGGCGGCGTGACGGCCGTGCCCATGATGCCGGCCACCATACGCGGCGTCATCAACCTGCGCGGCGCGGTGGTGCCGGTCATGGATCTGGCGGTGCGCTTCGGCAAGGCCGAGAGCGTCATCGGCAAGCGCAGTTGTATCGTCATCGTCGAGACCGAGCAGGGCGGTGAGCAGCAGGTCATCGGCGTGGTGGTCGATTCCGTCAGTGCCGTGCAGGAGATCGCCACGGCCGACATCGAGCCGCCCCCCAGCTTCGGTCTCAAGATCGCCACCAGCTTCGTCGCCGGCATCGGCAAGGTGCAGGGCCGTTTCGTCATCGTGCTGGACGTGGGCCAGGTGCTGGCGCTGGACGAGCTGGCTGCGTTGCAGCCGGAGCAGCCGGCGCGGTTGGCGCCGGCCTGAGGTGACGGGCGCATGGCCATAGAGATCAGCGACCAGGAGTTCGCGCGCTTCCAGGGCTTCATCCTCGAAGAGGCGGGCATCACGCTGGGCCCGGCCAAGAAGGCGCTGGTCAGCGGCCGGTTGGAGAAGCGGTTGCGCCACCACCATTTCAGGAGCTACAGCGACTACCTGGGCCTGCTGGCCAGTCGGCGCGATCCCGAGGAGGTGCAGTTGGCGGTGGACCTGCTGACCACCAACGAGACCTATTTCTTCCGCGAGCCGCGCCACTTCGAGCTGCTGCGCGACGAGGCCGCTGCGGCGTGCCGCGAGCGCCGGCCGCTGCGCGTCTGGAGCGCGGCCTGCTCCACCGGCGAGGAGGCCTACAGCATCGCCATGGTGCTGGCCGACGTGCAGGCCGAGCTGCCCTGGCAGTTGCTGGCCTCCGACATCAGCACCAAGGTGCTGCGGCGCGCGCGTTTCGGCCACTACCCGGAGAGCCGCACCACGCAGATCCCGCTGGCCTACCGGCAGCGCTTCTGCCTGAAGGGATTCGGCGACCAGGCCGGCACGCTGCTGGTGCAGCGCGCGCTGCGCGAGCGCATCGAGTTCGCGCAGCTCAACCTGGACCGGCCCCTGCCGGCGGCGCTGGGCAGCTTCGACATGATCTTCCTGCGCAACGTGATGATCTATTTCAGCCTGGAGACCAAGCGCCGCGTCGTCGCACGTCTGGTGCCGCTGCTCAAGCCGGGCGGCCACCTGCTGGTGGGGCATTCGGAGACGCTCAACGATGTCACGGACGCGCTGACCGCCGTGCGGCCCTCGGTCTACCGTCGCAGCTGACATGGTTGCCACCGCCGTCATCGACGTGTTCCTGCTGCCGGGCGAGCATTTCGCGGGTGACGCACGCCACCGCATTGCCACGCTGCTGGGCTCCTGCGTGTCGGTCACGCTGTGGCAGCCGCGGCTGCGCGTCGGCGCGATGTCGCATTTCGTGCTGCCGGGCTCCAACGTGGCGCGCGGCCTGCCGGCCAACGGCCGCTATGCCGAGGACTCGCTGGAGCTGATGCTGCAGGACCTGCGGCGTCTGGGCGTGCAAGACGCCGACTGCCAGGCCAAGGTGTTCGGTGGCGGCGCGATGTTCGAGGGCAGGCCTGGCCTGGACATCGGCCGGCAGAACGGCGAGGCCGCCAAGGCCATGCTGCGGGCGCGCGGCCTGCAGATCGTGTCCGAGAGCCTGTTCGACGCGGTTCACCGTCGCATCGTGTTCGACGTCGGCAGCGGCGAGGTCTGGGTGCGCCACGGCCGGCCCGAGGACGGGGTGGCCCTGGGCCGGGGGGCGTCATGATCAAGGTCATGGTGGTGGACGACTCGGCCGTGGTGCGCCAGGTGCTGGGCGGCCTGCTGGACAAGGCGCCCGGCATCGAGCTGCTGCACGCGGTGTCCGACCCGCTGATGGCCATCGAGCGCATGAAGACGCAGTGGCCCGACGTCATCGTGCTGGACGTCGAGATGCCGCGCATGGACGGCATCACCTTCCTGCGCAAGCTGATGGCCGAGCGGCCCACGCCGGTCATCATCTGCTCCACGCTGACCGAGAAGGGCGCGCAGACCTCGGTGGAGGCGATGGCGGCCGGTGCGGTGGCCATCGTCACCAAGCCCAAGCTGGACCTGAAGAACTTCCTGAACGCCAGCGCGCCGGAGCTGATCGCGGCGGTGCGCTCGGCGGCGGCGGCCAACGTCTCGCGGCTGGCGGCCAGGGCCGGCGCGCCGCCGCCGCAGGCGCGCACCAAGAACACGGCGGACGTCATCCTGCCGCCCATGGCCGAGGGTCGCGCCATGACCCAGACCACCGAGCAGGTTGTGGCCATCGGCACGTCCACCGGCGGCACGCAGGCGCTGGAGGAGGTGCTGACCGCGCTGCCGCGGGTGTGCCCCGGCATCGTCATCGTGCAGCACATGCCGGAGAAGTTCACCGCGGCGTTCGCGGCGCGGCTCAACCAGATCTGCGACATCGACGTGAAGGAAGCGGCGCACGGCGACCGCGTGCTGCCGGGCCGGGCGCTGATCGCGCCGGGCGGGCGGCACATGCTGCTCAAGCGCAATGGCGCGCAGTATTTCGTCGAGGTGCTGGACGGTCCGGTGGTGAACCGCCACAAGCCGTCGGTGGACGTGCTGTTCCGCTCCGTGGCGCGCTGCGCCGGCGCCAACGCACTGGGCGTCATCATGACCGGCATGGGCGACGACGGCGCCGCCGGCCTGCTGGAGATGCGCGAGACGGGCGCGGTGACGCTGGCGCAGGACGAGCACAGCTGCGTGGTGTTCGGCATGCCCAAGGAGGCCATCAAGCGCGGCGCGGTGGACCGCATCGTGCCGCTGGCCAGCGTGGCGCAGGAGATCCTCGGCCGCATGCAGGTGCGCGGAGGCTTGCGGTGAGCCTGTATCAGGACCGTGCGGTGCTGGTGGTCGAGGACAGCCTGGTCCAGCGCAACCATCTGGTCGAGCTGATGCGGCAACTGCAGTTCGGCACCGTGCTGCAGGCCGGCGACGGCGTGGAGGCGTTGCATCTGCTGGACCAACTGGGCGGCCCGCCGGTGTTCCTGGTGCTGACCGACATCGACATGCCGGGCATGGACGGCATCGAGCTGATCGGCCGGCTGGCCGAGCGCGGCGGCGTGGACAACCTCATCGCGATGAGCGCGCGCGACCCGCGGCTGCTGGAGACGGTGGAGTCGCTGGGCTCGGACAACGCCGCCGTGCGGCTGCTGGGCACGCTGGTCAAGCCTGTCAAGCAGGAGGCGCTGGAGCGCCTGCTGCAGGGCACCGAGCAGCGGCCGCGGCAGCGCGGCGCCGCGGCGGCCGAGGCGCTGTGCCTGGAGGAGATCCGCGCCGGGCTGGACGGTGGCCAGTTCGTGCCCTTCGTGCAGCCCAAGGTGGCCATCGCCACCGGCCTGGTCAAGGGCGTGGAGGCGCTGGTGCGCTGGCGCCACCCGCAGCGTGGCCTGGTGCCGCCGGGCGCCTTCATCCCGCAGATCGAAGGCACGCCGCTGATGGCGCGGCTGACGCTGTCCATGCTGGAGCAGTCGCTGCACTGGCGGCGCGAGTGGCACCGCGCCATGCCCAACCTCAGCGTGTCGCTGAACCTGTCGGCCGACGACCTGGCGGACCAGCGCTTCGTCGACCGGCTGATGGAGGTCGTTCTGGGCCAGGGCGTGGTGCCGCAGTCGCTGACCTGGGAGGTCACCGAGACCATGCTCATGAGCAGCCAGGCGCTGGCCAACCTGGCCCGGCTGGGGCTGCGCGGCTTCGGCCTGTCCATGGACGACTACGGCATCGGCTATTCATCCATGCAGACGCTGTCGCGCAGCCCGTTCACGGAGCTGAAGATCGACCGCATCTTCGTGGACGGAGCCGCCGAGCGCGCCAATCGCCGCGCCATCCTGGTCAGCTCGCTGGACATGGGCCGGCGCCTGGGCATCACCACGGTGGCCGAGGGTGTGGAGACCGAGGCCGACTGGCGGTTGCTCAGCGAGCTGGGCTACGACATCGCCCAGGGCTATCTGCTGGCCAGGCCCATGCCGCCCGACGAGCTGGTGTCCTGGGCGCGCGCCAACCGCGCGCGGCTGCGCGCGCTGGCGGCGGGCAAGCCCACCTAGGCCGGCTGGCCCAGCTGGCGCGACACGCGCTGACCAGCGGCCCGCACGGCGCCGGCGACCTCGCCATCGGCTCGCGTCTCGAAGCTGGCGGTCGGCCCGATCGCGGTCAGTGCCAGCACCAGCCGCCCGGCCGCGTCGAACACCGGCGCCGCCACCGCGCTGACGCCGGGCACCACGCCGTCGCGGGCCGTCGCCAGGCCCTCGCGGCGCACCTGCTCGCACAGGTCCGCCGCCGGCAGCGGCACGCCCAGCCGGGCCGCGTCGTCCGGGCGCCAGGCTGCGAACAGCCGGCCGGACGCCGTGCCCGACAGGCTCATCACCGTGCCGTGGCGCATGCTGATGTGCACCGGCGTCGGCCCCTCGGCCACGCGCACGATGGTGGGCCCGTGCGTGCCCCAGACCGCGATGGCCACCGTGTGGCCCAGTTGCTGCGCCAACTCCTCGATGACCGGCGTGGCCAGCCGCACCGGGTCGTACTGCTGCAGGCTGATCAGGCCCAGCTGCAGCGCCAGCGGTCCCAGGCCATAGGGCCCGCTGCCGCCGTCCTGCTCCACCAGCCCCAGCTTGATGAAGCTGACCAGATAGGGATGGGCCTTGGCCGGCGTCATGCTGGCCTCGCGCGCCAGATCCTTCAGCGCCATGGGCCGGCCGTGGTGGGCCAGCGCCAGCAGCAACTGGCCGCCCACTTCGATGCTCTGGATGCCCCGCGGTTCTTTCATGCAGAAAATTCTATATTGGTGAATTGATTTGGATTAGGTTAAATTTCGGGCCTGACAGCCGGAGACGCCATGAGCACGACCAAAGCCTTTGCCTCGCAGGCCGACCTGGAAGAAAAGCAGGTCACCTTTGAGCGCCTGTCCGAGCACGCCTGGGCCTACACGGCCGAGGGCGACCCCAACACCGGCATCGTCATCGGCCGCGATGCGGCCATGGTCATCGACACCCAGGCCACGCCGGTCATGGCGGCCGATGTGATCCGCCGCATCCGCGAGGTGTCGGCCGTGCCGATCAAGTACGTGCTGCTGAGCCACTACCACGCGGTGCGCGTGCTGGGGGCCAGCGCCTTCAAGGCCGAGGGGCTGGAGCAGGTCATCGCCAGCGAAGGCACCCTCGCGCTCATCAAGGAGCGCGGCGAGCAGGACAAGGCCAGCGAGATCGGGCGCTTCCCGCGCTTGTTCCGCAACGTCGAGTCCGTGCCGGCGGGGCTGACCTGGCCCACGCTGACGTTCAGCGGCCGACTCACGCTGGACCTGGGCGGCGTGCAGGTCGAGATGTTCTCGCCCGGCCGCGGCCACACGGCGGGCGACACGGTGGCCTGGCTGCCCGGCGAGCGCGTGCTGTTCAGCGGCGACCTGGTGGAGTTCGACGCGACCCCCTACTGCGGCGATGCGCATTTCGCCGACTGGCCGGCGACGCTGGACGCCATCGCGAAGCTGGATGCGGCGGCGCTGGTGCCGGGCCGCGGCCCGGCGCTGAAGGGCGCCGAGCAGGTCAAGGCAGGCCTGGACGGCACGCGCGCCTTCGTCAGCGAGTTGTACGCGGCGGTGCAGGCCGGCGTGAAGGCCGGCGAGGAACTGAAGGCGGTCTACCAGCGCACGATGGCGGCGCTGCGGCCCACCTACGGGCACTGGGTCATCTTCGACCACTGCATGCCCTTCGACGTGACCCGCGCCTACGACGAGGCCGGCGGCACGGCGCACCCGCGCGTCTGGACCGCCGAGCGCGACATCGAGATGTGGAAGGCCCTCGAAGGCGCCTGAGGCCGGCATGGACCTGCCACGCTACCCCTACCACCAGAGCCTGGAGCAGCGCTCCGGCCAGCCGCAGCGCCGCCCGGTGGTCATCGTCGGCGCCGGCCCCGTAGGCCTGACGCTGGCGCTGGACCTGGCGCGGCGCGACGTGCCCGTCGTCGTCATCGATGACAGCGACCGCATAGGCGAGGGCTCGCGCGCCGTCTGCTGGGCCAAGAAGACGCTGGAGGTGTTCGACCGCCTCGGCGTGGGCGAGGCCGTGGCGCGCGAGGGCGTGCGCTGGCAGCGGGGCCGCGTGTTCCATGGCGAGCGCGAGGCCTATGCCTTCGACCTGTTGCCCGAGGCGCACCACAAGATGCCGGCGATGGTGAACCTGCAGCAGGACCAGGTCGAGGCGAGGCTGGTGCGCGCCGTGCAGCTGGAGCCGCGCATCGAGCTGCGCGGACGGCACGAGCTGATCGGGCTGGAGCAGGATGGCGATGGCGTGACGCTGACCGTGCGCACGCCCGATGGCCTGTTCGACATGCGCGCCGACTGGGTCGTCGGCTGCGACGGCGCGCGCAGCCCCACGCGCACCCTGCTGGGGCTGAGCTTCGCGGGCCAGGTGTTCGAGGACCGCTTCCTGATCGCCGACGTGCGCCTGGGTGCGGGCGTGCGTCCGCGCGGCCTGGACCCGGCCAGGCCCGAGCGCTGGTTCTGGTTCGACCCGCCCTTCCACCGCGGCCAATCCGTGCTTCTGCATGCCCAGGCCGACGGCCTGTGGCGCATCGACTTCCAGCTCGGCCGTGACGCCGACACGCTGGCCGAGCGCGACCCCGAGCGCATCCGCGCCCGCGTCGCTGCGATGCTGGGCAGCGAGGGCTTCGAGCTGGCCTGGTCGTCCATCTACCAGTTCTGCTGTCGCCGCGCCGAGCGCCTGCGCGTCGGTCGGGTGCTGCTGGCCGGCGACGCGGCCCATCAGGTCTCGCCCTTCGGCGCGCGCGGCGCCAACAGCGGCGTGCAGGATGCCGACAACCTCGGCTGGAAGCTGGCCGCGGTGTTGCAGGGCGAGGGCGACGACGTGCTGCTGGACAGCTACGAGTTCGAGCGCCTGGAGGCCGCGGACGACAACATCGGCCACTCCACCCGGGCCACCGACTTCATCAGCCCCAAGAGCGCCATGAGCCTGCGGCTGCGCAAGGCCGCGTTGGACCTGGCGGCACGGGCCGACTTTGCCCGGCCGCTGGTCAACAGCGGGCGCCTGTCGCAGCCCACCGCGCATGTCGATTCGCCGCTGAGCACGCCCGATGCGCAGGACTGGGCGGCCGGCCCCGGGCCCGGCTGCCCGGCGCCGGACGCGCCGCTGGACCAGGGCTGGCTCAGCGAGCAGTTCGGCCAGTTCCTGCTGCTGTGCTTTGGCTGGGCCGCGCCGGCGGACGGCGTGCGCGTGCTCACGCTGCCGGCCGAGGGCGTGGCCGCCACGCGCTACGGCGCCGGGCCCGGCAGCGTCTACCTGATCCGCCCGGATGCCGTCGTCGCCGCGCGTTGGCACCGCTTCGACGCCGCCGCGCTAGGCCTGGCGCTGGCCCGCGCCCACGGGAGGCCCGAATGAGCAAATTGAACCTGACCCCAAATTTCGGGCCGGATCCGTGCGAGGGGGGCGACGCCTTCTACGCCGAACTCATCGCCGCCCAGGCGGGCCTGTCCGACGAAGCCGCCGACGACTGGCTGGCGCGCCTTGCGCTGATCCTGTGCAACCACATCGGCGATCGCGAGGTGCTGCGGCAAGCCTTCGCATTGGCTCACCAACCCCATGACTGAACTGACCTCCCTGCAATACCTGACCGGCTTCGGCAACCAGCACAGCAGCGAGGCCCACGCCGGCGCGTTGCCCATAGGCCGCAACAGCCCGCAGCGCGCGCCGCACGGCCTGTATGCCGAGCTGCTGTCCGGGAGTGCCTTCACCGCGCCGCGGGCCGACAACCAGCGCACCTGGCTGTACCGCCGCCAGCCCTCCGTGGTGGTGGGCGGCTACCGGCCGCTGCCGCACGCGCTGTGGAAGAGCGGCGCGGCGCAGGGCGAGAGCGCGCCGCCCGACCCGCTGCGCTGGGCGCCCACGCCGCTGGACGGCGACGGCGACTTCATCGACGGCCTGCGCAGCTATGCCGTCAATGGCGAGCCCGGCGTCGGTGGCATGGGCGCGCTGGCCTATGTCGCGACGCGTGCCATGGGTCGCCGCGCGCTGGTGAATGCCGATGCCGAGATGCTGGTCGTGCCGCAGCAGGGCCGGCTGCTCATCACGACGGAGCTGGGCCGGCTCGAAGTTGCGCCCGGTGCCATCGCGCTGCTGCCGCGCGGCATGGCGTTCAAGGTGGATCCGCTCGATGCGCCCGCGCGTGGCTACGTCTGCGAGAACCACGGCGCCGCTTTCCGGCTGCCGGAGCTGGGGCCCATAGGCTCCAACGGCCTGGCGAATCCGCGCGACTTCGAGGCACCGGTGGCCTGGCATGAAACGGAGGCCGGCGACTATGAGATCGTCAAACGCTACGGCGGCCAGCTCTGGCGCGCGACCCAGGGCCACAGCCCGTTCAACGTCGTCGCCTGGCACGGCAACCTGGTGCCTTGCCGTTACGACACGACCCGGTTCATGACGATCAACACCGTCAGCTTCGACCACCCGGACCCCAGCATCTTCACGGTGCTGACCAGCCCCAGCGACACGCCCGGCTGGGCCAACGTGGACTTCGTCATCTTCCCGCCGCGCTGGATGGTGGCCGAGGACACCTTCCGCCCGCCCTGGTACCACCGCAACGTGATGAGCGAGTTCATGGGCCTGGTGCTGGGCCAGTACGACGCCAAGCCCGAGGGCTTCAAGCCCGGCGGTGCCAGCCTGCACAACAGCCATGTGCCGCACGGGCCGGACGCCGAGGCCTTCGACAAGGCCAGCAGTGCCGAGCTGAAGCCTCACAAGCTGGACCACACGCTGGCCTTCATGTTCGAGACCCGCTGGCCGCTGAGGCCCACCGCCTGGGCCTTGAATGAAGCGCCGCTGGAGAAGACCTACGCCGACTGCTGGCACGACCTGAAAGACGACTTCCATGCTTGACCACACCCACGACGCCGCGGCGCTCTCCTGGGTCGAGTCCGCCAACGACCCGGCCACCGACTTCCCGCTGCAGAACCTGCCGTTCTGCTCGTTCCGCCGCGCCGGCACGCTGGAGCCCTTCCGCGTCGGCGTGGGCATTGGCGACCAGATCCTGGACCTGGCCGGCTGGGGCATCACGGACCTGAACGCGCTGATGGCCCGCCCCGGCAGCGAGCGCCGCGCGCTGCGCCACCGGCTGTTCGACACCTTGAAGGCCGGCGCGCCCGAGGTCGAGCTGGTGCTGCAGGCGCAGGCCGAGTTCACGCTGCCCTGCCGCATCGGCGACTACACGGACTTCTACACCGGCATCCACCACGCCCGCGCGGTGGGCAGGCTGTTCCGCCCCGACAGCCCGCTGCTGCCCAACTACCCATGGGTGCCCATCGGCTACCACGGCCGCAGCAGCTCCATCGTCGTCAGCGGCACGCCACTGCGCAGGCCCCGGGGCCAGGTCAAGCCGCCCGATGCCGAGGCGCCGGTGTTCCAGCCCAGCGCCCGCATCGACTGCGAGCTGGAGCTGGGCCTGTTCGTCGGGCCCGGCAATGCGCTGGGCGAGCCCTTCACCATCGACGAGGCCGACGAGCACGCCTTCGGTCTGACGCTGCTGAACGACTGGTCGGCCCGCGACATCCAGCCCTGGGAGTACCAGCCGCTGGGGCCCTTCCTGGCCAAGAACTTCGGCACGACGATCTCGCCGTGGATCGTCACGATGGACGCGCTGGCGCCGTTCCGCATCCCGTTCACGCGGCCGGTCGAAGACCCGCAGCCGCTGCCCTACCTGGACTCGCCGGCGCACCGTGCGAACGCGGCGTTCGACATCGAGATGGAGGTGTGGCTGAAGACGCCCGGCATGGCCGAGCCCGCGCGCATCTCGCGTTCCAACCTGCGCCATGCCTACTGGTCGCTGGCGCAGATGCTGACGCACCATGCCAGCAACGGCTGCAACCTCCAGCCGGGCGACCTGCTGGGCACCGGCACCATCAGCGGGCCGGCGCCGGAAGAAGCCGGCTCGCTGCTGGAGCTGACCGCGGGCGGCAAGCAACCCGTGACGTTGCCCAACGGCGAGAAGCGGACCTTTCTGCTGGACGGCGACCAACTGGGACTGCGCGCGTTCGCGCACAAGCCGGGGTTCCGCCGCATCGGCTTCGGCGCCTGCGACGGCGTGATCCGCCCCGCCTTGGCCTGAGTGCCGGCGAGCTCCGGGTCAACCCGCAAGCCACAAATCGGGGCGTGATCCGCCCGGTTTAGTGCGATCGGTGTTTGCTGCGGTACACCAAAGGTGCGAATGGCACCGATGATGGGATTGGTGGCCCCACAAGCGTGCGACGGAGTGGTGCCACACGGATGTGAGGAAGTGCATGAAGCTGGCACGGGGCTTGCGCTGGTGCATTCGGCTACTCGATCCCTCACATCCAACCTGGAGGCTCTCCCGATGCTTCGCCGTTCCGCACTTGCGCTGGCCACTGCTGCCAGCCTGCTCCCCGCCGCCGTCTTTGCCGCCGACACCATCAAGGTCGGCGTGCTGCACTCGCTGTCGGGCACCATGGCCATCTCCGAGACCGTGTTGAAGGACACGGTGCTGATGGCCATCGACGAGATCAACGCCAAGGGCGGCGTGCTGGGCAAGAAGCTCGAACCCGTGGTGGTGGACCCGGCCTCCAACTGGCCCCTGTTCGCCGAGAAGACCAAGCAGCTGCTGGGCCAGGACAAGGTCTCGGTGATCTTCGGCTGCTGGACCAGCGTGAGCCGCAAGTCCGTGCTGCCCGTGGTCGAGGAAATGAACGGCCTGCTGTTCTACCCCGTGCAGTACGAAGGCGAAGAGCTGTCCAAGAACGTGTTCTACACCGGCGCCGCGCCCAACCAGCAGGCCATTCCCGCGGTGGAATACCTGATGAGCAAGGACGGCGGCTCGGCCAAGCGCTTCGTGCTGCTGGGCACCGACTACGT